>NZ_JBCARA010000003.1:0-499969 GCF_038419725.1 Roseateles sp. PN1 | reverse complement strand
AACCGCGGCTATGTGATGGAGTCCGGCGAAGTCACCATGAGCGGGGAGGGCATGAGCTTGCTCAATGACCCGAAGGTGCGCGCGGCTTATCTGGGTGAGTAAAGCTGATGGGTGAGGGGCTTGATGCCCTTCTGGCCCAAGAAAAAAGGCAGCCCGCAGGCTGCCTTTTTTTGTGCCTGAGTGTGATCAGACTCAGACGGGCTTGACGAGCTTGGAGCGAGCCCAGTCGTCGGCCACGCGAGCCGGGGTGGAGCCGCCCGATTTGACGCGGTCCAGCAACTCGGCCACGCGATCGCCGATGCGGCTGACTTCGGCCATCACAGCGGTTTCTTCGCCCTCGTTGCGGTACTCGCGTGCCACGCTGATGATGCCACCGGCATTGACCAGATAGTCGGGCAAATAGCAGATGCCGCGCTGCTGCAGGGCATCACCGTCGGCCACAGTGGCCAGCTGATTGTTGGCGGCGCCGGCGATCAGCTTGGCGCGAATGGTGGGCACGGTTTGCGTATTCAGCGAAGCGCCCAGGGCGCAAGGCGCCAGCACGTCCACATCGGCGCTGAGGATTTCCAGCACGCCCACGGCTTGGGCGCCCAGCTCAGCTTGGGCGCGCGCCACTTTGGCGGCGTCCACATCGGCCACCACCAGCTTCGCGCCAGCCTTGTGCAGGAACTCGGCCAGGTGCCAACCCACGGCGCCCAGGCCTTGCAGGGCCACACGCACGCCTTGCAGGGACTCGCGGCCCAGGTGCAGGCGCACACCCGCTTGGATGCTCACAAATACGCCCCAAGCGGTCTTGGGGCTGGGGTCGCCACCGAAGGCGCCGGCGCGCGGGATGCCGCTGACATATTGCGTTTGGGCTTGCATGCCCAGCATGTCGGCCGTGGTGGTGCCCACGTCTTCGGCGGTGATGTAAGCGCCTTGCAGGGACTCGACAGCGCGGCCAAAGGCGGCGAACAGGGCAGGGCGGTCAAAGTTGCCCGCCGGCTTGATGATGACAGCCTTGCCACCGCCGAAGGGCAGGTCAGCCAGGGCGTTCTTCAGGCTCATGCCTTGCGACAGACGCAGGGCGTCGTTCAGCGCAGCCAGCTCGTTGTCATAAGTCCAGAAGCGGCAGCCACCGAAGGCGGGGCCACGGGCGGTGCTGTGCACAGCCAGGATGGCTTTCAGGCCGGTCTGCTCGTCGGCGGCCAGCAGCACGCGCTCATGCGGGGCTTGGCCAGGCAGGCCGAACAAGGAGGAGGGGATGGAGGAGGCGGGCGCCGCGGCAATGGCGCGGGCAAGGTCGGTATGAGCGTTCATGAATGTCGAGTTGGCACTTGTGATGCGGATGCAAAAAGAGGCGAAAGCGCCTCTTGCGGCCCCTTCGCTTGTGGCGAGTGGGTGCCGGCAGTGTAATTTATGAGCGCTGGATTACGAGGACTGGAAGCCGCCAGCGCGCAAGGTGATGACCAGGGTGTCGCGCCAGCCGCGCTCGGCAACGGGCTGAATCGGCGTGGTTTCGTGAATCACACGCTCATCGTCCAGCAGCAGCAGGGTCCAGGGTGCGCCCATAGTGAAGCGCTGGCCCTGCGGCCCTTGGGCCTCGAAGACGCGCGACTCACCGCCCTTGATGCCTTGGCGATCTACCAGCATCACGGCCACCAAGTCGACGCCATCGCGGTGTGCGCCTTCGGGCGTGGGGCGGCCAATGCCGTCGGTGGTGTCGATGCGGAATTGATGGGCTTCGATGAACCAGGCCTGATCCGCCGGCTTACCCTTCAGCGCCGACGTAATGCGGGCCAAGCTCAGCAGCAGCGTCGACCAAGCGGGGTCAGCCAGCATGGCCGGCTCCATCGGCGCGAACCAGCGATCAATGCCGCCGTGCAAGGCGTTGTAGTCCAGCGGCTGCCAATGCGCACGGTGAGGCGCTTGCGTCAACTGCGAACCCTCGGCTACAAAACAGGCATGGCGGCGGAAACGGTAACGGCCACCGTCACGCAGATAGGCATCGGCAGGCAGGTCTTGCCAGAAGGGCTTGAGGCGGTCCAACTCGCTGCTGCTCAGGCCGATGGCTGCAGGCAGGCTTGTTGGAGCCAGCACGGTGTGGCCATCGGAGCGCAGCTCTTCTGAGAACGCTTCAGCCGATGCGTAGGGCGGTTCAAACATCATGGACGACAACTTCCGGAAAACGTCAAAGAAGTGAAGTCGCTCAAGCGGCGTGCTTGTCGGCTTCCGAGGTGAAGGAGTCGGCGTAGAACTCGTCCGCTGGCAAGCCGCACAGGGCGACAAAGTCGCGCTGAGCCGACTCCACCACGATGGGTGCGCCGCAGGCATAGACCTGGTGGCCAGACAGGTCGGGCAGGTCGCTCATCACCGCCTGGTGCACAAAGCCGCTGCGGCCTTGCCAGTCGTCCTCGGGCTTGGCTTCGGACAGCACCGGCACATAAGTCAGGTGAGGCATATCGGCAGCCGCCTGCAGGGCCCAGTCGTGCAGATACAGATCTGCCTTGCTGCGGCAGCCCCAGTACAGGGTGGTGGGGCGCGTCAGGCCCAGGTGTTGCATGCGTTCGATGATGGCCTTGATCGGCGCGAAACCGGTGCCGCTGGCCAGCAAGACGATGGGTTTGTCGCTGTCCTCGCGCAGGAAGAAGCTGCCGAAAGGGCCTTCCATGCGCAGGATGTCTTTCTCTTTCATCGTGCCGAACACATGATCGGTGAACTTGCCGCCGGGCATGTGGCGGATATGCAGTTCGATGGCGGCCGGCGTGCCAAGGTTGTGCGGCGCATTGGCCATGCTGTAGCTGCGGCGCGCGCCGTCGCGCAAGATGAATTCCACATACTGGCCGGCATGGAACTGGAAGTTCTGCGTGGCGGGCAGTTGCAGCTTGATGATGGCGACGTCAACGCTGGGTCGGCTCATGCTCAACACGCGGCTGGGCAGCTTGAGCACGGGGAACTCGCCCGCGCCAGGCACCGTGCGGGCTTCCAGCACGCAGTCGGTCTGCGGCGTGGCGCAGCAGGTCAGGATCAGGCCGTCGGCCTCTTCGGCCTCGGTCAGGGTCTTGGGCTGATGGGCGCCGTGAATCACACGCCCCTCCAGCAGGCGGCTCTTGCAGGAGCCACAGGCGCCGTCGCGGCAGCCGTAGGGCAGGCCGATGCCGCCGCGAATGGCGGCGCCCAAAATCGTTTCATCGCGCTCGACTTCGAAGGCGCGGCCGCTGGGTTGCACAGTGATTTGAAAATTCATGGCGTCGATCTTGGGGAATGCATTGCAGCAAAGAAAGCGGTCCGGCATGAGACTTGCGCTCAAGCCGGACCGTAAACTGGTGCGCTATTTTGCCTGAGCGCTGCGCATGCCTTTCAAGACCAAGTCCTCATCCTTTTGCCGGGATTCACGAGCCAAGCCTGCGCCGTCCTCTGCACCTCGGCTTTTGATCGTCGGCTGCGGTGATGTCGGTCTGCGTGTCTTGCGTTTGCTCCCCCAGCATTGGCACGTGATGGCCTTGAGCAGCAGCCCGGATCGCCATGCGAGCTTGCGCGCAGCCGGAGCCATTCCGGTGCTTGGCAATCTGGATCAACCCGAGACCTTGCGGCGTTTGGCTGGCTGGGCGGATCGCGTGCTGCATCTGGCGCCACCGGCCGCACTCGGCAGCCGCGATCTGCGTACGCGCAATTTGCTGCAGGCGCTCGCCCGCAGAAGCTTGCCGACTCGCTTGGTTTACGCCAGCACGAGTGGCGTCTACGGCGATTGCCAGGGCCAGCGTTTTGATGAGACTCGACCGACCGCAGCGGCCAGCGATCGCGCGCAGCGCCGGGTTGATGCCGAGCGGCAATTGCGCGAGTTCGGACGAGGCTTTGGCGTGGCGATGACGGTGTTGCGAGTTCCTGGCATTTATGCCTCGGACCGTGTTGGCGGCCATCCGCGCGACCGCCTGAAGCGCGGCACACCAGTGCTGCGGCGTGAGGATGATGTCTACACCAACCATATCCACGCCGATGATTTGGCACGTGCTTGCGTCAGAGCACTCTTTCAGGGCCGGCCGCAGCGCTTGGTGCATGTCTGCGATGACAGCGAGCTTTTGATGGGCGACTACTTTGACTTGGCGGCTGATTTGTGCGGCTTAGCTAAGCCTCCGCGTGTTAGCCGCGCCGAAGCCAAAGAGTTGCTGTCGCCGATGCAGATGAGTTTTTTGAGTGAGTCGCGGCGCCTGATCAACCACCGCTTGAAATCGGAGTTAGGGCTGCGTCTGCGCTATCCGCTGCCGCAGGATGGTTTGTTGGCTTAAAGCTTGACCGGGCCTGGAATGGCTTTGGTCAAAGCCCATTAACGCCGCCGAGGCGTGCGCCAGTAACGAATCAAGAGCCAAGCGCCCAACATGCCGCCCAGGTGGGCGAAGTGAGCCACGCCTCCGCCGTTATTGAAAACGCCCAGCAGCAACTCCAGCGCGCCGAAGATGGCCACAAAGTACTTGGCCTTCATGGGGATGGGCGGGAACAGCGGGACGATGATGCGGTCCGGGAACAGCATGCCGAAGGAGAGCAGCAGCCCGAACAAAGCGCCGGACGCACCGACCGTAGGCGCCATCGAGCCCATCAAGAAGGTCACCAGCAACTGCACCAAGGCAGCAGCCAAAGTGCTGGCCAACAGAATATGGGTGTAACGCTTGGCGCCCCAGACACGCTCCAACTCCGAGCCGAACATCCACAGGCCCAGCATATTGAAGAAGAGATGCCACTCGCTGCCATGCATGAAGGCATAGCTCAAAACCTGCCAAGGCATGAAGTTGCCCGACATCAGGGGCCAGAGCTCAAACCATGGGCGTAGGCCGGGCACCAGATAGAACACACAGTAGAGGCCGACGCAGGCCAACATGAAGGCTTTGGTTACCGAGGGGATCGGGGGCATGAAGTCTGTTCTCTGGCTGCTTGCGGCTGGCGTGAGCCGGCATAGCATCGTTGCGATTCGCAGAGTGTAAGCGCAACATGAAAATGACCTGGGCGGCTTGCGTTAGCGCAAGTGCGGGGTATGCCGCGGGGCGTGACGGCAGCCTAGCTCGGGCCCAAATCCAGACGCAAAAAAACCACCTCTGGTAAAACCAGGGTGGCTTATTGCCTTGATTCAGCGCAGCGACTTCCAACGGTCTTCAGTATTAACTTAATACTGCGTTTGGTGCCCCAAGCCGGACTCGAACCGGCACACCTTGCGGCGGGGGATTTTGAGTCCCCTGCGTCTACCGATTCCGCCATCGGGGCTGACCGGTCAGAAGCATTGCTGCTGAAGCACATGATTATGCCATGCTTTTAAAGCACTCTCAAGAAAATTTCTAAATTGACTGACACAATGCTTGGCATGAGCAAGAACACAAGCGCCCCCAAGTACCAGACTCTGGAAGATGTCATTGGCAACACACCCCTGATCAGGCTGCAAAGACTGATCAGCCCCGAGATCGCCGCGCGCGGCAATGTGGTGCTGGCCAAGCTGGAAGGCAACAACCCCGCCGGCTCGGTGAAAGACCGCCCAGCCATCAGCATGATCCGGCGCGCCGAAGAGCGTGGCGAGATCAAGCCCGGTGATGCCTTGATTGAGGCGACGTCGGGCAACACTGGGATTGCGCTGGCCATGGCCGCTGCGATTCGCGGCTACCGCATGATTTTGATCATGCCGGAAGACCTCTCCATCGAACGCGCCCAAACCATGAAGGCCTATGGTGCAGAGCTGATCCTGACCCCGCGGTCCGGCGGCATGGAATATGCCCGCGATCTGGCTGAGCAAATGCAGCGCGATGGCAAGGGCAAGGTACTCGATCAGTTCGCGAACGAGGACAACCCCCGCATTCATTACGAGACCACCGGTCCTGAGTTGTGGCGCGACACCGGCGGGCGCATCACTCACTTCGTCAGTGCCATGGGCACGACCGGCACGATCACCGGAGTCTCCCGCTATTTGAAGGAGCAAAGCGCTGACATTCGCATCATCGGCGCGCAGCCGGCTGAGGGCTCGCGGATTCCTGGCATCCGCAAGTGGCCCGAAGCCTATTTGCCCAAGATCTATCAGCCGCAGTCTGTAGATGAGTTGGTGCTGGTCAGTCAGGCAAATGCCGAGGACATGGCCCGGCAAATGGCGCGCGAAGAAGGCTTGTTTGCCGGCATCTCGGCGGCGGGTGCGTGCTGGGTGGCTCTGCAATTGGCACGTTCGGTTGAGAACGCCACCATCGTGTTCGTGGTCTGTGATCGCGGTGATCGCTACTTGTCTACCGGCGTGTTCCCGGCCTGAGCATGGATACGCCAGACGCCAGCTATCGTTATTGCCCGCAGTGCGCTGCCGCACTGGCCTGGTTGGCCAGAGAGGAAGACGGTGGGCCGAAAACGCGGCTGCGTTGCCCGCAGTGTGAGTTCACCCATTGGAATAATCCCACGCCGGTGCTGGCGGCCGTGATCGAGTGTGTGGACCGCGAGGGTCAGGTCTTGCTGGCGCGCAACGCGGCCTGGCCGGGCCGTTTCTTCGGCTTGATCACCGGCTTCATGGAAGCGGGTGAAACGCCGGAAGAGGGCTTGCGGCGCGAGATTGCCGAGGAGACCTCACTGCGAGTCGATGCCTTGAATCTGCTCGGCGTCTGGGACTTCCAACGCAAGAACCAACTCATCGTGGCCTACCATGCGCAGGCGCGAGGCGAGATCACACTCTCGCCCGAGTTGGCTGAGTACAAGCTGATCGCGCCTGAGAAGCTGCGCTGCTGGCCGCAAGGCACGGGGCAGGCCTTGGCGACTTGGTTGCGTTCGAAGGGCATCACGCCGCAGTGGATGGAATCCTGAATCTTGCTGGCGGGGCGGCTCTGATTTGAGCCTCGGTCGCTTGCTCATGCAAAGTCTAAAATAGAGCGATGGACGTACACAAAGAACTCGACACCCGGGGCCTCAACTGCCCCTTGCCCATCTTGAAGGCCAAAAAAGCCTTGGCTGAGATGGAAAGCGGCCAACTGCTGAAAGTGGTGTCCACCGACCCCGGCTCGCTGCGCGACTTCAAGGCTTTTGCGCGCCAGACTGGTAATGAGCTGGTCGATCAGTCGACCGAAGAGGCTGAGTTCATTCACGTGCTCAAGCGGCGCTAAAAAAGCGCGCTGCTGCTGGTGATGAGGTTCGGTGCTGAGTGCCAGCTTTGAATGCCAGCACTGTGCAGGAGCATAAAAAAAGGGTCGTGAATTCACGACCCTTTTTTGTTGGCTAACTCGCCAGTTGATCAGATGTCGAGTCCACGCAAGAAGTCGCGGAAGCCAGCGCCCAGTTGCGGGTGGGCCAGGGCCAGTTCCACATTGGCTTGCAAGAAACCTTCCTTGCTGCCGCAGTCATAGCGCTTGCCTTCGTAGGCGTAGGCAAACACTTTTTCGCGGCGCAATAGGCCGGCAATGCCATCGGTGAGTTGGATTTCGCCGCCCACGCCACGCGGCTGATTGGCGATTTCGTGGAAGACGCCGGGCGTGAGGATGTAGCGGCCCGCCACGGCCATGCGCGAGGGGGCATCTTCCGGCGAGGGCTTCTCCACGATGCGGCTGACGTCCATCACCCGCTCATTGACTTGGGTGCCGGCCACGATGCCATAACGCCGAGTGTGCTCGGCAGGCACTTCCTGCACCGCGATGATGGAGGCGCGCCAGTCCATGAACTGTTCCACCATCTGCGCCAGCACCGGCCGGCCATTGCTCGGGCCCACCATCAAGTCGTCGGCCAGCAGCACGGCGAAAGGCTCATTGCCAACCAGACGCTGAGCGCACAAGACGGCGTGGCCCAGTCCAAGCGCTTGCGCCTGTCGTACATAGACACATTCCATGTCGTCGGGCTTCACGGAACGGACAACTTCGAGCAATTCTGCCTTTCCCGCCTGTTCGAGGGCTACCTCCAACTCGAAAGTCATGTCAAAGTGGTCTTCGATCGGCCGCTTGTGGCGGCCGGTGACGAAAATCATCTCGCGCACGCCAGCGGCATAGGCTTCTTCCACGGCGTACTGGATCAAGGGCTTGTCCACCACCGGCAGCATTTCTTTGGGTTGTGCCTTGGTGGCCGGCAGGAAGCGGGTGCCGAGGCCGGCAACCGGAAAGATAGCTTTAGTGACACCTGAACTTGCTGCTGATCTGATTGCCATATCCCTGTACTTTCTATCACTCAAATATTGATGCTGACTTCTGACTGCTTAGTGCCTGATGCCCGAAACCATGGATTCAACGCGAGCATTGTGGCATGCAGATTTTCGGGTTCGCTGGCATTACAACATTGCGCCGTGACATGAGTTTGCTGATTCTTGAGCCGCTGGAGACCGAAGTCCTGCAATGGCTGTCTGAGCGGCAGAATGTGCGGTTTGCGCCTGAGTTGGTGGGTCAGTCGGCGGCCCTGCGGGATGCATTGCACAGCACACGGGCTTTGATTCTGCCGCCCAGCGTGGCGGTGGACGCGAGCCTGCTGCGCGCCGCGCCGCGGCTGCGCGTCTTGGGGCGAATGAGTGCGGGCGGTGAAAACATCGATCATGAAGCCTGCCGCGCCGCGCGCGTGGAGGTGATCCGCAGTGCCACGGCCACCGGCAATGCCGAGGCTGAATTCATCATCGCGGCTTTGCTGAGTCTGCTACGGCGCGTGCCAGTGCAGTCCAGCGAGGGCATGTGGGTCGGGCGCGAGCTGGGCTGCGCCACGATTGGCTTAATTGGCATGACTTCAGCGGCGCGCATGTTGGGTCAGTTGCTACCGGCTTTTGGTACCCGCGTGGTGGGCTATGACCCCAGCTTGCATCAGAGCGACCCGCTGTGGGCGCAGTGGGGCATCGAGCCTTTGCCGCTTCGTGATCTGATGAGCCAGAGCGATGGCGTCAGCGTGCAGTTGGCCTATTTCCCGCGCTACCGTGGTTTGCTGGGGGAGCGGGTGTTGAGCTTTGCGAAGGCCAATCAGGTGCTGGTGAGCATTGGCCACTCTGCTTTGATTGACGATGCGGCTTTGGCAGACGCCATGGCCAGCGGCCGCATCCTGGCGGCTTGGCTGGATAGCCTGGAGCCCGGCTTGCAAGAGCCTGGCCGACCCCTGCACGGGGTGGCCAGCTTGCAGGTGACGCCCCGGCTGGCGGGCACGACGCGTGAATCGCGAACCCGCGCGGCCTGGGGCGTGGCGCGGCGCATCGATGAGATGCTGGCCGCGGCGCCAGAGCCGGCTGCAGAGTTCCGCAGCCGGGACCTGACGACGCCTACTTCGCTTGAAGTGCCAACTGAGCCAGCTGCGCTTTCAGGCGCACGACGGTGGCGCTGAACTCGCTGATGCGCTGACGTTCCTGCGCCACCACGGCGGCGGGCGCGCGCGCCAGAAAGCTCTCATTGCCGAGCTTGGCTTCGGCCTTGATCACCTCGCCCTCCAGGCGGGCCACTTCCTTGGTCAGCCGCGCGGTTTCGGCGGCCACATCGATCTCCACATGCAAGGCCAGGCGGGCATCGCCATGCACCAGCACTGGCGCGGCGGCGCTGGCGGCCGAGAAGGCGGCTTCGTCGTCGAAGATCTTGACCTCGCTGAGCTTGGCCAGCACCTTCAGGAATGGCGCTGCCTCGCGCAGGAAGCGGGTATCGCCGCCCACCAACAGCGGCACGCGGTCCGAGGCTGGCAGGTTCATCTCGCTGCGCAGGCTGCGGCAGGTGCCCACCACGGTTTTGAGGGAAGCGACCCAGGCATCGGCCACCGCGTCGATGCGTTCGGGCTGAGCCTGCGGGTAGGCCGCGTTGACGAGGTAGCTTTCCACCTCAGCCGCCTTGCGGCCGGCCACCGGCGCCACGGTCTGCCACAGCTCTTCGGTGATGAAGGGGGCGATGGGGTGCAGCAGGCGCAGCACTGTTTCCAGCACGCGGATCAGGGTGCGGCGGGTGGCGCGCTGCTGGGCTTCATCGCCCTGGGCGATTTGCACCTTGGCGATTTCAAGATACCAGTCGCAATACTCGTCCCAGACGAAGGAGTAGACGGCGTTGGCCACATTGTCCAGGCGGTACTCCGCAAAGCCCTGTGCCACGGCCATTTCAACGCGCTGCAGTTCGGAGCTGATCCAGCGGTCTGCCTGGCTGAAGTTCAGGTAGCCATGGGCTTGGCCGCCGGGCGCGCATTGCTCCTTGCTGTGCTCCATCAGGCCGCAGTCTTGGCCTTCGCAGTTCATCAGCACAAAGCGGGTGGCGTTCCAGAGCTTGTTGCAGAAGTTGCGATAGCCTTCGCAGCGCTTGGTGTCGAAATTGATATTGCGGCCCAGCGATGCGTAGCTGGCCATGGTGAAGCGCAGGGCATCGGCGCCGTAGGCGGGCATGCCTTCGGGGAACTCCTTCTTCACCCGGGCGGCCACCTTGGGGGCGGTTTCGGGCCGGCGCAGACCCATGGTGGATTTGGCCACCAGGCGGTCCAGATCCACGCCTTCAATCAGGTCCACCGGATCCAGCACATTGCCTTCCGATTTGCTCATCTTCTGGCCTTGCGAGTCCCGCACCAGGCCGTGGATGTAGACATGCTTGAAGGGCACCTTGCCGGTGAAGTGCTTGGTCATCATGATCATCCGGGCGACCCAGAAGAAGATGATGTCGTAACCCGTGACCAGCACGGTGGAGGGCAGGAACAAGTCCTGCTCCAGCGTCTTGGCCGGCCAGCCCAGGGTGGAGAAGGGCACCAGGGCGGAGCTGTACCAAGTGTCCAGCACGTCTTCGTCGCGCGTCAGCGTGCCGGTGTAGCCGGCTGCTGCGGCCTTGGCTTTGGCTTCGTCTTCGTTGCGCGCCACGAACATCTCGCCGCCTTGGCCGTACCAAGCCGGGATCTGATGGCCCCACCAGAGCTGACGCGAAATGCACCAGTCCTGGATATTGCCCATCCAGTGGTTGTAGGTGTTGATCCACTGCTCGGGGAAGAACTTGACATCGCCGCTGGCCACCGCGTCGATGGCGCCTTGGGCGATGCTGCTGCCATTCTTGCCGGGCTTGTTCATGGCCATGAACCACTGATCGGTCAGCATGGGCTCGATGATCTGGCCGGTGCGCTCGCAGCGCGGCACCATCAGCTTGTGCTTTTTGACTTCCACCAAAAAGCCTTGCGCTTCCAGGTCGGCAACGATCTTCTTGCGTGCGACAAAACGGTCCAAGCCGCGATAAGCCTCGGGCGCCTTGTCGTTGATCTTGGCGTCCAGGGTCAGCACGCCAATCATCGGCAGATCATGGCGCTGGCCCACCGCATAGTCGTTGGTGTCATGCGCGGGCGTGACCTTGACCACGCCGGTGCCAAACGCTCGGTCCACATAGTCGTCGGCGATCACCGGGATGGTCCGGTCGCACAGGGGCAGGGTGACTTGTTTGCCGATCAGGGCCGTGTAGCGCTCGTCTTCCGGATGCACCATCACGGCCACATCGCCCAGCATGGTTTCGGGGCGGGTGGTGGCCACCACCAAATCGCCGCTGCCGTCGGCTATTGGGTAGCGGATATGCCAGAGGAAGCCGTCTTCCTCTTCGCTATTGACTTCCAGGTCAGAAACGGCGGACTTGAGCACCGGATCCCAATTGACCAGGCGGTTGCCGCGGTAGATCAGGCCTTCGTCAAAGAGTTGCACAAAGGTCTCGGTCACCACGCTCGAGAGCTTCTCGTCCATGGTGAAGTACTCGTGTTCCCATGACACTGAGTCACCCATGCGGCGCATCTGGCCGGTGATGGTGTTGCCTGACTCTTCTTTCCACTCCCAGATGCGGGCGACAAAGTTCTTGCGGCCCAGCTCGTGGCGGGTCTTGGCGCCTTCTGCGCCCTTGTCGGCCAGTTGCCGCTCCACCACGATTTGGGTGGCGATGCCGGCGTGGTCGGTGCCGGGCACCCACAGGGTGTTGTGGCCCAGCATGCGGTGGTAGCGCGTCAACGAGTCCATGATGGTCTGGTTGAAGGCGTGGCCCATGTGCAGCGTGCCAGTCACATTGGGCGGCGGCAGCTGAATGCTGAAGGACTCGCGCGTGACGTCCAGCGTGGGCTTGTAGAGGCCTTTGGCCTCCCACAGCGGGCCCCAATGGGCTTCAAGGGCGGCGGGCTCAAACGATTTGGCGAGTTCGGTCATAGGGGGTCTGCAGCGGCGTGGACCGCGTAGGATGTTGCTTGAGGATAGATAGCGCCGGATTGTAGGTGGGCGCTGCGGCGCCAGTTGCTGCGGCAGGCGGTGCATCGGGCTAGGTATGCGCTTGCAAATCGAAAATTGGGCCGCATTGCGGGTTTGAAGCTTGATGAAGCACGATGAAACAAGGCAAGGCCAGCATTAGCACGCCGGCGCTATACGTCATTTTTTCGAGCCCGTGGCCCTTGAGGGCCATTTCTACGGGTGTTAACTTCCGCGGCATGCAAGCTTGCAAACGCAAAGCCTTGCCCAATCTTCTCCATTCAAAATTTCTTCGATAGGGTCCAACCATGTTGTTCAGTTCCTTGCAAGCCGGTGCTTTGACTTTGCCCAACCGCATGTTGATGGCGCCGCTGACGCGCACCCGCGCCGATGCCGGCCACATGCCCAATGCCTTGATGGCGGAGTACTACGCCCAGCGTGCCAGCGCTGGCCTAGTCATCACCGAGTGCACCATGGTCGCCCCCGGCACTTCGGCCTTTATTTCCGAACCCGGCATCTACTCGCAGGAGCAAATCGAGGCCTGGAAGCAGGTCACGGCTGCCGTGCACGCCAAGGGTGGCCGCATCTTCATGCAGATTTGGCACGCCGGCCGCGCCGCACATCCGGCCATGAATGACGGTCAGGAAAACGTCTCTTCCAGCGCCATCGCCATCGACGGCGAGGTTCACACCCCCCAGGGCAAGCTGCCCAATGCGCTGCCGCGCGAGTTGCGCCTGGATGAGATCCCGGCTCTGGTGGCGGCTTATGCCCAAGGGGCGCGCAATGCCATCGCCGCCGGTTTTGACGGCGTGGAGGTGCATGGCGCCAACGGCTATTTGATCGACCAGTTCCTGCGCGACGGCGCCAACAAGCGCACGGACGCTTACGGCGGCTCCTTGGAAAACCGCGCCCGCTTCTTGTTCGAGGTGCTGGATGCCGTCACCGCCGCCATTGGCGCCGACCGCGTGGGCCTGCGTTTGTCGCCGCTGAATAGCTACAACAGCATGATTGACAGCGACCCGGTCGCCTTGATCAGCTTCCTGGCCGAGCGCCTGAACAGCTACAAGCTGGCTTATCTGCACGTGATGCGCTCGGACTTCTTCCAGGCGCAAAAGGGTGATGTGATGAGCCCCGCCCGCGCCCACTACAAGGGCCTACTGGTCGGCAATATGGGCTACGGCCTCGAGGAGTCGCAACAGGCGCTCGCCGCTGGTCAACTGGATGCAGTTGCATTTGGCACGGGCTTCTTGGCCAACCCCGATCTGCCAGCCCGCTTTAAGGCCGGTGCCGCGCTCAATGCGCCGGACGCCAGCACTTTCTACACGCCGGGTGCCAAGGGCTATACCGACTACCCGACGCTGTGATCGGTTCAGTGGCTTGAGAAAGCGAAAGGGGCGCTGTGAAGCGCCCCTTTTTTTGTTCTGCGTGATGCTCGCCGGCGTTTTGGCTGCGCCGAAACGCTGGACCCAGTCAGTTCCGCTAAAAGAACCGATGCTCGCCAGCGTTTTGGCTGCGCCGAAACGCCGGCGCGAGGCTGCTCTCTTACATGAAGAGGTGTTCCCCGGCGTTTTGGCTGCGCCGGAACGCGGGCTTCGCGCTGACGCGCTCATGTGACGCCCGGGCTGCGCCCGTCCATCACATGAACAAATGTTCTCCCGCGTTCTCCCCCCCCAACACCACATAGTTGACCTTGCGCAGGTCAGCCAAGCTGGTGCCGCCCGAGTAGGAGACCGAGCTCTGCACGTCTTCTTGCATCTCGCGCAAGGTGTCGGCCAGCTTGCCCTTCACCGGCTCCAGGATGCGCTTGCCTTCCACATGCTTGTACTCGCCCTTGTTGAAGTCGCTGGCGGAGCCGTAGTACTCCTTGAACAGCTTGCCATCAACTTCCACTGTGTTGCCGGGCGACTCTTCATGGCCGGCGAACAAGGAGCCCACCATGACCATGGCGGCGCCAAAGCGCACGCTCTTGGCAATGTCGCCATGGTGGCGAATGCCGCCGTCGGCCACGATGGGCTTGGTGGCGACGCGGGCGCACCACTTCAGCGCCGAGAGTTGCCAGCCGCCCGTACCAAAGCCCGTCTTCAAGCGGGTGATGCAGACCTTGCCCGGGCCGATGCCGACCTTGGTGGCGTCGGCGCCCCAGTTCTCTAGGTCGATCACGCCTTCGGGCGTACCCACATTGCCGGCGATGATGAAGGTGTTGGGCAGGCGCTGCTTGATGTGGCCGATCATGCGCTGCACGCTGTCGGCATGGCCGTGAGCGATGTCGATGGTGATGTAGTCGGCGCCCACGCCCTCGGCGGCCAGGCGGTCGATGACGGCGTAGTCCTCTGCCTTGACGCCCGAGCTGATCGAGACGAAGAGCCCCTTGTCGCGCATGGACTTGGCGTAAGCCACATTGTCCAGGTCGAAGCGGTGCATCACGTAGAAATAGCCGTTGGCGGCCAACCATTCGGTGATGGGCACATCCACCACCGTTTTCATATTGGCGGGCACCACGGGCAGCTTGAAGCGGCGTGGGCCGAAGGCCATTGAGGTGTCACACTCGCTGCGGCTTTCAACGCGGCATTTGCGCGGCAGCAGGAGGATGTTGTCGTAGTCGAAGATTTCCATGGAAGCTTCCAAGTTCGCATATTGGGGTGCGTTGCAAGCAGTGCACCACCTGGGCTGCGAGCGCTTGACTTGGAGGTCCGGCCACAAAAAACCGGACACCAATATTTGGGCCCGGTAGCCGATTCTACGCGAAGCCCGGGTCAATGGCCGGGGCCCAGGGCGAAGGGCAGACGGGCTGCGGACGAGCCCAGCCGCTAAACTTGCGAGCTATTGCCCAAATTCTTTTCCCGTCAGGAACGTCCATGCATTCAGTCGTCATCAGCGGCACCGGCCTCTACCAGCCGCCTTACACCATCAGCAATGCCGAGCTGGTGCAAGCCTTCAACGCCTATGTGGACTTGCAAAACGCCGAGCATGCTGAAGCCATCGCGGCGGGCAAGCGCCAGCCTTTGGTGCATTCCAGCGTCGAGTTCATTGAAAAAGCGTCCGGCATCAAGCAGCGCTATGTGCTGGAAAAAGACGGCGTGCTGGATCCCACCCGCATGTACCCGCGCTTCAAAGAGCGGCCCGACGATCAAATCTCCCTGATGGCCGAGATCGCCGTCCAGGCCGCTCAGCAAGCCCTGGCGCAAGCCGGCAAGCAGGCCAGCGATATCGACGCGGTGTTCTGCGCCAGCGCCAATATGCAGCGCGCCTACCCGGCCATGGCCGTGGAAATTCAGCAAGCACTGGGTGCGGGCGGCTACGGCTTTGACATGAATGTGGCGTGCTCCTCGGCCACCTTCGCGCTGGAGCAGGCTTATAACGCCGTGCGCTCGGGTGCCAGCAAATGCGTGCTGATGATCAACCCCGAGATCACCTCAGCTCACCTTGAATGGCGTGACCGCGACTGCCATTTCATCTTTGGTGATGTCTGCACCGCCGTCATCATCGAGCGCGCCGATCTGGCCACCGCCAAGGACCAGTGGGAGATCGTAGGCACCAAGCTGGTGACCCAGTTCTCCAACAATATCCGCAACAACTTCGGTTTCATGAACCGCGCCGAGGACAGCGACCCGCTGGCCCGCGACAAGACCTTCCGCCAAGAAGGCCGCAAGGTGTTCAAGGAAGTGGTGCCCATCGCCGCCGCCCATATTGAAGGCCATCTGGCCACCGTGGATGTGCAGCCCACCGGCGTGCGCCGCTTCTGGCTGCACCAGGCCAATCTGGGCATGAACCAGCTGATCATCAAGAAGCTGGTGGCCGGCGAGGCGGGCTCGGATGTGGCCCCGCTGATCCTGGACGAATTTGCCAACACCGCTTCGGCCGGTTCCATCATCGCTTTCCACCGCCATCGTGCGGATCTGGTCTCGGGCGATCTGGGCGTGATCTGCTCCTTCGGCGCGGGCTATTCCGTGGGCAGCGTGATCGTCAAGAAGAAGTGATTTGATGCGCCTGCTGATCCTCGGTGGGACGCAGTTCGTCGGCCGGCATCTGGTCGAGGCTGCCGTGGCCCAGGGCCATGAAGTTACGCTCTTCCATCGCGGTCAGACGGCGCCCACTTTGTTCCCTGGTCTTGCACGCCGCCTGGGTGATCGGCGCGCGGACCTCTCGGCCCTGGCTGAGGGTGAATGGGATGCCGTGCTCGATTGCTGCGGCTATCTGCCGCGTGAGGTGGCGGCCACGGCCAAGCTGCTCAAGGGCAGGGTGGGGCAGTACCTCTACATCTCCAGCGTCTCGGCCTACGCCAGCTTTGCCGCGCCCAATGCGGAGCATTCGCCGCTGGGTCAGCTCAGCGACCCCGACACCGAGGTGATCGACGGTGCCAGCTACGGCCCGCTCAAAGCGGCTTGTGAAGCCGCGTTGCTCGCGCACTTCGCCTCGCCGCTGATACTGCGGCCCAGTCTGGTGGTGGGGCCTTTTGATCCCACCCAGCGCTTCACCTACTGGCCGGCCCGCATTGCCAGCGCCCAAGCGGGCGAGCCGGTGCTGGTGCCGGCACCCGCGCAAGAGCCTTTGCAGTTCATTGATGCGCGTGACCTGGCCGAGTTCGCCTTGCTGGCGCTCTCGCGTGGCCTCGCGGGGCGCTTCAATGTGGCGGGCACGCCTGGGCATGTGAGCGGACATGTAACGCGCCAGGATTTGCTCGACGCCTGCGTGGCTGCGGCCGACTTGGCCGCAGCGCCGGCTTGGGTGTGGGCCGACAGCGCCGCCTTGATGGCGCAAGGCGTCAAGCCCTGGAACGAGTTGCCGCTTTGGTTGCCGCCTGAGCACGAATACGCCGGTTTCATGCATTGCAGCAATACGGCCGCTTTGCAGGCGGGCCTGCGCTTGCGGCCCTTGCGCGATACGGTGACGGATACCTTGGCCTGGTGGCAGTCGCTGCCTGAGGCCGAGCAGCAATTCAGTCGCGCCGGGCTGAGCTCGCAGCGTGAGCGTGAATTGCTGGCCGGTTTGGCGGGCGCGGCCAGCTAGTCAGTGGCACCGGGCTCCTAGCGCGAGCCCGGGCTCGGCAAGGCCGCAGAAGCCGCCACGCTCGACCAGAAGGCTGACGCCGCTGCGGCGGCGGACGCGGCCGAGGCTGCTGAAGCGGCAGCCGCTGCCGCCTCGCTGCTGCCAATGAAGCGCACGCCGGCCCCGCCCGCGTACTCCTCGAAGGTCCAGTCGCCGTCCTCATACATGAGGCCTTGCTCCGGCGCGCTGATTTCGCTGATGGGCTGATTCTTCAAAGCCACGCTCATCAGGTCGATCCAGGCCGGCAGGGCCAGGCCGCCGCCAAACTCCCGGTCGCCCAACGAGCGCGGGTTGTCATAACCCACCCACACCACGGCGGCCAAGTTCTTTTGAAAGCCGGCGAACCAGGCGTCCACCGCGTCGTTGGTGGTGCCGGTCTTGCCATAGACATCGCCGCGGCGCAGGGCGCCGGAGGCGCGTGAGGCCGTGCCGCTGCGGGTCACCTCTTGCAGCAGGCTGCTCATCACAAAAGCATTGCGGGCCGAGATGGCGCGCAGGTCTTCGCTCAGCGCGGGTGGCTGCGCTTCAAACAAGACGGCGCCCTTGGCATCGGTGATGCGGGTGATCAGCAAGGGTTTGAGCAGATAGCCGCCATTGGCGAACACCGCGTAGGCGCTGGCCATTTGCAGCGGCGTGGCGCCGCCCGAGCCCAGCGCCAGGGTGAGGTCGTCGGGCTGCTTGTCGGCGTCCAGGCCAAAGCGCGCCGCCCAGGCGCGCGCTTTGGGCGGGCCCACTTGCTCCATGATGCGCAGGGTGACCATATTCTTGGACATGGCCAGGGCACGGCGCACCGTCATCGGGCCGTCGAATTTGCCGTCCGAGTTCTTGGGCTCCCAGCTGCCAAAGCTGAGCGGGGCATCGTCGACCACGGTGCTGGGGCCAATTCCTTGCTCCAGCGCGGCCGAGTAGACGATGGGCTTGAAGCTGGAGCCTGGCTGGCGATAGGCCTGGGTCACATGGTTGAACTTGTTGCGGCCGAAATCAAAGCCGCCCACCAAGGCGCGCACCATGCCGGTTTCGGGCTCCACCGCCACCAGCGCACCTTCGGCTTCCGGGGCCTGGGCGATCAGCCAGGCCCCTTGCGGCTCGGCCTTGGTCGGCGCGCCGCGCAGCACTCGGATGATGGCGCCGGGCCGAATGGCTTGGGCCGCCTTGGCCTTGCCCGAGAGCGCAAATTGCACCGAGCGCAGGCCCTCGCCGCTGACGGTCAGTTCATCGCCGCTTTGCAGCACCGCCACCACCTTGGCCGGGCTGGCTTGCAAGACCACGGCGGCGCGCAGATCGTCGTTGTCGGGGTGCTGTTCCAGCGCTTGGTCGATGGCGCTGTCTTGCTCGGCCTCGTTCTTGGGCAGCTCCACAAAGCCTTCGGGGCCGCGATAGGGCTTGCGGCGCTCGAGGTCCAGCAAGGTGCGACGCAGGCCTTTGTAGGCAGCGGTTTGCTGCTCGGCTAACACGCTGGTCTGCACCCGCAGGCCCAGGGTGTAGGCCTCGTCACCATATTGCGCAAACACCACTTGGCGGGCCATTTCGGCGGCGAATTCGGCATGCAGGCGGCTGTCTTGCGGGCTGCGAATGTGAAGGGTCTCGGCCTTGGCCGCGGCCAACTCGGTCTGGTTGATGCTGCCCACATCGGCCATGCGCTCCAGCACCAGGTTCTGGCGCCGTTTGGCGCGCGGGAAGTTGCTGATCGGATTGGCGTAGGCCGGGTTCTGCGGCAGGCCGGCCAGCATGGCCGACTCGGCGATGCTGAGCTCGCGCAGCGGTTTGCCAAAGTAGGCACTGGCGGCCGCCTCGAAGCCATAGGCACGCTGGCCGAGATAGATCTGGTTCATATAGACCTCCAGAATCTTCTCCTTGCTCAGCTGCCCCTCGATCTTCCAGGCGAGCAAGATCTCGACGAATTTGCGGCTGTAGAGTTTCTTCTTGGTCAGGTAGAGGTCGCGCGCCAATTGCTGGGTGATGGTGGACGCCCCCTGGCTGCGCGAGGCGGTCAGATTGGCCAGCACCGCGCGCGCAATGCCTGGCATGTAAACGCCGCTGTGCTCGTAGAAATGGGTGTCTTCAATTGCCAGCAAGGCGTCTTGCATGCGCTTGGGGATTTGCGCCAGCGGCAGGTACTGGCGCCGCTCGGCGCCGTACTCGCCCATCAACTGGCCGTCGGCGGTGAACACGCGCAGCGGCTGCTTGGGTTGGTAGTCGCTGAGGTTGTCCAGGTCGGGCAGGGTCGCGTAGGTGAAGGCGGCGGCAATCGCCAGCAAGAGCACCAGCAAGCTCAGCAGCCCAGCCAGCATCAACAACACACTCGTCAAGACCAGGCCATGTTGGCGCTGCAGGGGCAAGTTTTGCCGCAGTGGGATTCGAATCATCAAGGGCTCGGCCGTAAATGGAGACTTCATTATCCTGATCTATGGCGGGGCCCGCGGATGCGGTATCGTGCCGCCCATGCATGAGATGACTTTTTACTGGCACGACTACGAAACCTTTGGCCGTGTGCCGCGGCGCGACCGCCCCGCTCAGTTTGCGGGTTTGCGCACCGACGCCGACTTGAACGAAATCGGCGAACCACTGATGGTTTACTGCCAGCCCGCGCCGGACTTTCTGCCCGACCCCGAGGCTTGCTTGCTGACCGGCATCCTGCCGCAAACCTGCTTGGAACAAGGCGTGCCCGAGCACGAGTTCGCCGCCGCCATCGAGGGCGAATTGGCCCAGCCCGGCACCGTCGGCCTGGGCTACAACAGCATCCGCTTTGACGATGAGGTCACCCGCCATCTGCTGTGGCGCAATCTGCGCGACCCCTATGCCCGCGAGTGGCAGAACGACTGCGGCCGCTGGGACTTGCTGGACGTGGTGCGCTGCGCCTACGCCCTGCGGCCCGAGGGCATTGAGTGGCCCAAGCACGAGGACGGCCGCCCGTCCTTCAAGCTGGAGCACCTCACGGCGGCCAACGGCTTGGCGCACGAGTCGGCGCACGATGCTTTGTCGGACGTGCGCGCCACCATCGCCTTGGCCCGTTTGCTCAAAAATGCGCAGCCCAAGCTGTTCGACTTCTGCCTGCGCCTGCGCAAGAAGGAGGCGGTGTGGGCCGAGATTGGCGTTGGCAAGCCCTTCCTGCACATCTCCGGCATGTACGGCGTTGAGCGTGGCTGCCTGGCTCTGGTCTGGCCGCTGGCGCCGCACCCGACCAATAAGAACGAGCTGATCGTCTGGGATCTGGCCCAGGACCCGGCCGAGTTGCTGACGCTCAATGCTGAGCAGATCCGCGCCCGCATGTTCGTGAAGCAAGAAGACCTGCCCGAAGGCCTGACGCGCCTGCCGATCAAGACGATTCACATCAACAAGTCGCCCATCGTCATTGGCAATTTGAAAACCTTGTCGCCGGCCATGGCTGAGCGCTGGGGCATGGACCTGGCCCAGGGCCTGCAACACGCCGCCGTTTTGGGCGCCCAAGCCCATCTGCTGGACGGGATGTGGGGCGCGATCTTCAAGCGCGAGGCCGGCAAGGACGCGGCCGATGTGGATGAAGACCTGTACGGCGGTTTCGTCGGCAATGAGGACCGGCGCACGCTGCAGCGCTTGCTTGGCCTCAGCGCTGAGCAACTCGCCCAACGCGCGGCCGAAGGCAAACTGGTGTTTGCCGACGCGCGCCTAGCCGAGTTGGTGTTCCGCTTTCGCGCCCGCAACTTCCCGGACAGCCTGAGCGAGACCGAGCAACAGCGCTGGCAGGCCCATCGCACGGCGCGCTTGGTGGAAGGTGCCGGCGGCTCGCAAACCCTGGCCGGCTTTTTTGAGCATATTGATCAGCTCAGCGAGCAGGCGGATGATAGGGGCGAGGCCATCCTCGGCGCGCTGTACGACTACGCGGAGCAGATCGCGCCGCTGGATTGAGCGTTGGCGCGCGGGGCGATGGCCGCCAGTCAGCCCTGATTGCTCAGGCAGTCGCGAGCAGGAGCTCCACATGCGCAAACGTGTCTTCGTGCAAGCCCTCTTGGCGGCATCCTGCTGGCCCGAGGCGGTGGCGCTGAGCGGCGGCGCTTCCGCCGAAGCGCCAGCCCTGTTGCGGGCCAAATCCGCGCCCGGCAATTTGAACCGGCTTCAGCTCGGCGACTATCTGGTCAGCGAAAAGCTGGACGGCGTGCGGGCCTTCTGGACCGGCCAGGCGCTCTTGACCCGCAAAGGCCTGCGCATTGCTGCACCGGCCTGGTTCACTGCCAAGCTTCCCGCCACGCCTTTGGATGGCGAGTTGTGGCTGGCTCGCGGCCAGTTTGAAGCCGCTTCGGCCACGGCACGGCGCCAGCAGCCCATCGACGAGGAATGGCAACGCCTGAACTTCATGCTGTTTGAGTTGCCCGGCGCGCCCGGTAGCTTTGCGCAAAGGGCGGCTCGCTTGGCCAGCTTGGCGGCAGAGCAGCGCTGGGCCAATCTGCAAGCCGTGGCGCAGATTCGGGTCGGCAGCGCCGCGGAATTGCGCGCTCGCCTGGACCAGGTTGTGCGTTTTGGCGGGGAAGGCTTGGTCTTGCACCGGGCCGATGCCATTTATTCGACCGGCCGCAGCGAAGTCCTGCTCAAGCTCAAGCCCGAGGATGACGAAGAAGCGGAGGTGTTGGCGCAACTGCCGGGTGCTGGTCGCCTGGCAGGTTTGATGGGTGCTTTGCTGGTGCGTAACCGGGAAGGGCAGGAGTTCAAGCTCGGCAGCGGCTTCAGCGAGGCGCAGCGCGCTGACCCGCCGGCAGTGGGCGCGACGGTGGTTTATCGCTTTCGGGGCTTGACGGCCAAGGGTTTGCCGCGCTTTGCAACATTTGTACGCGTGGCGGAACTTTGAGCATCTGGCGGGGTGAATTGGTGCTGATTCAAGGATTTGTTCTGGCTTGGCTTTTCCCCGGTTTCGGGGTACACCTGAGCTAGTGCCGACGTCCATCGGACAAGGAGATTTGATGACAACGAAACAAGATGCAGGCCCGGACGTGATTGCCGCGCGCATGCAGGCCTTGATGGTGCGTGCACCACTGGCCATGGGCTTCGTCAAGAGTGGCCACTTCGAGGCTGTCAGCGAACAGTTCAACCACCTGTTCGGTCATGGCGACGACACCGACCTGAGCGGCCAGGCCGTGCGCAGTGTGCACGTGTCGGACGCAGCGGATGTGGCAATTCTGCAGCGCCTGGGCGCAGCCTTCGGCAGCGGGCGGCCCTTCGACGAAGAGATTGAATATGTGCGCCGCGACGGCAGCCGCTTCTGGGGCCGCTTGCAGGCCACACCGCTGGCTTGGGATCATCCCGGCGGCGAGGCCTTGTGGATTCTGGACGACGTCACGGCCGCCCGCGCCCTGCGCATGCAGCCGACCTGGACCGCCAAGCACGACAGCCTGACCGAACTGGCCAATCGCCGCGAATTCGAGCGCCGCCTCAGCGAGCATGTCGGCAGCGTGCGCAAGCAGCCGGTGTCGGTCTTGTGGATTGACGTCGACAAATTCACCGACATCGTCGGCAGCATGGGCGCTGAGGTGGGCGACCATTTTCTCTACGGCCTGGGTCAACTCCTGCTGAGCAAGATCCGCGCGTCCGACTTCGTGGCGCGGCTGGAAGACGACCATTTCGCCGTGCTCTTGCCCAATTGCGACCAGCATTACGCGCAGATCGTGGCAGAGAAAATCCGCGCCGGCGTGGCCAGCTACCGACTGCGCTGGGGCTTGCATCGCACCCGCGTCAAGGCTTGCCTGGGCGTGGTGCAGTTGCAAAACAGCCTGGAAACCGTTGACGCCGTGCTGGGCGCCGCAGCGCTGGCCTGTACTGAGGCCAAGGCCGCTGGCGGCGACAGTGTGCGTGTCTTCGTGTCGGCCGGGGGCTTTGAAGAACTGGCGGGCTGATCCCGCCGCAGCCTAGCCCCGGCAGCACTGGCCGGCGAGGCAGGCAAAAACGACGTTTTTCACGCTGAGGAAAAGAATTGGCAGGTTTTTGCAATTCTTTTCTAAAGTTCTTGGCTGCGTGGCCGAGATAGCCCTTGCCACGTCGGCAATCGCATCAGTGCGGGAGCGTCGCCATCATGTCTATCGGTATGTCCACCGCCTTAGCCGGCATCTCGTCGGTCAACGAACGCCTGCGCGCCTCCGCGCAAGGCGCTGCTGCCGCATCGGCCAGCGCAACCTCGGCTGACAACAAGCGCCAGCAACTTCAATCTGAGGTGGCTCAAGCCGACGCTGCCCGCTCCAAGCTCTTGCAAACCGCCGCCGTGGGGCAAAGCAATGGCGCCGATGGCTCCACCCGCAAGGCCGACACCTACGCTTTTGTGGCCAATCTGCGCATGTTGCAGACCCAGCTGGAAGCCAGCGGCACGATGCTCAATATCAAGGCCTGAGCCCCTTTCCAACTTCTGCTCTAACTTCAGCTCCTGCTTCGATTTCAAACTTGATCGGCGGAGCGGCTTTCGGCGCGAATAAGGGAAACTGCGGGCGCCAATCTCAGCACTGAAATCGGCCGAATCGGCTACGCTCATCGCATGCGCTGCGGCGCCTCACCCGGTGCCGCAGCATGTGATCTTTGGCGCGTGATCCGCGCGGGAGTGCCGCATGACTGTCAGCTCAGAACCCAATGCCGCGGGCAAGCGCCTTCGTTTGCACGTACCTGAGCCCAGCGCGCGGCCGGGTTGCCACACCGATTTTTCCTATCTGCATCTGTCTCCTGCTGGCGAAGTGCGCCGACCGGCCATCGATGTCGCGGCGGTTGACACGGCCGACTTGGCCTATAGCCTGGTGCGCGTGCTCGATGAACAAGGGCAGGCCGTCGGCCCTTGGGCCCCTGCGCTGAGCCCGGAACAACTGCGCCGCGGTCTGCGCACCATGCTCAAGACCCGTATCTTTGATGGCCGCATGTTGATTGCGCAGCGTCAGAAGAAGCTGTCCTTCTACATGCAAAGCCTGGGCGAGGAGGCGATCGGCAGCGCCCATGCCATGGCCTTGAGTGCAGGTGATATGTGCTTCCCCACTTATCGCCAGCAAAGCCTGCTTTTGAGTCGCGACGATGTGCCGCTGGTGGAGATGATCTGCCAGCTCTTGTCGAATGAGCGCGACCCACTCAAGGGCCGCCAGTTGCCGGTGATGTACTCAATCAAGCGGGCGGGTTTTTTCAGCATCAGCGGCAACTTAGCTACCCAGTTCATCCAGGCGGTGGGGTGGGCCATGGCCTCGGCCATCAAGGGTGACACCCGCATCGCCAGCGGCTGGATCGGCGACGGCGCCACGGCGGAGTCCGACTTTCACACCGCGCTGACTTTTGCCCACGTTTACCGCGCACCGGTGATCCTGAATGTGGTCAACAACCAATGGGCGATCTCCACCTTCCAAGCTATTGCGGGCGGCGAGGGCACGACCTTCGCGGCGCGTGGCAGCGGTTGTGGCATCGCCTCGCTGCGCGTGGATGGCAATGATTTCTTAGCGGTCTACGCGGTGTCTCAATGGGCGGCAGAGCGCGCCCGGTGCAATTTGGGTCCCACGCTGATCGAGTGGGTCACGTATCGGGCCGGCCCGCATTCCACTTCAGACGACCCGTCCAAATACCGACCGGCCGACGAGTGGCAGTGCTTTCCGCTCGGAGATCCGATCGGCCGCCTGAAGCAGCATTTGCTCAATTTGGGTGAGTGGTCTGAGGCGCAGCACGAGGCGCTGCACAAGGAACTGGAAGCCGAGATCATCTCTGCGCAAAAAGAGGCTGAGGCCTTTGGGACTTTGGCCGATGGCCATATCCCCAGCATTGCCTCGATGTTCGAGGATGTCTACAAGGAGATGCCGACCCATTTGCAGCAGCAAATGGCCGAGGCGCGCCGCTTTGGAGGTCGGAAATGACTGAGAAAGAAGCACAAGACAAGGCGGTGCCCATGACCATGATCCAGGCCCTGCGCTCGGCCATGGATGTGATGCTGGCGCGGGACCCCAATGTGGTGATCTTCGGTCAGGACGTGGGCTACTTCGGCGGTGTATTCCGCTGTACCGATGGCCTGCAGGCCAAGTACGGCGACCAGCGCGTGTTTGACGCACCGATCTCCGAGGGCGGCATCGTCGGTGTGGCCGTGGGCATGGGGGCTTACGGTCTGCGGCCGGTGGCCGAGATCCAGTTTGCCGACTATTTCTATCCGGCCTCGGACCAGATCGTGTCCGAGGCCGCGCGGCTGCGCTACCGCTCGGCGGGAGACTTCACCGCGCCGCTGACGATTCGCATGCCCTGCGGCGGTGGCATCTATGGTGGACAGACGCACAGCCAGAGCCCAGAGGCGCTTTTCACCCATGTCTGCGGCCTGCGGACGGTGATGCCGACCAACCCTTACGACGCCAAAGGGCTCTTGATCGCGGCCATCGAGTGCGATGACCCGGTGATTTTCTTGGAGCCCAAGCGGCTCTATAACGGCCCATTTGATGGGCACCATGAACGACCATCTACCCCGTGGTCCAGCCATCCCTTAGGCCTGGTGCCGGAGGGCTATTACAGCTTGCCGCTGGATCAGGCGACGGTTTTCAGGCCCGGGCGCGAGCTGACGGTGATCACCTACGGCACCATGGTCTATGTGGCTGAGGCGGCGGCCAAAGAGACGGGCATCGATGCCGAGATCATCGATCTGCGCGCGATATGGCCATTGGATCTGGCGGCCATTGTTCGCTCGGTTAAGAAAACCGGTCGCTGCGTGGTCGTTCACGAGGCCACCCGAACCAGCGGTTTTGGCGCCGAATTGGTGGCCTTGGTGCAAGAGCATTGCTTCTACCACCTGGAGGTGCCGATCGAGCGCGTCACCGGTTGGGACACGCCTTATCCCCATGCCCAGGAATGGGACTATTTTCCAGGCCCGGCCCGTGTGGCCGCTGCCTTGCAACGTGCGATGGAGTCATGATGGGACAACACATCATCAAGATGCCAGACATCGGCGAAGGCATTGTCGAAGTGGAGTTGGTGGCCTGGCGAGTTCAGGTCGGCGAAGACATTCGCGAGGATCAGATCCTGGCCGATGTGATGACTGAAAAGGCCACGGTTGAAATCCCTTCGCCCGTGCATGGTCGTGTGATCGCCCTGGGCGGCGAGGCGGGCGAGGTGATGCGGGTGGGCTCGGAGTTGATTCGCATTGAGGTGGAGGGGGCGGGCGAGTCAAGCCAAGCGCCGCCAACTGCATCAACTAAGGGCGCAGCAGTGCCGGCGTCAGCATCTTCGCCGGCCCAGGCTTTGATACCGACTCAAGCAAAGGTGGCCATGCCTGTGGCCGCTGCCACTAGCGTGGCAGCCTCCGCCCCTCCTTCGCACCAAGCTCAAGCGTTGGGCGCAATCGACAAGCCCATCGCCTCACCGTCGGTGCGACGGCGCGCCTGGGAGTTGGGCCTGGAACTTAGTCAGGTGCTGCCCAGCGGTTTGGGCGGGCGCATCATGCATGCCGACCTGGAGCTGGCGGCTGCTCAACCCAGGGCCAGCGCAGCGCGACCTGCTCGCGTGAGCCCCGCCGGGCTTGCGGCAGATGAAACCATCAAGATCACCGGCCTGCGTCGCAAGATTGCGCAGAAGATGCAGGAATCTAAACGCCGGATTCCGCATTTCAGCTATGTGGAGGAGGTGGACGTTACCGACTTGGAAGCGCTGCGCGAGCAAATGAATCAGCGCTATGCCGACAGCCGCGGAAAGCTGACCTTGTTGCCCTTGCTGATCCGGGCGATCGCGCTGGCGCTGCGTGAGTTTCCACAGGTCAATGCTCGGCTTGATGACGAGGCTGGCCTGCTGACCCGCTACCAAGCGCTTCATCTAGGCGTGGCGACGCAGACCGATGCTGGATTGATGGTGCCGGTGCTGCGTGATGCGCAAACACTCAATCTGTGGGAGACGGCGGCGGAGATTCGCCGCTTGGCCGAGGTGGCGCGCAGTGGCCGCGCCACCCGTGATGAGTTGACTGGCTCCACGATGACCCTGACCAGCCTTGGCGCCCTGGGCGGCATCGTGACCACGCCGGTGATCAATCATCCGGAGGTGGCCATTGTGGGTGTCAACCGCATCGTTGAGCGCCCCATGATGGTCAAGGGCCAGGTGCTGGGGCGGCAGATGATGAATCTGTCGTCCTCTTTCGATCACAGGGTGGTCGACGGCATGGTGGCCGCGCTATTCATTCAGGCGATTCGCGCTTTGCTGGAGTGCCCGGCGCTCTTGTTTGTCGAGTGAGGCCAACGCCCGCTGGATGAAGACGGCCAGCCTCATTGCGCCAGCGGCCGTAGGCTCAAGCGATCATTTGACTGGGATCGCCCCGCCCGCCTGCCAAACCAACACATGCTCGGGTGCGGCCTGCTGGCAAGCCGGGTCTTGAATTGGGGCGCCGCGCTGCTGCGTGAGCGGCAGCACGCCGGCCCACACGGGCAAGGCGAGGTCCTCTTCATCATCCACCGGGCCGCCGGTGCGGACCTTGCAGGCGGCCTCGTCCAGACTGATGCGTAAGACGGTGGTGGCGTTGAATTCCTTGTCGTTGCCGGGGCGAATTTGGGCCTGCCGGCCGGGGGCCAATTTGTCCATGAAATGGGCCAGCGAGTCGCGCTTGGCTTGGGGGTCATCGACGGGCTCAAACTGGCCATAGATCATGGCGGAGCGGTAGTTCATGGAATGGTTGAAGGCTGCGCGAGCCAGCACCAAGCCGTCGAGGTGGGTGATGGTGACGCAGATGTCAGCGCCGCTGGTCAGTGCTTTGAGCATGCGGCTGCCGTTGGATCCGTGGATGTAGAGGTGCTCACCTTCACGCCAGCAGGCGGTGGGGATGCAGTGGCTGGCGCTGCCGTCGGAGAAGGCGATGTGGCAGAGATAAGCGTCATCAATGATGGCCAGCAAGGTGGCGCGATCGTAGGCGGCGTTCTCGGCGATACGGCGGACACGGGTGCGGGGGCTGGGGGGCTGGTCGGGAACTGGCTTGGACATCTTCGATGGGCTGGATTGGGTTGGCGAAAACACAAAGTGATGTGTTGATGCGTCAATGTAGAGTTGGCTTGGTTCCATGGAAAGGTCCAGGACGTGACTATTTTTTAGGGCCAGTGGAAATGTGAGTGGCCTGAGGGCCGTGCTGGCGCTGATAGCCAAGCGCGCCCGAGGGTTCAAACAAGCCTCAACCTGGGCTGGTACGACAAATGCAGATTTTTCGATGATGGACTTTCAACTGCTATTGAATCGCCTTGCTGGCCTTAGTGATGGCGAGCGTAAGACCAAGGTGCGCGCCACGGGGCCTACTGGCAGCGAGCCCATGCAGCGCCGCTTGCATGAATGCTTGCGCACGGCCATTCGCGCCGGTGAATTGGTGCCGGGCACGCGTTTGCCGGCCAGCCGGGTGCTGGCGCAAGAGCTGGCGCTGGCCCGCAATACCGTGCTGTATGCCTATGAACAACTGTCCACGGAAGGTCTGATTGAATCCAGCCGGCGCGGCACCATCGTGGCCAGTTTGCTGCCGAACCGCGCCGCCCCCGGGGCGGCGGCCTGCAGTGCGGCGCCGGTGTTGGCGCGCCGCTTGGCGCGGCGGGTGCAGTCCACCTTGAACGCGGTGCCGGTGCTGGAGGGCGTGGGCGCGTTTGCGGCTGGGGTGCCGGCACTGAGCGACTTCCCGCTGCGACAGTGGCGCCGTGCCCTGGAGCGGGCTTGGCGCGGCCTGAGTCCCGCGCAGCTGAACTATGCCGATCCGGCCGGTGAAGCTGCGCTGCGTGAAGCGATTGCCGATCATCTGCGCCTAGCGCGCGGTGTGCGCTGCGAGCCTCGGCAAATCTTCATCACTGACGGTACCCAAGCCAGCCTGGACTTGTGCGCCCGTGCTTTTGCCGACCCCGGCGACAAGGCCTGGCTGGAAAGCCCCGGCTATGCCGGTGCCGCGGTGGCGCTGCGTGGCGGCCTGCTCAAGCTGATCGGCGTGGCAGTGGATGAGGAAGGCATTGCGCCGAACATGGCGGACTGGCGTCAGCAATGCCCGCGCCTGATCTACACCACTCCTTCGCACCAATACCCCACCGGCGCGGTGCAGAGTTTGGCGCGCCGGCTTGAACTGATTGAGCAAGCGCGCGCGCACGGCGCCTTGATCATTGAGGACGACTACGACAGCGAGTTCCGCCACGACGGCCCGCCTTTGCCCGCCATGCAAGGCCTGCAAGCCGATGCGCCGGTGGTCTACCTCGGCACCTTCAGCAAAACCCTGTTCCCGGGCCTGCGCACCGGCTTCATGGTGGTGCCCGAGGGTCTTTGTACTGACCTGCATCGTTTGCTGGCGCGCACCGCGCCGCGCGGGCGGGTGGCCGA
This sequence comes from Roseateles sp. PN1, assembly GCF_038419725.1. Taxonomy (NCBI): domain Bacteria; kingdom Pseudomonadati; phylum Pseudomonadota; class Betaproteobacteria; order Burkholderiales; family Sphaerotilaceae; genus Roseateles; species Roseateles sp. PN1. The sequence goes on along the minus strand of NZ_JBCARA010000003.1, from coordinate 470,556 downwards.
CCAATTGGCCCTGGCCGAGTTCATGCGTAACGGCCAGTTCGGCCTACACCTGCGCCGCATGCGCCGGCTCTACCGGCAGCGCCGCGATGCGCTGGTGGCTGCCCTCACGGCGGGTGTGGACGCAAGCGTGGCGACGGTGCACGGCGGCTCGGCAGGCATGCATCTGGCGCTGCGCTTTGAAGATGCGCGCCTGGACGATGTGGCCATCAGCGCCCGCGCTCTAGAGCTGGGTTTGATTGCCCCGGCGCTGAGCTTGCTGAGCATCGGGCCGCGCGCCCAGCCCTGGCGCGGCCTGCTGCTGGGCTATGCCCAGGTGCCTGCCGATCGAATGCCGGAGTTGGTCACGCGCTTGCTGAGCTGCCTGCCGAGGGGTACGGCGCGTACGGCTGAATGAGCCCGACTCTGGCGAGCCTTTAATCGCCTTCAGTCAGCCGTAGCGCCCAAGGCGGAGCGTTCACGCAACTCGCGCAGCAGCGGCAGCAAATCAGCCTCGGGCCGGGCGGCGAGCTTGCGGTATTCCCGCCCGCCGTCGCTGCGCGCCAGCAGCTTCATATTGACCAATTCGCGCCGCAGGGTGCAGTGGTCGCCAAAGCAATGCTGGCGGTTCAGCACCTCGTTGATCTCGGGCTCGGTGTAGCGGCGCCGGCTGTCGAAATGCAGCCACAAGCCCCACAAGGCATAACGCTGCACCTGATGGCGGCTGGGCCAGCGCATCAAGCGGCCTTGTGGGTCGAACTGGCGCAAGGCGCGGTCGGCCAGTTCGCTCAAATCCGGGTGGCGTGGGCCGCGCGCTGGGGGCAGTGGCTTTGCTGGTGCCTGCGCGGCGTTGGCGGCTTGGCTTGTGCTGGGTTGGCTGGCTTTGAGTGACTGGATATTGCGGTACCCAGCAGCGCGAGCCAGCATATTCAGCAGGCTCAGATGGCCGGGCAGGGCGGCGTTGGCTTCTTGGTGCGCGTTCAGCTGCTGGCGCAGTGATTTGGCGAAAGCCGAAATGTCTTCGGCCTGCAAGGGAATCAAACGGTCACGGGGCATGGTGATCAAACTCCACAACGCGTGCTCTTGACCATCTGGCGATGGCGCTATGGCTTGCCGACTTACAGCCGAGAACACACGCGGGTGAACACGAGCCTGGTGAATCAAAAAACTAGCAGGTTTAGCTCACGACGCTCTGCGTCGTGCGGCAAGGCCTGGGTGTGCTGCTGACCCGGGCTCGAGTATAGGCCGGCAATACCTGACCCTGGCCGCAATAAACAAGGCCCGCCGGGTTTCCCAGGCGGGCCTTGTTGAAGCGGGCTGCGCGAAACCTGCGCAGCGTTAACTTCAGTTCGTCACGGCCTTGGCGGCATCAGCGTATTCCTCGATCTGGTCGAAGTTCATGTACTGATAAATCTTGCTGCCGTCCTTGTTGATGACGCCCATATCGGCGTGGTATTCCTCAACGGTAGGAATGCGACCCAGCTTGGAGGCAATCGCTGCCAACTCGGCCGAGGCCAAGTAGACATTGCTGTTCTTGCCCAGACGGTTGGGGAAGTTGCGGGTGCTGGTGGACACCACGGTGGCGCCTTCCTTGACCTGAGCCTGGTTGCCCATGCACAGGCTGCAGCCAGGCATTTCCATGCGGGCGCCGGCCGCGCCGAAGGTGCCGTAATGGCCTTCCTTGGTCAGCTCTTGGGCGTCCATCTTGGTTGGCGGGGCCACCCACAGCTTGACGGGGATGTCACGGCGGCCTTCCAGCAGCTTGGAGGCGGCGCGGAAGTGGCCGATATTGGTCATGCAAGAGCCGATGAAGACTTCATCGATCTTGGTGCCAGCGACGTCGCTCAGGAACTTGGCATCATCCGGATCGTTCGGGCAGCACAGGATAGGTTCCTTGATGTCGGCCAGATCGATTTCGATGACGTGGGCGTACTCGGCGTCCTTGTCGGCTTCCAGCAAGTTGGGGTTGGCCAACCAGGCTTCGACCTTCTCGATACGGCGCTGCAGGGTGCGGGCGTCGGCGTAGCCGTCGGCGATCATGTTCTTCATCAGCACGATATTGCTGGTGAGGTATTCCTTGATCGGGGCGGGGTTCAGCTTGACCGTGCAACCGGCGGCGCTGCGCTCGGCCGATGCGTCGCTAAGCTCAAACGCTTGTTCCACCTTCAGATCCGGCAGACCTTCGATTTCCAGGATGCGGCCCGAGAAGGCATTGATCTTGCCGGCCTTGGCCACGGTCAGCAGACCGGCCTTGATGGCGTACAGCGGGATGGCATGCACCAGATCACGCAGGGTGATGCCAGGCTGCATCTGGCCCTTGAAGCGCACCAGCACCGATTCAGGCATGTCCAGCGGCATCACGCCGGTGGCGGCACCGAAGGCCACCAGGCCCGAGCCGGCGGGGAAGGAAATACCGATCGGGAAGCGGGTGTGGCTGTCGCCACCGGTGCCGACGGTGTCGGGCAGCAGCAGACGGTTCAACCAGCTGTGGATCACGCCGTCGCCCGGGCGCAGTGACACGCCGCCGCGGCTGCTGATGAAGGCCGGCAGTTCACGGTGAGTCTTGACGTCCACGGGCTTGGGGTAGGCCGCGGTGTGGCAGAAGCTCTGCATCACCAGGTCGGCGCTGAAGCCCAGGCAAGCCAAGTCCTTCAGCTCGTCGCGGGTCATCGGGCCGGTGGTGTCTTGCGAGCCGACCGTGGTCATCTTGGGCTCGCAGTAAGTGCCGGGGCGCACGCCTTGGCCTTCGGGCAGGCCAACAGCGCGGCCAACCATCTTCTGTGCCAGCGTGAAGCCAGCCTTGGTGGCGGCAGGCGGGGTGGGCAGGCGGAAGGTAGTGGCAGCGGGCAGGGCCAGGAACTCACGTGCCTTGGCGGTCAGCGAGCGGCCGATGATCAGGTTGATACGGCCGCCGGCGCGCACTTCGTCAAACAGCACATCGCTCTTGAGCTTGAACTCGGCAGCGACCTTGCCGTCCTTCTCGATCTTGCCCTCGTAGGGGTAGATGTCGATGACGTCGCCCATGTCGAAGGCGCTCACGTCCACTTCGATCGGCAGGGCGCCGGAGTCTTCTTGCGTGTTGAAGAAGATGGGGGCGATCTTGCCGCCCAGCGTCACGCCGCCGAAGCGCTTGTTCGGCACGAAGGGGATGTCTTGGCCGGTGGCCCAGATCACGCTGTTGGTGGCGGATTTGCGCGAAGAGCCGGTGCCGACCACGTCGCCCACATAAGCCACCAGATGGCCCTTGCTCTTGAGGTCTTCGATGAACTTCATCGGGCCGCGCTTGCCGTCTTCCTCGGGCGTGATGCCGGGGCGGGCGTTCTTCAGCATGGCCAGGTAGTGCAGCGGGATGTCGGGGCGGCTCCAGGCATCGGGCGCGGGCGACAGGTCGTCGGTATTGGTTTCGCCGGTGACCTTGAAGACGGTCACGGTGATCTTTTTCTCGACTTCAGGGCGGCTGGTGAACCACTCAGCATTGGCCCAACTCTGGATCACATCCTTGGCGTGGGCGTTGCCGGCCTTGGCCTTTTCTGCCACATCGTGGAAGAAGTCAAACATCAGCAGCGTCTTCTTCAGCGCGGCGGCAGCGGAGCCCGCCACTTCGGCGTCGTCCAGCAGGTCGATCAGGGGCTTGACGTTGTAGCCGCCCACCATCGTGCCCAGCAACTCAGTCGCGCGGGTTTTGCTGATCAAGGCCACAGCCAGGTCACCATGGGCCACGGCAGCCAGGAAGCTGGCCTTGACCTTGGCGGCATCGTCCACGCCCGGGGGCACGCGGTGGGTCAGCAGGTCCAGCAGGAACTCGCCTTCGCCAGCAGGCGGGGTCTTGATCAGCTCGATCACGGCGGCGGTCTGCTCGGCGGAAAGGGCCAGGGGCGGGATGCCCAGGGCAGCGCGCTCGGCGACATGTTGGCGGTAGGCTTGCAGCATGGCTTTTACTCCAGGTGTGGCGGTGAAATTGAATGAACGATAGTTGGACGGTTTGACTGTTGGCTTGGCTCAGGGCGCACTTGGGGTGATGACCTTGAGCCCTTTGAAATAGTCGCGGAAAAATCCGTCGTCGCGGGTGATCAGGGCGTCGCACTGCAGCATGGCATGTGCGCCCACCAGAAAGTCAGGCACGGTTCGGCGTGCGCTGACGAGGTCGTTTTTGGCTGCGTCACTCGTGCGTTGGCGCAGCTTGTATTTTCTTTGCATTTCGCCGGCGCGAATCGCCGAGCGTTGGTCCAGGGGCAGAAAGCGCAGGCCCATATCTTCCAGCACATCCATCACCTCGGAGCCGTGTCCGAGGCTGGCGGTGACTTCGCTGACCACCACATCGCAGACGACCACCGGGCCGCTGGACAGGGCCAGGCGCAAAGCTGCCTCGGCCGCGTCGGCGCGGGAATCATCGCCCAGCAGGTCGATGAGCACGGAGGTGTCAACGGCAATCATGCAGCCATCACTCGCTGACCGGGTCGCCCGGTGCGCGGCCACGCAGCTCGCGCATCAAATCGTCGGTGGTGGTGCCTTCGGGCAGCTTGAAGCGGCCGCGGGCTCGGGAGATGGCGTCGTCGACGTTCTTGCGCAAGATGATGCGCGAGCCGTCCAGTTCGACCTTGAGCGTGGTGCCCTTGCTCAGGCCCAATGCATCACGCACGGCCTTGGGCAGTGTGATCTGACCGCGTTCAGCAACAGTGGCTTCCATGCGCGAGCCTTTCGGAGGTGAGTCACACGCGGGGCCTGTTCGGAGTGAAAAGGTTTGGTATGACTCAGAAAGTATGCATGAATTCTACATACTTTCCTGGCTTGATGTTTGGGCCTAGGCCGAAAAAAAGCCCCGCCGCAGCGCTTCGTGCTGGCGGGGCTGGTCCCTAATTGGAATTAAGGCTTCTCGACCCGTGGGGTGATGCCCAGGCCGTTGACAGCGCTCAGGTCGATGCCGGAGGCGGCAGCGGCAGCGGCGGCGGCGCGGGCCAGATCGATCAGGGTGCGCTGCTCGGGGTGTAGGCATTCATCCACGATGCGCTGGCCGACTTGGGTGTCCAGCAGCATGGACTTGTTGGCGATCTGAATCATCAACGTGCGGCCGGTCACGTCTTCCAGGCGCAGCGCACCGGTGCTGGAGAGCACGGGCTTCATGGTGTACACCTGCTTGAGGTACTTCACGTCCACATAGCCGGCGGCTGTGGCGTGCGGCTCCAACTCGATCGATTGCTTGAACTCGCAGTCGTAGCGGCCCAGGTAGGCGCGCTTGGCGGCTTCGAGTTGTTCGGCCGAGGCTTCGGCCAGTGGGATGACGACGGGGGCCTTGACTTCGACTTTCTTCACGGCTTTGGATGCCTTGGCTGCCGGCTTGGCAGCTGGCTTGGCGGCAGCGGCTGCCGTTGCTGCTTTTTGCGCGCCAGCATTGGGCTCGGCGGCGCCGGCTTGCAGGCTGCTGCCCAGCAGGCTCAGCAGTGCGAGCGACAAGAGGCTACGTTTCAATTGAATCGAATTCATGGCGATGGGATGAGCGAATGAGTTGGCGAGATCGCGGCTTGAAAAATTAGGGTGCGGAGGATGGAGGGCGGCATGCGTCCGGGCAAATATGGAGCCAGGGCGCATGACGCGAGTCCTCATCCTCGCATTGTCACTCTTTGCTGGGTTCATTTGACCGAGCAACTGTGTCAAAGGGTTCAGTGCTGATGGGAGTTTGAGTCATCAAGGTGTGGAGAAGGCGGGTTCGGGTGCAGGGCTAACCGGCTTGCCGCATTCAGTTGGCTGTATGTATCAAGCGGAGGCTGAGCTTGCTGGGGCAAAAAATGCCTGGCGCACTTCGGCTGGTAAGACCTGGCCTGTACGGTGGGCGCGCTCCAGCACGTGCCAGAAGAAGCGGTAGCTCGCACGGTCATGCAGATTGTTGCGGTGCTGGATCGGCGCCCACTGGGCGGCCTGGGCCGCGTAAATGATCTCGATGGCTTCGTCCACCTCGGCGGTGCTGGGGGCGAAGGCATCGAGGATGACTTGAATCTGCGCCGGGTGGATGCTCCACATGCGGGTGTAGCCGAACTCGCGCGCGGCGCGTGTGGCGGCGTTTTGCAATGCGTCGCTGTCCTTGAACTCGGTCACCACGCAGTGCGAGGGTGTTTTGCCGTGGCCATGGGCAGCAGCGGAAATCTCCAACTTGGCGCGCGCAATCAGGGGGTGGTCAAACTGGCCTTCGGCGCTCAGACCGGAGCGGGGGATGGCGCCTTGGTGGGCAGAGACAAAATCCATCAGCCCGAAGGAGATCGACTCGATGCGTCGGTGTGCGGCAATCGCCTGCACATCGCGTAGTGCGCCGTGGGTTTCGATCAGTGCATGCAGAGGCAGGGCTTTGCGAACACCGTGGCGTTGCAGGCTGGCGTCCACAAAGGCGCAGGCGGCGTTCAAGTCGGCAAAGTTGCGAGGCTTGGGCAGCATCAGGTAGGCGAGTGCTTCGCCGGCCTGGCCCACCAAGGCGTCCACATCGGCCTCGAAGGCGGGGTGATCGAAGGGGTGGACGCGCGCGCCCACGCGGCCCCAGCGGTTGGCGGGGCTGAGGGCCTTGTCTATCACCAACTGGCGTTGCTCTGCTTCGGCGCCAACGGGGGCGCCGTCTTCCAGATCCAGCGTGATGTCGAATACCGGGCCCATCTCGGCCTGCAGGGCCAGGCTTTTATCCATGCGCACTTCAACGCCGCAGTAGTGATCTACAACGGGTAGTGCGGTGGTTTGTTCGTCGGTGTCGAAAAGCGCTTGTTTGGGGTGGAGCATGGTTGTTGTGATGACGATGGCTATTCTTTGCAGTGCTGCATATTGCCACGGCATTGCGCTTTGCGGCGTGGTGGGCAAGGCGTGGCAGGCATGTAAAAAGGCCCTGCCTTCCTCGCGGAGGGCAGGGCCTTGATCTTTTGGCTGCAGGGAATCAGACCAGGTGCTTGACGCCGTCTTGCTCGCCCAGCAGTTCGTCCAGGGTCTTCTTGATGCACTCTTGCGAGAAGGCATCGATTTCCAGACCTTCGACGATCTTGTACTCGCCACCTTCGCAGGTCACGGGGTAGCCGAACATGACTTCCTTGGGGATGCCGTATTCGCCGTTCGAAGGAATGCCCATGGTGACCCATTTGCCGTTGGTGCCCAGGGCCCAGTCGCGCATATGGTCGATGGCAGCGTTGGCAGCCGAAGCAGCCGACGACAGGCCGCGAGCGGCGATGATGGCGGCGCCGCGCTTGCCGACGGTGGGCAAGAAGGTTTCGCGGTTCCAGGTCTCGTCATTGATCATGTCCTTGACCGAAGCGCCGCCGATGGTGGCGAAGCGGTAGTCAGCGTACATGGTGGGCGAGTGGTTGCCCCAGACGGCCAATTTCTCGATCTCGGCCACGGCCTTGCCGGTCTTGGCAGCGATTTGCGAAGCGGCGCGGTTGTGGTCCAGGCGCAGCATGGCGGTGAAGTTCTTGGCCGGCAGATCCGGGGCCGACTTCATGGCGATGTAGGCATTGGTGTTGGCGGGGTTGCCGACGACCAGCACCTTGACATTGCGCGAAGCAACAGCGTTCAGGGCCTTGCCTTGAGCGGTGAAGATGGCGCCGTTGATGGCCAGCAGCTCCGAGCGCTCCATGCCAGGGCCGCGGGGACGCGAGCCAACCAGCAGGGCGTAGTCGGTGTCCTTGAAGGCGGTCATTGGGTCGCTGTGGGCTTCGATGCCGGCCAGCAGCGGGAAGGCGCAGTCTTCCAACTCCATGATCACGCCCTTCAGCGCGTTCTGGGCCTTCTCGTCGGGGATCTCCAGCAATTGCAGGATGACGGGCTGGTCCTTGCCCAGCATTTCGCCGGAGGCGATGCGAAACAGCAGGGCGTAGCCAATTTGGCCTGCGGCGCCGGTAACGGCAACGCGAACGGGTTTCTTGCTCATGTGATTGCTCCGAAGGTAGTAAAAAACTGCTGCAATAAATTCCTGCCTGGGCGAGGCTTGTTGGTGCCCTCGCTGTGCCAGCGCTTGACCTGCAAGTGTAGGCCAGTCCAAGGGAATTCCCTTGCACAGAACTGACCCGCGTGCGTGCGGTGACGTGATTATGACGCGATGTTGCGTTTTTGCTGCTGGTCTTATGTCTTATAGAAGACATCTAGCATTTTGCAGCTGATGTGGGTGGACGTCGGCCCCCGCCCTGTGCTGCAATACCGCCCATGCCAACTTCGCCCGTCCGTTCTGCAGTCAAGTCTGCCGCCGCCCATGCGGGGTCGACGCTGGCCGGGCCGTCTTTTAGTCCGCTATACGCACAAATCAAGGGCTTGTTGATCGCCAGCCTGCAAGGCGGCGAATGGAAGGCCGGCGAGGCGATTCCGAGTGAGTTGGATTTGGCGGGGCGTTTCGGCGTGAGCCAAGGCACGGTGCGCAAGGCCATCGACGAGATGGCGTCGGAAAACCTCTTGGTGCGCCGGCAGGGCAAGGGCACATTTGTGACTACCCATGCTGAGCAAAAAATGCAGTACCGGTTTTTGCGCCTGGTGCCGGACGAGGGCTCAACCAGTTTGGAGCGGCAATTGCTCGACTGCAAGCGCATGCGCGCGCCCGCCGCCATTGCCAAACAGTTGCAAATGCGTGCCGGCGAACAAATGGTGGAGGTACGGCGCTTGTTGAAGGCAGCCGGCCGGCCGGTGGTGTTGGATGACATCTGGTTGCCGGGGCAGCTCTTCAAAGGGCTCACTACCGAGCGCCTGAATCAATACCGCGGGCCTTTTTATGGCTTGTTTGAGGCCGAGTTTGGCGTTCACATGATCCGCGCGCAAGAAAAAATCCGCGCCTTGGCGGCTGATGCCGAGGTGGCCGAGTTGTTGCAAGTGCCGGTGGGCGCGCCGCTGCTCAGCGTGGAGCGCTTGTCCTTCACTTATGGCGACCGGCCTGTGGAGTTGCGCCGCGGGCTCTACCACACCGAATCACACTTTTATCGCAATGAGTTGAACTAATGCGGCATAGGGCTTTTGCACGCGCTGTAAGCCTAGCGTCTGCTGCATTGCAATAAACTCTGGGAGTTTCACGTTGATTACACAAGGTCAGGTATGACAAACACCACCAAGATTAAAGCGGCCAGACCGGTCTATCGCAATATTCACATCAGTCAGATCAGTTCATACCGGCTGCCGCCGGCAGGCATCGTTTCCATCCTGCACCGGATCAGCGGTTTGATGATGTTTTTGCTGCTGCCCTTCGTCGTTTGGATGTTCGACATGAGCTTGACGTCGGAAATCTCTTACGACGCCTTCACCAATGCCTTCGTGGCCGGTATCGGCTTCGTGCCGGCCTGGTTCGTCAAGCTGACGGTGTTGGCTTTGTTGTGGGGCTATTTGCATCACTTCATTGCCGGTGTGCGCCACCTCTGGATGGACGCGACCCACAGCGTCTCCAAGGAGCATGGCCACAGCACGGCAGTCATGACGCTGGCTTTGAGCGTGCTGCTGACGCTGTTGCTGGGCGCCAAGCTCTTCGGCCTGTATTGATTCGGTCAGCCGATCAAGACTGAGAAAGAAAGAAAAAACTATGAGTACTTTTGGCAGCAAACGCACCGTGGTCGGTGCGCATTACGGCTTGCGTGACTGGCTGGCGCAGCGCGTCACCGCCGTGTTGATGGCCGTGTTCACCGTGGTGGTGTTGGCGCAGTTCCTGATGCCCGGCGCCCTGGGTTATGACCGCTGGGCCGGCATCTTCGCCCAGCAGTGGATGAAGTTCCTGACCTTTGTCGTCATCTTGTCCCTGGCGTACCACGCTTGGGTTGGCACGCGCGATATTTGGATGGATTACGTGAAGCCCGTCGGTCTGCGCCTGGCTTTGCATGTGTTTACCTTGGTTTGGTTGTTGGGCTGCGCCGGCTGGGCAGTTCAAGTGTTGTGGAGAATGTGATGACGGCGGCGACTACTAATTCGATTCCTAAGCGCAAGTTCGATGTGGTCATCGTCGGCGCGGGCGGCTCTGGCATGCGTGCCTCGCTGCAACTGTCGCTGGCCGGCCTGAACGTGGCGGTGCTGAGCAAGGTCTTCCCGACCCGCTCGCACACTGTGGCGGCGCAGGGTGGCGTGAGCGCCTCGCTGGGCAATATGTCTGAGGACAACTGGCACTATCACTTCTTCGACACCGTCAAGGGTTCTGACTGGCTGGGCGACCAAGACGCCATCGAGTTCATGTGCCGCGAAGCGCCCAAGGTCGTTTACGAGCTTGAGCATTTCGGCATGCCTTTCGACCGCAATGCCGACGGCACGATTTATCAGCGCCCCTTTGGCGGCCACACTGCCAACTACGGTGAAAAGCCGGTGCAGCGCGCCTGCGCCGCGGCCGACCGTACCGGCCACGCGATGCTGCACACGCTGTATCAGCAAAACGTCAAGGCTAAGACGCAGTTCTTCGTCGAGTGGATGGCGCTGGACCTGATCCGCAACGAAGCGGGCGATGTGGTTGGCGTGACCGCGCTGGAAATGGAAACCGGCGAGCTTCACATCATGGAAGCCAAGACCGTGCTGCTGGCCACCGGCGGTGCAGGGCGCATCTTTGCCGCCTCCACCAATGCCTTCATCAACACCGGCGACGGCCTGGGCATGGCAGCTCGTGCCGGCATCCCGCTGGAAGACATGGAGTTCTGGCAGTTCCACCCCACTGGTGTGCATAACGCCGGCGTGCTGCTGACCGAAGGTTGCCGCGGCGAAGGCGCCATTTTGCGCAATTGCAATGGCGAGCGCTTCATGGAGCGCTACGCGCCGACGCTGAAAGACCTGGCCCCGCGCGACTTCGTGTCACGCTGCATGGACCAGGAAATCAAGGAAGGTCGCGGCTGCGGTCCCAACAAGGACTACATCGAGCTGGACATGACCCACTTGGGCGGTGAGACCATCATGAAGCGCCTGCCTTCGGTGTTCGAGATCGGCCACAACTTCGCCAACGTCGACATCACCAAGGAACCGATTCCTGTGGTGCCGACCATCCACTACCAGATGGGTGGCATCCCGACCAATATCTATGGTCAGGTTGTTGTGCCTAAGGACGGCGAACCCAACACGGTGGTGAACGGCTTGTATGCCGTGGGCGAATGCGCCTGCGTCAGCGTGCACGGCGCCAACCGCCTGGGCACCAACTCGCTGCTGGACTTGCTGGTGTTCGGCCGTGCAGCCGGCAACCACATCGTCGAGTCCGGCCTGAAGTCGCAGCAGCACAAGCCTTTGCCGGCCAATGCAGGGGCGGACTCCGTGGCCCGTATCGCCCGTCTGGACAACAGCCAGAGCGGCGAGTACGCCCAAGACGTTGCCAACGATCTGCGCTTGGCCATGCAGCGTCACGCCGGTGTGTTCCGCACCCAAGCGATGCTGGACGAGGGCGTGGTCAAGGTGGCTGAGATTGCCGAGCGCGTGGGCAACATCACGCTCAAGGACAAGTCCAAGGTCTTCAACACGGCCCGTATCGAAGCGCTGGAAGTCGAGAACCTGATCGAAGTGGCCAAGGCCACCATCGTCTCGGCGGCAGCCCGTCGCGAGAGCCGCGGTGCCCACACGGTGGATGACTACGGCGATACGCCGGCTCACCCGAATGGCCGCAATGACGAAGAGTGGATGAAGCACACCCTGTGGTATTCGGAAGGCAGCCGTCTGGACTACAAACCGGTCAAGCTCAAGCCGCTGACGGTGGATTCGATTCCACCAAAGGTCCGCACATTCTGATGTCTTTGCGGCAAAGGGCCTCGAGCGTGTTCGCATCCGGCCCTTTTGCCCACTGACTGAGGACTGACGGCCTTGAGTGGCAGCCCGATAGACCGCAAGCGCCTCGCGCTGCCACCAACTGACTAGAACAAGGATTAAGAAAATGACCAAGCGTACCTTCCAGATCTACCGCTACGACCCGGACAAGGATGCCAAGCCCTATATGCAGACCCTCGAGGTCGAGTTGGACGGCTCTGAGCGCATGTTGCTGGACGCCCTGGGTAAGCTCAAGGCGGCCGATCCGACGCTGAGCTTCCGTCGCAGCTGCCGCGAAGGCGTGTGCGGCTCCGACGCGATGAACATCAACGGCAAGAACGGTCTGGCCTGCCTGACCAATATGCGCACCTTGCCGGGCGTGATCGTCTTAAAGCCGCTGCCGGGCCTGCCGGTGGTGCGTGACCTGATCGTCGACATGACGCAGTTCTTCAAGCAGTACAACTCGATCAAGCCTTACCTGATCAACGACACGCCGCTGCCCGATAAGGAACGCCTGCAGTCGCCTGAAGAGCGGGATGAGCTGAACGGTCTGTACGAGTGCATCTTGTGCGCCAGCTGCTCGACCAGCTGCCCCAGCTTCTGGTGGAACCCTGACAAGTTCGTCGGCCCCGCCGGCTTGCTGCAGGCCTACCGCTTCATCGCTGACAGCCGCGATGAGGCCACCGCTGATCGTCTGGACAACCTGGAAGATCCGTACCGCCTGTTCCGCTGCCACACCATCATGAACTGCGTCGATGTCTGCCCCAAGGGTCTGAACCCGACCAAGGCCATCGGCAAGATCAAAGAAATGATGGTGCGTCGCGCCATCTGATGAGCCTAGACAAGACGCCGTGCACAAAGATCGCCAAGCCAGTTATGTCTGTTGAACCCAGCTCCATCATTGATGAGCGCGCCTTGTCCAAGCTGCGCTGGCGGTGCCGCCGTGGCTTGCTGGAGAACGATCTCTTCATTGAGCGTTTTTTTGACCGATATGCCCAAAGCCTGACCGAGTTTCAGGCCGAGGGGCTGCGCGTGCTGATGGACTTGTCCGACAACGATTTGCTGGACTTGCTATTGCGCCGCAAAGAGCCGGAAGGCGAGTTGGTCCGCGACGATGTGCACGAGGTTCTGGCCCTGCTGAGAACCACCTCTTAAGAATCCCCAAGAAGCCAAAGGAAAAGCCCATGACACCGTCAGACGTCAAAGCCACCCTGTCGTTCTCCGACGGCAGCCCCTCCATGGATCTGCCGCTCTACAAGGGCAGCATTGGTCCGGATGTGATCGACATCCGCAAGTTGTATGCCCAGACCGGCAAGTTCACCTACGACCCCGGCTTCCTGTCGACTGCCTCGTGCAACTCGACCATCACCTATATCGACGGTGATAAGGGCGAGCTGCTGTATCGCGGCTACCCGATTGAGCAACTGGCCACCAGCTGCGACTATCTGGAAACCTGCTATTTGCTCCTGTACGGAGAGTTGCCCAACCCTTCGCAGAAGGAAGAGTTCGTCAATCGCGTGACCAACCACACCATGGTCAACGAGCAGATGCAGTTCTTCCTGCGTGGCTTCCGCCGCGACGCGCATCCGATGGCCGTGATGACCGGCTTGGTCGGTGCCATGTCGGCCTTCTATCACGACTCGACGGACATTAATAATCCCGAGCACCGTGAAATCGCCGCCATCCGCTTGATCGCCAAGATGCCCACCCTGGTGGCCATGGCTTACAAGTACACCGTCGGCCAGCCTTACATCTACCCGAAGAATGACCTGTCCTATGCAGGCAACTTCATGCGCATGATGTTCGCCACGCCTTGTGAAGACTACAAGCCCAATGACGTGCTGGTGCGCGCCATGGACCGTATCTTCATCTTGCATGCCGACCACGAGCAAAACGCGTCGACATCGACCGTGCGCCTGTGCGGTTCCTCGGGCACCAACCCCTTCGCGGCCATCGCCGCAGGTGTGGCTTGCCTGTGGGGCCCGGCTCACGGCGGCGCCAACGAGGCAGCGCTGAATATGCTGGAAGACATCCAGCGCAACGGCGGCGTGGCCAAGATTGGCGAGTTCATCAAGCAGGTCAAGGACAAGAACAGCAGCGTCAAGCTGATGGGCTTCGGTCACCGTGTCTACAAGAACTACGACCCGCGCGCCAAGCTGATGCGCGAAACCTGCCATGAGGTGCTGGACGAGCTGGGTCTGCATGACGACCCGATGTTCAAGCTGGCCATGGAGTTGGAGAAGATCGCGCTGGAAGACGAGTACTTCGTTGCCCGCAAGCTCTACCCGAATGTGGACTTCTACTCCGGCATCGTGCAGCGCGCCATCGGCATCCCGGTGCCTTTGTTCACGGCCATCTTCTCGCTGGCCCGCACGGTCGGCTGGATTGCCCAGCTGAACGAAATGATCGGCGACCCCGAGTACAAGATCGGCCGTCCGCGTCAGCTCTTCGTCGGCTCCGCTGCCCGCAACGTGAAGCCCATCGGCGAGCGTTGATTCTGCATTGAGTTCGGGGCTTTGGCGCGCTGCTTAGCGCGCCGGACTTCCCGTTCAAACCCTCGCCACCACTCCAGCAGGAGTGGTGGCGAGGGTTTTTTTGTTTGGGCTAGGTGCCCCTGCGCTGTCAACTGGCCTGGCTTTGGGCTATGCTGCGGCCCGCTAGCAAACGTTTGCCCGGCCTGAGTAGGCGATTTTTTGTCTTCCCAGCCTTTGGCCGCCTTTCGCTTGGCGACTTTGGCAAGCTTTGCGCGCAATCCACTCACCACCAGCCCACTCGACCCGAACCTGAGTAAGCCTCTTGAGCACCATCAAAGATGTGGCGGCCCGTGCCGGTGTTTCCTTCACCACCGTGTCGCATGTGTTGAACAACACCCGGCCGGTCAGCGCCGAGGCCCGTCGTCGGGTCGAAGAGGCCGTGGAAGAGATTGGCTACCTGCCCAGCGCGGTGGCTCGCTCGCTGCGCACCAGCGAAACCAAGATCATCGGCGTGCTGGTGCCCAATGTGCAGAACCCCTTCTTTGCCGAGCTGGTTTGCGGGGTGGAGGAAAGCTGCCGCCTAGCTGGCTATTCGGTCTTTCTGTGCAATTCCGATAACGACCCCAAGCGCCAGTTGCAATACATGCGCACGCTGTTGGAGAAGCGGGTTGACGGCTTGCTACTGTCCTCAGCCGGCGACGACGAGGCGCTGGCCGGCATTTTCAAAATGGCCCGCGTGCCCGCCGTCACCGTGGACCGGCTGGTGCCGGGCGCCCGCGCCGACCGGGTCAGTGTCGACAATAGCCAAGGCGCCTATAACGCGGTCAAGCATTTGCTCGATCTGGGGCACAAGCGGGTGGCATGTATCAGCGGCCCGGCTGAATTTGAAGTCTCGCGTGAGCGTTTGGCAGGCTGGCGCCGGGCCTTGCAAGAGCATGGCTTGGCCGCTGATGAAGACTTGGTCGTCGAAGCCGACTTCAGCAGCCAGGGCGGATTTTTGGCCGCCAGCCGCTTGCTCAAGCAATCGGGCCTAGATAGTGCAGGGCAGGGCGAGTCAACTGAGCCTGTCATCAGCGCCATTTTTGCCAGCAATGACTTGATGGCCATCGGTGCACTGCGCGCCGCGGCCGAATGCGGCTTGAGTGTGCCGGGCCAGCTCTCCGTCATCGGCTTTGACGACATTGATTTGTGCCGTTATGTCTTTCCGGCCCTGACTACGGTGGGCTATTCCATCAAGGCCCTAGGCCAACGGGCCGGGCAGATGCTGATTGAGCGCATTGAGCAACCCGATGCTGCGTTCCAAGACCAGCAAATGACGCCCAGCCTGGTGCTGCGCGAGAGCACGGCCAAGCCATTCAACGCTGGCCAGTGAGCGACGGTCAGTTGGCGCTAAACATTGGGCAACAAGCCAGAGCAAGAAGCAGTGCAAGAAGACGAACAAGATGAGTAAACCGAACGAGACAACTTCTCCCCCCAGCGAAGCAGCAGCGCCGCAGGTGCCGGGCCGCGTGCTGGTGGTGGGCAGCATCAATATGGACATGGTGGCCCATGCCCAGCGTCTGCCAGCCCCCGGCGAGACCTTGGTGGGTCAGAGCTTTGTGATGGCACCCGGCGGCAAAGGTGCCAATCAGGCCGTGGCCGCCGCACGTTTGGGCGCGCGGGTGGCTTTTGTGTCCCGCGTCGGCACCCGCCAGCATGGCGCTGAATTGCTGCAGGCCTTGCAGGCCGAAGGCGTGGATGCCTCGTCCGTCGTACGCGACCCTGCGGTCCTGCCCGGTGTGGCCGTCATCATGGTGGCAAGCGAAGGCGGCGAGAACGCCATCGTCTACGTGCCCGGTAGCAATGCTGATTTGACGGCCGCTGATGTGCAGGCCGCTGCCGATCAGTTCCAGCCCGGTGCGGTGGTGGTGGCGCAGTTGGAAGTGCCGGTGCCAGCGATTCAGCAGGCTTTTGAGTTGGCGCGCGCCGCTGGCGCCCGCACGGTCTTGAACGCGGCGCCGGCCCTGGCCGTGCCGCCCGCCTTGCTGGCCCTGTGCGACTGGCTGGTGCTCAACGAGACCGAGGCCCAGCAATTGGCGGGTATCGAGGATGTGGAAGCCGCCGCGCGCTTGCTGCAAGCAAGCGGCGCGCGTGAGCTGCTGGTGACCCTGGGTGCCGCCGGCGTGTTGATGCTCGATGCTGTGGGCCAGATGCAGCGCCTGCCGGCCGCGGCCGTCAAGGCGGTGGACACGGTCGGCGCCGGCGACACCTTTGTCGGTGGCCTGGCCACCGGTTTGGCCGAAGGCTGCTCAGCCGAGCAGGCGGTGCGCTTGGGCATGGCTGCCGCTGCCATTGCGGTGAGCCGCAGCGGCGTGCAAAGCGCCATGCCGCTGCGTGCCGAGTTGCCCGCTGAATTCGCATCCATGAGGAGCCTCGCATGAGCCAACACACATCTCCACTGCAAGTCATTTTTGACACCGACCCCGGCATTGACGATGCCATGGCCCTCTATCTGCTGGCGCGCCATCCGGCCTTGCGCCTGCGCGCCATCACCACCGTGTTCGGCAATGCCTCGCTGGCGGTGACCACCCGCAATGCCCGCGCCCTGTGCGGCCTGTATGGCTTGGATGCTGCGCAGGTCTTGGTGGCGGCCGGTGCCGCAGGCCCCTTGCTGCCTGAGGCCGAGCGTGAGCATTCCACCCATGTGCACGGGGATGACGGCCTGGGCGGCAGGGCGGAGGTCGCCGTGGCCGCCACGACGGAGTTGCACCCGCTAGACCCGCGCCCGGCGCATCAGCTGATCTGCGATATGGTCAATGCTGAGCCGGGCCAGATCACCCTGATCGCCGTAGGCCCGATGACCAATCTGGCCTTGGCCTTGCGTCATGACCCCAGCATCGCCGCTAAGGTCAAGCAAGTCATCGTGATGGGCGGCGCCTTCGGCATTGAAGGCCGTGGCGGCAACGTCACGCCGGTGGCCGAAGCGAACATGATCAATGACCCCGAGGCGGCCGACATCGTCTTCACCGCCAACTGGCCCGTCGTCATTGTTGGCCTCGATGTGACCCAGGCCGTGGTGATGAGCCAGGATCACCTGGCGGCGCTGCAAGGTCGCGGCGGCGCGGTGGGGGACTTCCTTTGGCAAGCCACCCGCCATTACCAAGACTTCTACCACTCGGTGGACGGCATCATCGGCATCTACGCCCACGATGCCAGCGCGATTGCCTATGCCATTGAGCCAGAGGCCTTCACCCTGCGTGCCGGCCCGGTGCGCGTGGCGCTGGAAGGCATTGCGCGCGGCCAGACGATTCAAAGCCTGCGCGCGCCCGGCCGTCATGCCGAAGCTTGGGCGCAGGCGCCATCGCAGCAAGTCTGCGTGGCGGTGCAGAGCCAGCGGGTGCTGGATCTGTTTGATCAGGCCTTCGATGCCGCCGCAAACGACTAAAGTTCATGCTCGCCACTTGGCGAGCTTTGTTTTTCCAGGAGTAGCTTTCAATGCCTAACACCACCACCATCCTCAAAGCCCGTTGGTTGCTGCCGATGAGCCCGGGCAGCTCGGTGCTCGACCACCATGCGCTGGTGATGCAGGGCGAGCGCATTGCCGCCGTTTTGCCCTGGGCGCAGGCCGAGGCGCAGTACCCGGACGCGACTCGTGTCGAGCTGGGCGAGCATGTGCTGATCCCAGGCCTGATCAACGGCCACACCCATTCCGCCATGTCCTTGCTGCGCGGCGTTGCCGACGATGTGCCGCTGATGGACTGGCTCAACAACCATATCTGGCCGCTGGAAAAGAAGTGGGTCAGCGATGACTGGACCTACCAGGGCTCGCTGCTGAGTGCCTGCGAGGCGCTGCGCGGCGGCGTCACCTATCTCAACGATATGTATTTCTTCCCTGCCGCGATGGCGCGGGCAGCGATTGACAGCGGCGTGCGCGCCGGCGTCTCCATCAATGTGATTGACTTCCCCACCGGCTATGCGGCCAACGCGGCCGAGTACATCGCCAAAGGCCTGGAAGCCTACGAGCAGTTCAAGAACGAAAAGCTGCTGGACTGGACCTCGGCCCCGCATGCGCCTTACACCGTGTCGGACGAGACTTTTGTGCATTTGCGCGATCTGCGCGACCGCCTGAACCTGCAGATGCACTGCCATATCCATGAGACCCAGTTCGAGGTGGACGAGAGCGTCAAGCAACACGGCATGCGCCCGCTGGAGCGTCTGAACAAGCTGG
The DNA here is from genome assembly GCF_038419725.1 of Roseateles sp. PN1. Classification (NCBI taxonomy): domain Bacteria; kingdom Pseudomonadati; phylum Pseudomonadota; class Betaproteobacteria; order Burkholderiales; family Sphaerotilaceae; genus Roseateles; species Roseateles sp. PN1. The sequence continues at coordinate 452,205 of NZ_JBCARA010000003.1, read as the reverse complement.
GCTTACTGGATGAGCGCATGATGGCCGTGCACATGGTGCATTTGAACGAGGCTGAAATCGCTATGCTGGCCAAGCAGCGTGTGCACCTGGTGCACAACCCGAACTCGAATATGAAGCTGGCCTCGGGCGTCTGCCCGGTCACGGCGTTGGAAGAGGCGGGCGTCAACACCATTCTGGGCACCGATGGCGCGGCCTCGAATAACCGCCAAGACATGTTCGGCGAAATCCGCGCGGCCGCCTTGCTGGCCAAGGGCGTGACGCAGAACTCCACCACCGTCAGCGCCCGCACCGCGCTGGAAATGGCCACTATCCGCGCCGCCAAGGCCATGGGCCGTGAGGCGGATCTGGGTTCGCTGGAAGTGGGCAAGCTGGCCGACGTGGTGGCCGTGAGCCTGAGCGCGCTGGAGTGCCGCCCGGTCTACAACCCCGAGGCGCAGTTGGTGTACGTGGCCGGCCGTGAGCATGTGTCCGACGTGTGGGTCGGTGGCCGCCGTGTGCTGCAAGACCGGGTGCTGACCCAGGTCGAGCAGGCGGATGTGCTGGATCGCATCGAGCACATCGTGGCGCAGATGCAGGCGCAACGCTGATCGGCATCAAGGCTCGCTGTTCAGCGTGAGCCTCGACTTCTGGCATGCCAGAAGTCGGAAAAGGGCGTAGATCGCCCATAACGCCGCTTCGCACGGCCCCGCCTGTCCACACCAGCTGTGGGTAACTATGGGGATGGCCGCTGGAGTCTTGGGCAGAGGCCAGTAGGCATCGAGGATTCCCTGCCTTGCCTAAAAATGTGGCGCTGAAGGTGAAGCGAAAAAAAAGGGCCTGCAAGCGCAGGCCCTTTTTGCTTTCCGTGGAGCTGACTCAACCCGGCATGAAATGCACGCGTTTGGCGATCAGCACGCCATTGGTCAGGCTGCCCTTGATTTCCAGCTTGGCACCATTGGCCAATTTGGCGGCATTGCCATCGATGAACTCGACCTTGCTGCCGCTGGCATCGACCTTTTGGCCTGCAAGCATGAAGTTAGCGCTGCTGCTGAAGTCGGTCACCAAGCCGGCCAGATAAAGCACATCGCCACCCGCGGAATCCTTTTCTGGTTTCTCAATTTCAATCGACAGAGCTGTCAACACCGGCTTGCCGTCCACTGTCGTCAAGCTGGCCTTGACGCTGACCTTGGCGCCGTTCTTCAAGTCGGCCAAGGTGCTGCCGCTGGGTTGCAACTGGGTCGTGCTGCTGATCAGAACGGTATTGCTGCCGACCTGGAAGCTGCTGCTACTGGCATTGAAGATGAGGCCGGAGAAGCCCACCGTGCGGATCCCGCCGGTATTGGCGCTGGCGGCCGAGCCCTTCATGCTGGTGACGGTAAAGACGTTGGTGGCGGCGTCGAAGCTGCCTTCAACGCTCAACACTATGCCGTTGGCCAGGGTGCTCAGGCTCAGTCCACCTTCAAAGCTGAACTTGGTGGCATCACTCCATTGCACCGTCACGCCCAGCAAGCTCAGCTTCTTATTGGCCAGATCCAGGCCGCTGATTGCGCCTTGCAGGCTCGAGGGTTTGTTGGCCGGCGGGGCTTGCACTTCGATCTCCTTGGCCACGACGCCGCTGCTGGTCAACGGCCCCGTCACTTTGAGCCAGGTGCCGGTGGCGATGTCCGCCGCCTTGCCTTTGCTGAAGCTGGCATTGCTGCCGTCCACGACCGTGCCGCGCAGGGTGAAGTTGGCGATGGAGACAAAGTCGATCACTTGGCCGCTCAATTGCGCTTTCAAGGCGGTTTCCGGCTTGAACACCTTCAGGCTGGTGGCCTTCAGCACCCCGGCGCTCAGTGCACCTTTCGCGTAAGCCTGCGCGCCGTTGACCACATCGGCGGCTACGGTCCCTTCTTTCAGCGTGGCGCTGCTGGCATCCACTTGCACATCACCGATGCGCAGGGAGGCCAGTGACTGGAAGTCGCTGATCTGCCCGCCAATCGACAGGTCAGGGCTGTCAGGCAATTTCTTGCTGCGCACTTCAACGGCGCTGGCCGTCAGCACGGTGCTGCCTCCAGTTGTGGCCGGCGCGCTCTTGGCGACCACGCTGACCAACTTGCCGTTCTCGATCACCGCGCCGCTGGGCAGCAGCTTCGCATTGCTGTAGTCCACGGTGACGCTGCTGTTGCCGCCTAAGGTGAAGCGCTTGTTGGCGCTGTCCAGGCCCTGCACGGCGCCGCTGAGGCGGTAGATCTCGCTGCCGTCCTTGAGGCGGCGCTCGATCCGGGTGGCCGTGATGCTTCCGTCGCTGGCGACCGTGCCCGAGACTTTGAGTAGATCGCCCACCGCCAATTGGTTCAAGGCATTGAAGCCTTCGAATACGGTGGGCAAGGGGCCGGTGGCGGTGGCGCTGACCACCTTGATGGTTTGGCCGAATACATTCAGGCTGCCGGCGCTGGTGTCGATGGCACTGAGCGTGCCGACCAAGGCGAAATTCACCGCCAGGTTTTGCAACACGCCGTCTTTCAAGTCGGCCTGCACTCGCATGCCGGTGCGCAAATCACCCAGGGTGGCTTGGCTGCTGGCTTCGGGGTTGTTGGCGATGGCGACCTTGGCGCCGGTGTCGTCGAAGCGTTGGCCGTCGATGATGACGCTGCCAAAGCCGGTGATCGTGCCTTCCAGCAAGCTGGCCGCTGAGGCGGCAGGCGCGGGTGGGGCTGTCGGTGCAGGGGCAGGGGGTGGTGCGGGCGTGTCAGCGCTGCTGTTCGAGCCACCACCGCCACCGCAGGCGGCTAGGGCGGCTGCAGTTAGCAAGCTGACGAAGATGCCGGCGGTACGGCGCCAAGCCAGAGATTGGGGAGTTTTCATGGACCAGGACCTCAAGAACTGCTGAGAAGTCACCGCTGCGGGCAGCGGCGCTGGGCGCCCGCCGAAAAGGGGAGGGTGACGAACGCTGCCTTGAATGTACGGATTGCGCACAAGCTCGGGCGAGGCGATTTGTATCGAGATGCTCTTTGCGCAACTGGCGCGGCGTGCGCTTTGTCACAAAATTTGAAAGCCGTACTTGAGCGGCATTCGCACAAGCTTGAGAGGTACAGCGTGTGAGCGCGGAGCAGGGTGACAGCAAGTTTGCTGCGTGGAGGCGGAAAGCTTGCCAGTCCTCGGTAAAATCCCGGGTTTTGGTGCCCAGGCATGGCTGAATCGGCCGCCTTGGGCCCCGCCAGTATTCATTTTTTGCAATCAAAGCGTTGTAGCCCAGCGCGCCAACCCAGCTTCGGGATCCCATGGCCACTCATAAGCATCTGCTTTCTTTCGAGGGCGGCAACGCTCTGTCAGCGTTCCGCTCCCAAGCCTTGCTGCCGCAATTGCAGGCCATCCACGAAGGCGTGAAGGCGGTCCATGCCCGCCATGTGCATTGGGTCTGGAGCGACGTGGCTCTGGCTGAAAGCGATGCCACCAAGCTGGCCGCGCTGCTGAACTACGGCGATGCCTATGTGGGCGGCGCTGAGGGCAGCCTAGTGGTGGTGGCCCCGCGTTTGGGCACCGTCAGCCCCTGGGCCTCGAAGGCGACCGACATCGCCCATAACTGCGGCCTGAGCCAAATTCACCGCGTCGAGCGCGTGACCGAGTACCGCATCGTTTTGAAGTCCGGCCTCTTGGGTGGCGTCAAGACGCTGAGCCAGGCGGAGCTGATCGCCTGCGCCGCGCTGCTGCATGACCGCATGACCGAAAGCGTGCTGCTGGCGCGCGAAGACGCCGCCCATTTGTTCGACGAAAAGGCTGCGCAGCCGCTTGAACATGTGGACGTGTTGGGCCAGGGCAGGGCGGCGCTGGAAGCCGCCAACGTGACTTTTGGTCTGGCCGTGTCGGTCGATGAAATCGATTACCTGGAAGCCGCCTTCAAGACGCTGAATCGCAACCCCAGCGATGTCGAGTTGATGATGTTCGCGCAGGCCAATTCCGAGCATTGCCGCCACAAGATCTTCAACGCCAAGTTCACTGTGGACGGCGTGGATCAGCCGCTGAGCCTGTTCGGCATGATCCGCAATACCGAAAAGCTGAGCCCCCAGCACACCGTCAAGGCCTATTCCGATAACGCCTCGGTGATGGAAGGCCATTTGATCGAACGCTGGATGCCCGCCGGCGACCAGCGCGCCCCGCAGTACCAGGCGCGTGAAGAGTTGGCCCATGTGTTGATGAAGGTCGAGACGCATAACCACCCGACCGCCATCTCGCCATTCCCCGGCGCCTCTACCGGAGCAGGCGGTGAGATCCGTGACGAAGGCGCCACCGGCCGTGGCTCCAAGCCCAAGTCGGGCCTGACGGGTTTCTCGGTCTCCAATTTGCACCTGCCGGGCCTGAGCGAGCCCTGGGAGCAGAACCCGGTCGGCAAGCCCGCGCATATCGCCAGCGCCTTGCAAATCATGATCGAAGGCCCACTCGGTGGCGCGGCCTTCAATAACGAATTCGGCCGCTCCAATCTGAACGGCTATTTCCGCGTTTACGAGCAGAACGTGGACGGCGTGCAGCGCGGCTATCACAAGCCCATCATGATCGCCGGCGGCCTGGGCGCGATCCGTGCGGACCAGTGCGAGAAGATCGAGTTCCCGGCAGGCAGCTTGCTGATTCAGCTGGGTGGCCCCGGCATGCGCATCGGCATGGGTGGCAGCGCGGCCAGTTCGATGGCGGCAGGAACCAACACGGCTGACCTGGACTTCGACTCGGTGCAGCGCGGTAACCCCGAAATTGAGCGGCGCGCGCAAGAGGTGATCAACCATTGCTGGGGTCTGGGTGGCAAGAACCCCATCCTGGCCATCCACGATGTGGGCGCCGGCGGTATCTCCAACGCCTTCCCCGAGTTGGTCAATGACGCCCATCGCGGCGCCTTGTTCGACCTGCGCAAAGTGCCGCTGGAAGAAAGCGGCATGGCGCCCAAGGAGATCTGGTGCAACGAGAGCCAGGAGCGCTATGTGCTGGCGATTGCGCCCGACAGCTTGGAGTTGTTCCGCAGCATGTGCGAGCGTGAGCGTTGCCCCTTCGCCGTGGTGGGCGTGACCACCGAGCAGCGCGAGTTGGTGCTGGAAGACGGCCTGGCCAAGGGCACGGACAGCGAGTTCGCCGTCAATATGCCCATGGACGTGCTGCTGGGCAAGCCGCCCAAGATGCACCGCGAGGTCTCGCGCCTGGCCCGTTCGGGCGGTACGCTGGACTTGAGTGGCACCAGCCTTGAGAAGGCCGCGTTTGACGTGCTGCGCCACCCCACCGTGGCCTCCAAGCGCTTCCTGATCAGCATCGGTGACCGCAGCGTGGGCGGCCTCAATAGCCGTGACCAGATGGTCGGCCCTTGGCAGGTGCCGGTGGCGGATTGCGCCGTCACTCTGGCTGATTTCAAGGGCTTTGCCGGTGAAGCCTTTGCCTTGGGCGAGCGCACGCCGCTGGCCGCCATCGATGGCCCGGCCTCCGGCCGCATGGCCGTGGCTGAAGCCATCACCAATTTGCTGTCCGCACCGATTGAGCTGCCGCGAGTCAAGCTCAGCGCCAACTGGATGGCGGCTTGTGGCGAGCCGGGCGAAGACGCCGCGCTGTTCGACACTGTTCATGCCGTGGGCATGGAGTTGTGCCCGGCGCTGGGCATTTCGATTCCGGTCGGCAAGGATTCCCTGTCCATGCGCACACGCTGGACCAAGGACGACGGCCAGGTGCAGCAAGTCACTGCGCCGGTCTCGCTGATCGTCACGGCCTTTGCTTCGGTGGCCGATGTGCGCGCCACGCTGACGCCTGAATTGCGCCGCGACCAAGGCGATACCTGCCTGATTTTGGTTGACCTCGGCCAAGGCAAGCAGCGCATGGGTGGCTCCATCCTGGCGCAGGCACTGAACCAGTTTGGCGGCGCCGTGCCGGATCTGGACGATGCCGCTTTGCTGAAGAATCTGGTCACCGCCGTGAATGCGCTGCGCGCCGAAGGCAAGCTGCTGGCTTACCACGACCGTGGCGATGGCGGCCTGTGGGCCACCGCCTGCGAGATGGCTTTTGCTGGCCACACCGGCGTGAGCCTGAATGTGGACATGCTGGTCACCGAAGGTGATGGTGTCAGCGACAGCCGCGCCGATGTCGGCGACTCGAAGAACTGGGCCAGCCAGGTCGGCGCGCGCCGCGAAGAGCTGACACTTAAGGCCTTGTTCAGCGAAGAGCTGGGCGTAGTTCTGCAAGTGCGGGTGAGCGAGCGCGACAGCGTGCTGCAGACCCTGCGCGCCCACGGCTTGTCCAAGTGCAGCCATGTGGTGGGCAAGCCCAATGCCAATGGCCAGATGGAAGTCTGGCGCGATGCCAAGAAGGTGTTCGCCGCGCCGCTGGAAGCCCTGCACAAGAGCTGGGACGAGGTGTCCTGGCGCATTGCCAGCCTGCGCGACAACCCGGCTTGCGCCCAGAGTGAGCATGAGCAAGCCGGCTTGGCAGCCGACCCCGGTCGCCATGTGCATCTGAGCTTCGACCCCAGCGAAGATGTGGCTGCGCCCTTCATCAATGTGGGCGCCAAGCCCAAGCTGGCGATTCTGCGTGAGCAGGGCGTGAACTCCCATGTCGAGATGAGCTACGCCATGGCCAAGGCCGGCTTCGACACCTACGACGTGCACATGAGTGACTTGCAGGCGGGCGCGGTCAGCCTGGCCGAGTTCAAGGGCTTTGTGGCCTGCGGCGGCTTCAGCTACGGCGACACCCTGGGTGCCGGCGAAGGCTGGGCGCGCTCGGTGATGTTCAACCCGGTGTTGGCAGACCAGTTCAAGGCCTTCTTTGCCCGCCAGGACAGTTTTGCCCTGGGCGTTTGCAATGGCTGCCAGATGATGGCGGCGCTGTCGCCCATCATCCCCGGCGCCCAAGACTGGCCCAAGTTCACCCGCAACCGCAGCGAGCAGTTCGAAGCCCGCCTGGCCATGGTGGAAGTGCTGGAAAGTCCCAGCCTGTTCTTCCAAGGCATGGCGGGTTCGCGTCTGCCCATCGCCGTGGCCCACGGTGAGGGCTTTGCCGACTTCTCGCAGCGCGGCGATGCGGCCAAGGTGGCGCGAGCCATGCGCTATGTGGACAACGCGGGCCGACCCACCGAGGTCTATCCGCTCAACCCCAACGGCAGCCCGGATGGCCTGACCTCGGTGACCACGGCGGATGGCCGCTTCACCGTGCTGATGCCGCACCCGGAGCGCGTGTTCCGCAATGTGCAGATGAGCTGGACTTCGGGCGACGCGGGCGACCTGAGCCCCTGGATGCGCATGTTCCGCAATGCGCGCCGTGCGATCGGTTAATTAGCCTGATCGGTTGATCGGAGGGGCCTCTCGGCCCCTCCAGTGCGCCACGAATACGCGATCATTGCGCCATCAATGCGCCAACATCGGCGCCTTGATGGGCAGGCGCATCACAAAACGGCTGCCCACACCCGGCTCGCTCTGCAGCTCGATCTGCCCGCCCAAGATGCCCGTCACGATGTTGTAGACGATGTTCAGGCCCAGGCCGGTCCCGCCCTGGCCCATCTTGGTGGTGAAAAAGGGATCAAAGGCGCGGCGCCGGATGTCGGCGCTCATGCCCTTGCCGTTGTCGGCCACGCTGAGGATCACGATGGCCGGGTCCGCCGGGTCGATTTCGGCCTCGATGCGCAGGCGCTGCTCGGCCGGCGGCGTGCCGTTCTCATCGCCTTCCTTGCGCTCAGCGGTGGGCGGATCGAAGGCGTGAATCATGGCATTCATGATCAGATTGGTTAGCACCTGCCCCAGCGGGCCGGGGTAGCTGTCCAAGGGTTCGTCCAGCCTGACTTGCTGCTCAATTTGTAGCGGTGACTTGCGCAGTTGGGGCCCCAGCAGGCTCAAAACATCGTTGACCAACGATTGCAGCGTGAAGCCGCGCCGCTGTGCGGTGGCCTGATCGACCGACACTTGCTTGAAGTGTGCGACCAGTTCGGTCGCTGTGCTCATGCTGCGAAGCAGGATGGCGCAGGCAGTTTGCGCATCGGCGAGGTAGGCGTCCAGACCTGAGCGGCGCATCTGCCCGGCGTCGAAATCGCGCCGGGTTTGCTGGGTCAAACTCTCCAGGGTGGAGGCGGTGGTCAGGCAATTGCCCAGCGGCGTGTTGAGTTCATGCGCAATGCCAGCCACCAGCGAGCCCAAAGCGGCCATTTTTTCTGAGCGCATCAGTTCGGCCTGCGCCTGGCGCAGGGTGACCAGGGCTTGCTGCAACTCCGCCGTGCGCTTGTCCACGCGCATTTCCAGCTCCGCATTCAAGGTCACCAACTCGCGCTGTGCCTGTCGCTCGGCGCTGACATCGCGGGCAATGCAGAGCCAGCCTTTGAGGCTGCCGTCCTGCTCGCGCATCAGATTGACGGTCAGCGAGACTTCCAGCTCCGCGCCATCCTTGCGGACGAAGATCCAGAAGCTAGTCTGCGTGTCGAAGGCCTGCACCGAGGCGGGGTCCACCCGCATCAGCGTGCGCCCGCCCTCATGGATGATTTGCACGCCGCGCGCCAGCAACTCCTCTTCGCGGTGCAGCAGGTTGATGCATCGGTTCAGCATCTCGTCCTCGGCATAGCCCAGCATCAGTTGGGCGCCGCGATTGAAGAGCTCGATTTGCCCTTCCATATCGGTGACGATGATGGCTACCTCAAGGGCCGAGTCCAGCACCGCCTGCAAGCGGTTTTTGGCGGCTCCCAGCGCTGCTTCTGAGGCGCGCAGGGCCAACTCGGCACTCTTGGTCATGGTGATGTCGCGCCCGGTGCCGCGGTAGCCGGTAAAACGCCCTTGCGCATCAAAGATCGGCGAGCCGGAGATGCTGATGTAGCGCATCTCCCCAGAGGCCAAGCGGCGGCCGTAGCCAAAGTCCCGGAAAGGCTCATGCCGTTTCAACGTGGCGATGTGCTCGCCCCAGTCGATGTCGACACCAGCCTGCGGGCCTTCCCAGCGCTTTTGGCCAATCAATGTCGGGGTGTATTTGCGCAGTTCGGGGTCGCTTTCACGCGAGTAGTAGACGAAGCGAAACTCCGCGTCTTGCTCCCAAACCCAGTCGCTGGAAATTTCGGTCAGGCTGCGAAAGCGCTGCTCGGTCGCTTGCAGCGCTAACTGCTGCTCACGGATTTGCTGGATGTACTGGCTCAGCGCAAGATTTTGCGTTTGCAGATGCCGGCGGCGTTGCACCAGCAGGGCGGCCAGCAAGGAGAGTGCAGCGCTGGCCAGCAAGCCGGCGATCATCTCGGCATCCAACCACGCGCTGGCCGCCGCGCGGCTTTGCTTGGGGTAGGCGGCGATGGCCCAGGTGGCGCCTGGCAAATGCACAAATTGCGTCACCGCCAAGGCTTCTTTGGCAAGGCTGGCATCGCCCCAGATCAGCTCGTTGAGGCCTTGGCTGTCGGCCCGCCACTGAAACAGCGCCAGGCGCAGTGGTGAGCTATCACTCAGGCCGGCGGCCTGCACAAAGCGTGGCAGATCGGCCACCACCGACACCACACCCCAATAGGTCGGCGGCTGGCCGTTCGGGCTGGCAAAGAAGACCGGTGTGCGCTGGATGACGCCTACACCGCCTTGCACCAGTTTGACCGGCCCCACCAACAAAGGGTGTCCTTGCTGGCGCGCCTGTTGCACCTGGGCGTATTGCAAGGGGATGCTGGCGTAGCGCAGGCCCAGCACAGCGGCATTGCCGTCAAGCGGGTAGACATAACGCACCACATCATCGGGGGCAACAACGATGCTGCGGACCTGCGGTAGCAAGTTGACCACCCGCTGGCTGAGTGCATCAAAGCGCTCGGCACTGATGCCGTGGTCCAGCTGAATCATGGCCTCCAGGGCCAGCGTGGGCCCAAAAGTAGCCTGAGCCACTGCTTCGAGCCTGGTGCGCACGGCGCTGAGGGCTTCGTGCACCTGGCTTTGCTCACTGGCCACGCGCTGCTGCTGCCGGGCCAGCCCCAGGGCGAGGCACAGGGACAGCCCGGTCAATGCGGTCAGCAGGGTGACCCAGTGGGCCCAAGCCCAATGCTTGGCGGCAAAGGCGGGTGGGCGAACTGCTGGATTGTCGAGGACTGCGTCCCCACTCGAATCAAGACTCATGGGCCGCTTACCTATCGCTTCAGTCTCGGCGCTTTGACGGTATCACAGCCGCGCGGAAAATACCGGCTCTGGCTGCACAGCGGGACACAGTGAGCCGGCTTGGCAGTTTCAGTCCGAGTCGCCCAGCTGCAGCGCCTGCTTGCGCGTTTTGCCCTCATTCCACAGTGTGAGCGTGATGCGCTCACCGACCTGGCGCTGCTCCAGCAGGTTGAGCATCTCATCAAGATCCCGCACCGGCTGATCGTTGATGGCGGTGATCACATCACCCTGGATCAGTCGGCCATTGCGTTCACGGGCAAACACCTGCAGGCCGGCCTTCGCCGCCGGGCTGCCCGGATTGACGCGCACCAGCGCCACGCCCTTGGGCAAGTTCAGCGCCTGATGCACATTCGGCGCCGCAGCGGTGACGCCCAGGGCAGGGCGGATGATGCGGCCATCGCGGATCAGCCTTGGCACGATGCGGTTCACCTCATCCACCGGAATCGCAAAGCCGATGCCCGCGCTGGCGCCGCTGGGGCTGTAAATGGAGGTGTTGACGCCAATCAGCCGTCCGGCGGAATCCAGCAGCGGCCCGCCCGAATTGCCAGGATTGATGGCCGCATCGGTTTGAATCGCGCCGCGAATCATGCGGCGGGTGACCGATTCGATCTCCCGGTTGAGGGCGCTGACGATGCCCAGGGTCAGCGTTTGATCCAGGCCGAAGGGGTTGCCGATGGCGTAGACCGATTGGCCGACCTGCAAATCGCGGCTGCTGCCGATGGCAATGGCTTGCAGCTTCTCCTTGGGTGCGTCGATGCGCAAAACGGCCAGGTCGCGGTCGGGGAACACGCCCACCAGGGTGGCCGGGTAGCTGGCTTCGTTGGACAGCATCACCACCGCCGAGCTGCCGCCCTGGATGACGTGGAAATTGGTCACCACATGGCCGGCCTCATCCCAAATGAAGCCGCTGCCTGTGCCTTGCGGCTGCTCGGTGATGTGGAGTGAGAACATGTCCCGGGTGCGCGCCAAGGTAGTGATGTGCACCACCGAGGGCGAGACCTTTTTGAACACATTCACATGGTTTTGCTCGGTGGCATCCAGCGGCCCGCGGGGCTGCACGCCGCGCGGCTCGGCTTGGGGCTTGCTTTGCGCGCTTTGCGGCGCCAGCCAGCTATAGCCCAGCAGGCTCAAACACAGCAGCAGGGCCAGGGAAAGAACGGCTTTGTTTTGACGAGACATGGCGGTGTTTCTTGTGGCGCGCAATTGATTCAAGTGGCGCTGAAGTGGCAATGAATGACGATCCCAGTGGCGGCGCTGCGCCGCTGACATAGACTGGCGCGCCGCGTCCCGCCATTGTGCCGAATCGAACTGTGACTGCCTTGCCTGCCCCTGTAATGCGCGCTATGCGCTTTGATCGACTCGATGCCTTGCGCGGCCTGGCCATCGTCTGGATGGCGGTCTTTCATTTCTGTTTCGACCTCAATCACTTCGGCTGGATCCGGCAGGACTTCTACCGCGACCCGGTCTGGACCGGCCAGCGCACCGCCATCGTCAGCCTGTTTCTGCTTTGCGCCGGCATGGGCCAGGCCTTGGCACTTCATCAAGGCTTGAGCTGGCCGCGTTTTTGGCGGCGTTGGGGGCAGGTGGCGATTTGTGCCTTGTTGGTGAGCCTGGGTTCTTACCTGATGTATCCGCGCAGCTTCATCAGCTTCGGCGTGCTGCACGGCATGGCGGTGATGCTTTTGCTGCTGCGCGTGGCAGGGCCTCGCTTGTCGAATCTGGCCGGCCTGCTGCTGGGCTTGGCGGCTTTGCTGCTGCCGCTGTGGCTGCAGCACGAATTCTTTGACAGCCGCTGGACCAATTGGCTGGGCCTGGTGACCCACAAGCCCATCACCGAGGACTATGTGCCCGTGCTGCCCTGGCTGGGGGTGATGCTCTGGGGCTTTGTGCTGGGTCGTTGGCTTTTGCTCGCACGCCCCGCGCTACTGACCGGCACGCTGCCGGCATTCGCACGCCCGCTGGCGGTTTTGGGCCGATGGTCATTGAGTTTTTACATGCTCCATCAGCCGGTCTTGATCGGATTGCTCATGCTAGCGGCTACGATGCGGGCATGAGTTCCAACAAAATCCTGTTCGGCTTCCACGCCGTCACGGTGCGTCTGAAGACGCATCCCACCACCATTTCCGAGATCCATGTCGATGCGACGCGGCGCGACCAGCGCATGAAGCAGTTCATCGAGCGGGTCAAATCCAGCGGCACCAAGCTGATCGAAAGCGACGACGACCGCATCGCCAAGATCGCCGGCACCACCCGCCACCAAGGTGTGGTGGCCAAGGTTCAGGCTGTGGCCCTGGCCAATACCTTTGACGATGTGATGGACAACATCCAGGGCATGCCCATGCTCTTGGTGCTGGACGGTGTGACCGATCCGCACAATCTGGGTGCCTGCCTGCGCGTGGCTGACGGTGCAGGCGCCCAAGCCGTGATGGCGCCCAAGGACCATGCCGTTGGCCTCAACGCCACCGTGGCCAAGGTGGCCAGTGGCGCAGCCGAGACCGTGCCCTATGTGATGGTGACCAATCTGGCCCGCACCCTGGGTGAGTTGAAGGACTTCGATATTTGGGTGGTGGGCACCTCCGACCAGGCCGAAAAGTCGATTTACGACCTCGACCTGAATCGCCCGGTGGCCCTGGTGCTGGGCGCCGAAGGTGACGGCCTGCGTCAGCTGACGGCCAAGACTTGCGATGAGCTGGTGCGCATCCCCATGGCCGGTGGGGTGGAAAGCCTCAATGTCTCCGTGGCCGCAGGCGTGTGCCTGTACGAAGTGGCGCGCCAACGCGCTGCAGCCGCCAAGAAGACAAACAGCTAAGCGCGAAGGAGTTTCACACCATGGCTGTCATTGAAGTTCAACACCCGCTCGTCAAACACAAGATCGGCTTGATGCGCGAGAACGACATCTCGACCAAGAAGTTCCGTGAACTCACCGGCGAGGTGGCCCGTTTGCTGGCCTACGAGGCCACGGCCGACTTCCCGCTTGAAAAAACCACCATCGACTGCTGGAGCGGCCCCACCGAGGTGGACCAGATCGCTGGCCGCAAGGTCACCGTGGTGCCGATTTTGCGCGCCGGTCTGGGCATGCTGGACGGCGTGCTGGACATGATCCCGAATGCCAAGATCAGTGTCGTGGGCCTGGCCCGCGACCATGAGACGCTGCAGCCGGTGCATTATTTCGAGCGCTTTGTCGGCCAACTGGATGAGCGCACCGCGCTGATCGTGGACCCGATGCTGGCGACCGGTGGCTCAATGATCGCCACCATCGACCTGCTCAAGCGCCGCGGCTGCAAGGACATCCGCGCCCTGGTGCTGGTGGCTGCGCCCGAAGGCGTCAAGGCCATGCACGACGCTCACCCCGATGTGCGCTGCTGGACGGCCACCATCGACAGCCATCTGGATGAGCACGGCTACATCATCCCGGGCTTGGGTGATGCCGGCGACAAGATCTTCGGCACCAAAGAGTAAGCGCCACAAAGCGTAAGCGCACCAAAGAGTAAGCACAAAAAGGGCTGGGCTCAGACCCAGCCCAAAGCCCCCAGCACGCCGCCGCCCAGCACCAGCCAAACCAGGCTGATGCGTGTCTTGGCCGTCAGCAGCACGGTGGCGGCGACCAAGCCCAGGGTGAACCAGCGATGCTCCGGCTGGCGCAGATAAGGCTCAGCCAGCAAATAGCCGGTGGCGATCAGCAGGCCCAAGGTGATGGGCGCCATGCCTGCCTTGAAGGCACGCACACCCAGGCTTTGCTGGTTTTTCTGCGCCCAGCGAGTGGCGGCGAGCACCAAGGTGGTGGAGGGCAGCATGATGCCCGCCAGCGCTGCCAGCGCGCCGCTCAAGCCCGCGATATTCCAGCCCAGCACCGCCACGAACAAGATATTGGGCCCAGGCGCAGCCTGCGCCAGGGCGATGGAATTGGTGAACTGCAGATCAGTCAGCCAATGCTGCTGCCCGACCAGATAGCGGTGCATCTCCGGCGCGGTAGAAATCGCGCCGCCGATGGACAGCAGAGACAGGGTCAGAAAGTGCAGAAACAGCGGCAGAAGCTCGGGAGGGAAGCTCATGCTTTGAGCCTCCGCCAAGCCGCCCACATGCCCAGCGGGCCCAGGCACGCCAGTACCCAGGGCAGCGGCAGGCGCAGCACGGCGATGGCCACGATGGTCAACCCGGCCAAGCCCCAGGCCCACCAGCGCCCCATCGGATTGCCGGGCAGCGAGGGCGCCAGCTTGACGCCCGTAGCCAAGATTAGGCCCGCCGACACGGCACCCATGCCGCGCAAGGCATTGCCCACCACAGGATGCGAGGCAAATTGGCCGTACAGGGCGGCCATGCTCAGCATCAGGACGCAGGGCAGCAGCATCATGCCGGCCAGCGCCGCGAAGGCACCACGCACGCCAAAGAAGCGGTCGCCAATCATCAAGGACAGATTCACGACATTGGGGCCTGGCAGGACTTGGGCGACAGCGAGTGACTCCAGAAACTCCTCCTGGCTCATCCAGCCCAGGCGCTCCACCAGCTCACGCTGGGCCACCGCCAGCACGCCGCCGAAGCCTTGCAAGGCCAGTCGGTTGAAAGCCCAGTAAAGCTCCCACAGCGAGGCCGGGCGTGCGCTTCCTGTTTCATCAGTTCCTGCAGCTCCCGCTGGCTGGGCAGCGGGGCTCACCGCATGACCTTCAGGGCCTCGGGATTGATCAGGTTGCTCGGTTCACTCTTGATGAAATTCAGCACATTCTCGAAGGCGGCGTCGAGATAGAGCTCGTAGCTGTCCTGCTCCACATAGCCGATATGCGGCGTGCAAACGGCATTTTCCATGCGCAGCAGAGGGTGGCCTTGCAGCACGGGCTCGGTTTCGAACACATCGATGGCGGCCATGCCGGGCCGGCCGCGATTGAGTGCCGACACCAGCGCGCTTTCGGCAATTAGCTCGGCCCGCGAGGTGTTGACGAATAGCGCCGTGGGCTTCATGCGCGCAAAGTCCTCGGGGCCGACCAGTGCGGTCGTCGTTGGACTCAGTCGCAGATGCAGACTCAGCACATCGCAGCTCTCGAAAAACTGTTCGCGGCTCTCCGCCGCCAGGTAGCCATCGGCCGAGGCCCGCAGGCGCGAGGCCTCGCTGCCCCACACCATCACCTGCATGCCAAAAGCGCGGGCGTAGCCTGCCACCAGTTGGCCGATGCGGCCATAGCCCCAGATGCCCATGGTTTTGCCCTTAAGCACCATCCCTAGACCGAAGTTGGGCGGCATCGAGGCCGCTTTCAGACCCGACTGCTGCCAGATGCCATGCTTGAGGTTGCTGATGTACTGTGGCAGGCGCCGCATCGCGGCCATGATCAAGGCCCAGGTCAGCTCCGCCGGCGCCGTGGGCGAACCCACGCCTTCAGCGACGGCAATGCCTAGCTTGGTGCAGGCGGCCACGTCGATATGGGCGCCGACTCGTCCGGTCTGCGAAATCAGCTTGAGCTTGGGCAACTTTTCCAGCAACTGGCGGGGAAAGGCGGTGCGCTCCCGAATCAAGACCAGCACCTCGGCGTCACGCAGGCGCACGGACAACTGGCCTATGCCCTTGACCGTGTTGGTGAAGACTTTGGCATGGAGGTGCTCCAACTTCGCCGCGCAGCGTAGCTTGCGCACGGCATCCTGATAGTCGTCGAGGATGATGATATTCATGTGTGCGGGTCATTTTGCCTTGTTCTTGCCGCGGGCTTGAACGGGCGGGTGACGAGATGTTGTTTCGGCTCGCGCGCGGCATTGCTGCCGCCTCTCGCATCTGCGAGTTAGGCCTGGGCGGCCTGGCTCAGAGCGCGGTGCGAATGGCCAGTTCGTGCATCGCGGCCCGGCTGCAGTCGGCGGGCAGGGCGGCCAGCAAGCTGGCGCGGAGCAGCCACAACTCGATCGGCTCACTGGCGTGGCGGATGGTTTGCTGCAAGTGTTGGCCGATTTCGCCTGGCACATCGGCCGCTGCGCGTTGGAACACCAGCTTGAGTTGCACCAGGGCTTGGCGCGCCGCGCTGCGGCCGCGTCGCTCGTCCGGGCGGCCGGCACTGGCAAAGCCCCAGGGGGGCGGGAAGTCGGGGATCTCGCGCAGAGTGAGGTACATGGTCGGCTGGCTGGCTTGGTCTGGCGGTCTAAATGTCAGGCCTAGTGCCGCTTGCTCTTGGTCTGAACCAAGCCTGGGCCTGTGGCGCTGAAGCTGAGCATGGCCGCTTGGCTGCTGAAAAAGCTGTTCAAGGCTTGCAGGCGGCGTTCAGCCTCATGCTGCGAGTAGGCGCGCGCTACCTCGGTATACAGCCAGGCGCGCAAATGCCAAAGGTCGCGCAGATTGCGGCTGCGGCAGATGCTGCGCTCCAGTGCTTCGACCGTCTCGCCACTGAGCCCTTGCAAAGAGGCCTGAAACTGAACGCGGGCGACGGTCACATTGGCTTGCCGGCCGGCGTCGGGCATTTGGGACTGCGCTGCCCAAGGGTCAACATCGGCGGGCCGGCGGCGCAGCAAGGTCTGCCAAATCGAATCCGAGTTGCTGTTGATGGTGCTGCGCGGCGGCGGAAAGCTGCCACTGGGCCGCTGCAGGCCGTGAGGCTGGGTCGTGATGGACGAGGTCGACGACAAGGCTCCGCGTGTCCTGGCCCATCGAGTCAGAATGGCATTCAGCATATTTTTGCTTTCTAAACAGCGACCGGTTTCGGGCGCGCCCTCCTCCTACAGAGGTGAAACCATTCTGACCAGCCCGGCTTTGACCTGAAGCGCCGAAATGCAGGGGCAAGAGGGAGTAAATCGAAACTCAAGTTCCTGCCTGCTCGAGCGAAATGCAGAGGAGCAGGGCGACATGCGGGGAATTGGGCCCCTGGACCCGGCTATTTGCGGCGATCCTGCAGGGAGTAGTGCTTGGAGAATCGGGACGGGGAAGCCCTTGTGGGCCCGTCCCTGGCCAGGTTGCGTCCTCCTTGGGCAAAGCCAAGGTCTTAGACACGCGCTTCGCGACACGTTTACATAGGCCTCTACCGCCATGGACCTTGCTTCACCCCGCATGCAAACATTGAGCATTCCCGCCGCCCTCAGCGCCGAGTGGGATCAACTCCTGCGCCGCTGCCAGGAGGCCAGCTTGCCCTTGGCCGAGTTGATGGGCCGCGCTTCCCAGTTGCAGACTCAAGGACTGGGCGAGTTGGCGGGTGAGTTGTACCGCGCCTGGCTGGACAAGCAGACCGGACCGCTGCGGGTTGTCGCCCTCTACAACATGGGCGCCACCCTGGCCAGCATCCACAAACATGCCGAGGCAGAGCAGGCCTATCTGCAAGCCCTGGCACTCAAACCCGACTTTCTGCAGGCCAAGGTCAATCTGGGGCATCAACAAGAGCATCTGGGGCAGGTCGAGAATGCGCTAAAGACCTGGGCAGATGCTGCCAATGACACATCTGTCGGCGAGATCATGGGTACTGATGCCCTGGAGCTGCGCCTGCATGCTTTGAAGAATCGTGCCCGCCTGCTGGAGCAAGAAAAGCGCTATCCGGAGGCCGAGGCCGTCATGCGGCAGGCGCTGATGCTCAAAGCCGATCAGGGCGATGTGTTGCAGCACTATGTACACATCCGCCAAAAGCAATGCGCTTGGCCGGTGTATGAGCCTGTCGGCGCGGTCACGCCCAATCAGTTGCTGCTCAATACCTCTTTGCTGGCCATGCTGAGCTATAGCGATGACCCGGCGCTGCAGTTGCTGGTCGCTCAGCGTTTTGTGCACGAGAAGGTGATCAAGTACGCCGGCCCGCCCTTGTACAAACAAAGCGGTAAGCCCAGGGAAGGGCGGATCCGGATTGGCTACCTCTCCGGCGACTTGCGCATGCATGCCGTGGGCTTCTTGACGCCGGAAATCTTCGAGCTGCACGACCGTTCGCGCTTCGAGGTGTTCGCCTTTTGCTGGAGCGGCGAAGACGGTTCGGCCCAGCGGGCCCGCATCCGCTCGGCCATGGATCAGCTGATCCCCTTGCAAGGTCTCAGCGATGAGGCGGCCGCCCAGCTGATCGCCAGCATGGGTATCGACGTGCTGGTTGACCTGCAGGGCCTGACCAGCGGCGCTCGACCGAACATCCTGGCTTACCGCCCCGCACCCATTCAGGTCAGCTACCTTGGCTTGCCTGGCACCTCGGCCATTCCCGGCGTGGACTGGATTCTGGCGGATCGTTTTGTGATGCCGCCCGAGTACCTGCCTTTCTGTACCGAGCGGCCGATTTACTTGGATAAGTGCTATCAGTCCAGCGATCGCAAGCGGCCGATTGGCGCCACGCCGACGCGCAGCCAGTTGGGTCTGCCGGAAGACGCCTTCGTCTACTGCTCCTTCAACAACAACCACAAGTACACCGAGCCCATGTTTCAGGCCTGGATGCGGGTGCTGCAGGCGGTACCCAACTCGGTTTTGTGGCTGCTGGCAGATAACGCCAAGGCGCGCGAGAACATGCTGGCCCATGCGGCAGCGCAAGGGGTGGCGGCGGAGCGTTTGATCTTTGCGCCACGTGCAGCGCCGCCGGACTATCTGGCACGCTTTCAGCTGGCCGATTTGGTGCTGGACACCTTCCCCTACAACGCCGGGACGACGGCCAATGATTGCCTCTGGATGGGAGCACCCATTCTGACGCTGAGCGGGCGCAGCTATATCTCGCGCATGGCGGGCAGCCTCTTGACGGCGGTCGGCTTGCCGGATCTGATTACCTATTCCGTGACGGAGTATGAGCAGCGCGCGATTCAGATTGGCCAGCAGCCGGCGCGGGCACTATCCTATAAACGTTATCTGCAAGAGTTTGGTCGAAGCTCGGCCTTGTTTGATATTCCGGCCTTGGTGGCCGATATGGAAGCTCAGTTTGAACGCATGGCTTTGGCCCAGCGTGAGGCCTGAAGCGATGTGCTCAAGCCCTCGTTTTGGACGTTTTGAGGAGTGAATCGGGTGTCCCGACGCGACGATTTCTTTGACCCCGCTGGCACCGACCGAGGGCCGGGCCTGCGCTTGGCCGCCTCTGCCGAGGATGGGGTCGTGCGTCAGGAGCCTGTCCTGGACGCCGAGGACGAAGTCGGGGCGGACATCGGTGATCCCTTGCTGCAGGCGCTGGTCTGGCTGACCCACCACCACAAACGCCCTCGCTCAGCCGCGTCCTTGCGGGCCAATGGCGCGGTTGATGGTGTCTTGTCGCCCGCGCAAGCGGTGCGGCTGATGAAGGAGGCGGGCTACGAGGCGGCCGTTCAGCGTCGCGCGCTGAATCAGATCAACAGCTTGATGCTGCCAACGGTGATTCTGCTCAATGAGGGCGACGCCTGCGTGCTGGTGCGCGTGCTGGACGAGGCCAGCGGCCGTTACCAGGTCTTGTTCCCAGGCGCCGAGTCGCAACTCTGCGAAGCCAATCTGAGCGAGTTGCAGGCTGAATACAGCGGCTTTTGCCTGCTGGTCAGCCCCAAGGAGCAGACCCGAGCCCAAGCCCATCACCATGTGGTGATGGATGCCACCGATCACTGGCTATGGGGCACGCTCAAGCGTTTCATCCCTTACTACCGTGGCGCCATGTTGGCGGCCTTGCTTAGCAATGTCTTGATGTTGGCCACGGGCATGGTCACGGCCGTGATCTACGACAAGGTCATCCCGCACCAAGATGCCTTGGTGACCTTGTGGACCCTGGTTATCGGCGGCGCGTTGGCATTGGTGTTCGATCTGTTCGCCAAACATTTGCGGGCCGACTTGATCGACCTGGCGGGGCGCAAGGCTGATTTGATCATCGGCGCTAAGTTGTTCCGCCACATTCTGTCGATCCGTATGGAGCACAAGCCGGCCTCGGCGGGCTCCTGTGCCCACTACATGGGCCAGGTCGAAACGGTGCGTGACTTCTTCGCCTCGGCCAGCATGTCGGTGTTGACCGATCTGCCCTTCATCATCATTTTTGTCGGCATGGTCTTCACCATCGGCGGCCCTCTGGGCTGGGTGGTGACACTGACGGTGCCCATCATGGTGGCAGGCATCATCGTGCTGCAGGCTTTGGTGCGGCGTTCGGTGCGCACCGGCATGGCCGAGCAGGCTGAAGTGCAGGGCAATTTGGTGGAGGCACTTGAGGGCCTGGAGGACGTTAAGACCTCGGGCGCTGCGCCGCAGTTTCAACACCGCTACGAGATCAGCAATGCGGTGGCCGCTGAATCCAGCCTGCGTACCCGCAGCATGCACGGCTTGATCAATCATCTGTCCCACTCGATGTATCAGATCAACACGCTGCTGATGCTGTTGTGGGGCGTGTACTTGATCCGTGAAGGCGTGATCACGCAGGGTGCCTTGATCGGCTCTATCATGTTCGCCTCGCGTGCGCTGGCCCCTTTGGGCAGCATGGTGGGTCTGGTGACGCGCTACCAAGGGGCGCGGGCCGCCTTGCAGAGCATCGATTCGCTGATGAACAAGCCCACCGAACGTGATAGCGCTCAGAACTATGTGCCGCTGACCGGTGTGCAGGGCCGCATCGTCTTGCGGGACGTGGGCTTCCAGTACCCGGCAGCGCCTGGCCAGGCGGCGCCTCGGGTGTTGGGTGGACTGAATGTGCAGATCCAACCGGGTGAGCGCATCGCCGTTCTGGGGCGCATTGGCAGTGGCAAGTCCACCGTTTTGCGTTTGATCGCCGGCCTGTATCAGCCGACCGAGGGCATGGTCGAGGTGGAAGGTCTCGATCTGCGTCAGATCGACCCGGCTGAGTACCGCTCGCATGTTGGCTTCGTGTCGCAAGAGCCGCGCCTTTTCCAGGGCACGCTCCGAGACAATGTCTTGATGGGCCGCGGTGAAGTGCCGGCGGCTCGCCTAGTTGAGGTGGCTCGTTTGACCGGCCTGGACCGCGTTGTCGCGGCTCACCCCATGGGCTGGGATCTGCCCGTGGGTGAGATGGGCGGCCTGCTGTCTGGCGGCCAGCGCCAATTGGTGGCCTTGGCACGCGCTCTGGTCAACAAGCCCAAACTCTTGCTGATGGATGAACCGACCAGCTCCATGGACGCACAGTCCGAGATGAGCTTTCTGCGTCAACTCAAGGAGGCGGCCGCAGGTTGCACCTTGATCGCGGTGACGCACCGCCCCGCCGTGCTGGAGTTGGTGGGCCGGGTGATGGTGATGGATGCGGGCAAGCTGGTGCTGGACGGTCCGAGGGACAAGGTGCTGGCCGCGCTCTCTGGCGTGCAGCCGGCAGCCACGGTGCAGGCGGGAGGCCGAGGTGGAGAGGACTCTCGCGTGCACATGCATCCCAGTGCCCAACCGGTTGAGCGCAAGGCTTCCGTTTGAGGCCCCGGTTGACGGTTCTGGACACGATCTCACAGCAATAACGAAGACGCGCTACGGCGCCAGATAGAGAAAAAGATATGGCGAAAGCCGCGGACGACAGCCCCTTTCTCAGTAGCCTTGCCCGGGCGCAGCTCGACGAGCCGCTGCCGCATGCGATGTGGGCGCTCTACCTCTTGCTGGCCGCTGTGGCAACCGCCATCACCTGGGCTGCATTCGCCAGGGTGGATCAGGTCAGCCGCATGCAGGGTCGTGTGGTGCCAGAGGCGCGGGAACAGGTGATTGCCAGCCTGGAAAGCGGCTTGCTGGCCGAGTTGCTGGTGGCTGAAGGCGAGGAGGTCGCCGTTGGTCAGGAGTTAATGCGCCTAGATCCCACGCGCGTGGAGGCTCAGCAGAACGAAGGCAGCTTGCGCCGCCTGGCCTTGAAGGCGGCGGTAGCTCGACTTAAGGCCGAGGCCTATGGTGGCCGCCCGGAGTGGCCCGCCGAAGTCAAGGCCGCGCCCGAGCTGGCGGCGGCCGAGTTGCAGACTTACGAGTCGCGCATGCATGTGTTGGATGAGGCCGTGGTGGCGCTGGACCGCAGCGTGGGTTTGCTGGGGCGTGAACTCAAGGTGGCGCAGGACTTGTCCACGCGCGGCCTGATGTCCGAAGTGGAAGTGATGCGCTTGAACCGCCAGGTCAATGATTTGCGCCAACAGCGCCAGGAGCGGGTCAGCCGCTTTCGGCAGGACGCAAGCCAGGAGTTGGCGCGCCAGCAAAACGAGTTGGCGGCCTTGGATGAGCAGCAGGTGGTGCGCAAGGATGCGATGGCCCGCACGGTCTTGCGCTCGCCGGTGCATGGCCTGGTCAAGAACATCCGCAGCAACACCGTGGGCGGCGTGGTGGCCGGCGGCTCACCGGTGATGGAGATCGTGCCGATTGGCCCCAATGTGTTGGTGGAGGCGCGTCTGCCTCCGTCCGAAGTGGGCTTCATTGGCGTCGGCCAGCGCGCCGTCGTCAAGCTGGCAGGCTATGACTTCAATATTCACGGCGGCCTGGAAGGCCATGTGGAGTTGATCAGCGCGGATACCTTGGGTGACAACGAGAAGACCGCGGCGACTGGTGACGCGCGCTACTACCGCGTGCTGATCCGCACCGACAAGAACACCTTGCGCCGCGCCGGCGAGCCTTTGCCTGTGCTGCCTGGCATGGCCGCCAATGTGGAAGTCAAGACCGGTGAACGCACGGTGCTGAGCTTTATCCTCCGGCCATTGCTCAAGAGCAATGAGGCCTTGAAGGAGCGCTGAAAACGCGGTAGATGCACCTAGCGGTGCATTGACTGTGTGAAGCGCCAGCGGGCCTGGTCTTCAAATTGCGGGGTCGCCGGGTGGCAACTCCGGCCTTCACCTCCAGGGCTTGTGTGGTCTAGTGAATAGGTGTCTTTCCGAGCCTGATTGCCGACCATGAATAGCCATTTTTTCAACGTCTTGCCTCGTCCTGTCTTGGGCCTGCTCCTCGGCAGTACGTTGGCTTTGTCGACCCTGTCGGTGCAGGCGCAGCTGCGCTGTAACGAAGAGGAGCGCACAGCGATTGAAGGCAAAGATGCGCTGCCTGGTTTCGGCAGTGCGGATCCCCGTGGACAGTTGCTGGAGATGATCGATCTGGCCTTGGCTCGCAGCCAGCAACTCGGCGCGGCCAATTTGTTGGCCCAAGCCGCAAGAAATGATTGGGAAGAGGCGGCAGCGGCTCGCCTGCCCGTGGTGCAGGCCCAGGCTTCGACCAGTGGTGCTGGCCAACAAGTTAGAGGTGTGCGCCAGAATCAGGGGCAGGCCCAAGCAGGTTTGAATCTGAGCATGCCGCTCTGGGATGCTGGCCGTATTGCTCAGACCGCTGCCTGGCGCTTGCAGCTGGCCGAAGCCGCTCGACAAGGCCTGATCAGCAGCGAGCAACAGCTGGCCGCGCAGGTGGTGAGTTACTCCCTGGACCGTGGCCGCTTATTGCTGCAAGCCCAGGTTTACCGTCAGTACACCAAGCGCATGGCCTGTCTGGTCGACGCGCTGGAGTCCGTGGTCAAGGCCGACAAGGGCCGCGCCAGCGAGCTGACTCAGGCCCAAAAGAGCCAGATGACGGCCGAGCTGTCGATGGAACAGACCCGCTCTGATTTGCGCGTGGTGGAGGTGCGGCTCAAGCGCCTGGTTGG
The DNA here is from genome assembly GCF_038419725.1 of Roseateles sp. PN1. Taxonomy (NCBI): domain Bacteria; kingdom Pseudomonadati; phylum Pseudomonadota; class Betaproteobacteria; order Burkholderiales; family Sphaerotilaceae; genus Roseateles; species Roseateles sp. PN1. The sequence continues at coordinate 428,693 of NZ_JBCARA010000003.1, read as the reverse complement.
CGACGCCCTGCCGGCCAGTGCCAGCTATGCCTCATTGCTGAATCAATTGCCTGACTTGCCAGGCTTGCAAGAGGCTGCGCTGCAGTCCTCTGATGTGAAGCAGCTGGAGGCTTCTTCGCGTGCCCAGGAGCGTTATGCCTCGGTTGTGGCGGCGCAAAGCAAGCCGCAGGTCAGCCTGGGTATGGCGGCGAACGGCACCGGTACTTCGACGGGGACGCGGGCGGGCGAGTGGAGCGCCGGCGTGACTGTGACCATGCCGATCTATGCGCCTGGCCTTGACGCTTCCAAGCTGGCGGCCCAGCGCCGCGCCGACGCCAGCAAACTGCAGTTGCAAGATGCGATGACCGTGCGCAACTTCCAGTTGCAGGAGTTGCACCTCAATGCGGGGGCGGCGCTGGAGCGTGCCCGCCGCATCGTGGAAATTCTGCGCGCCAGCGAGCGACTGCGCAGCGCCACCATGGTGCAGTGGCAGCAGATGGGCCGGCGCTCGCTCTTCGATGTGATGGGTGCCGAGTCCGACTATTACTCGCTGCGCGTGGCCCATATTTCTGCACTTTCCGAGGTGCAGCAAGGTGTGCTGAATATGTGGTCCCTGGGCCCGGGTGTGCTGGCGGTTCTGCGCTGAGCAAGCGCTATTTCAAGGCGCCGGCCATCGAATAAATAGCCGGGGCTTTCATGCGCTCAGAGATGCAAGAGCGCGGGGCAAGCGCCAGTATCATGGCCGCGGGTTGTTTGGCGGCTGTGAGCTCGCGCTTCTAGCTAAATAGTTGCGCAACAGCGCTATCGCTGTAGGCAAAGCGAGTTGGCTTGACCCCACTATCGAAGGCGATTCATGGCATTAGCGGATATCCAAAGTTTTCAAGTCGGGCAGTCGGTTGTGTTCTCGCATGAGATCTCGCAACGCGATGTCGATCGCTTTGTCGACCTGACTGGGGACGACAACCCCATGCATGTGGATGCCGAGTTTGCCGCGCAGACTCAGGTGGGCTCGCCGGTGGCGCATGGCATGCTGACGGCCTCCTTCATCTCCACCGTGATCGGTAAGCATCTGCCCGGTGTTGGCGCTTTGTGGGTATCGCAAAAGCTGGAATTCCTGGCCCCGGTGCGGGTGGGCGACCGGATCGAGATTGCCGCCGAGATCAAAAAGATTCATTTGGGCAATCGCTTGCTGACGATTGCCATCGACATCAGAAACCACCTCAATCGCAGCGTCATCCGCGGTGAGTCGGTGGTCAAGTGGCCGGAGGAGCGCCAAGCGGCGGAGCCTGCCGTGGCCGCCAAGCCTGCTCAAAAGATCGCGCTCGTCACCGGCGCTTCACGCGGCATCGGCGCCGAGATCGCGCTGGAATTGGGCCGTCAAGGCTATTTCGTCTACATCAATTACCAGCGTTCACAGGCCAAGGCCGAGGCCTTGCTGGAACAGGTCAAAGTGCTTGGCGGCGGCGGCGAACTGCTGCGCGGCGATGTGTTTGACCCGGTGGCGGTGGAGCGCATGTTCTCGGAGATCAAGCTGCGCCATCAAGGCCTGGATCTGCTGGTCAACAATGCCTCGCCCGCAATCGAGGAGCGCGACATTTTCGAGTTGGATCTGGCGGCCTTCGAGGCCCAGTTCCTGCCGCATACCCGCGCGATGTTTTGCACCATCAAGGCGGCCTTGCCCTTGTTTGAAGCCCATGGGGGCGGCGCCATCGTCAATATTGGCAGCGTCGTCGCCGAATACGAACCGCCTGCCAAATGGTTGGGCTACAACCTGGGCAAGGGTTGCGTCCATCTGCTCACCAAAAATCTGGCTGGCCCTTTGGGCAGCCGGGGCGTACGGATCAATACCGTCGCACCGGGTATGACCGAGACCGAGATGACGCAAGACATGCCCGAGCGCCAGCGCATGCTGCTGAAGATGAAGACGCCGCTGAGCCGTCTTGCAAGCCCCGCTGACATCGCCAGCACGGTGGTCTTTCTCGCCGGCCCGGGCGCCGCGCATATGACCGGGCAGGTGCTGCATGTGAACGGGGGCGTTTGCTGATGAGGCTGGCCGCATTTGATGCCTTCCCGCCCGAGGAGCAAAAGCGTGTGGCGGTGCAAAAGGCCGTCAACCAATGGCGGCGTGAAGACTGGGCCGCGCCTGCGCCGAAGGTGTATTGCCTGTCCAACTACACGCTGAATGGGATAGAGCTCTTTCTGTCCTACCACTTGCTCAAGCAAAAGCTGCGGCCCGAGATCACCTTCAGCGACTTCAATGTGGTGGCGCAGACTTTGCTGGACGAGGATTCGTCCTTGCATCGCAGCAAGCCCGACTTCGTTGTGCTCAGCCTAGACCTGCGCATCCTGATCAAGGACTATCTGGCCAATGCTTGGGATGAGGCGCGCGAGGCCGAAGCCCTGATCCAGTTGCTGGACTTGGCCCGTGCCCGCATCAAGGCGCCGGTGATCGTGACCGACTTTGCCCTGCCTTTGTTGCCCGACATGCGCGGCGCGCCCAGCCTAGAGGCCAAGGTGCGCGTGCTCAACACAGCGCTGGCAGCCTATGTGCGTGAGCATGCGAGCCAGTTCTTTCTGGTCGAAGTCAATCGCCTGGTGGGCCTGCTTGGTGCGAGCGAGGTGCATGACAGCAAGCTCTGGCATTCCAGCAAAGCGCCTTACAAATCGCCGATGTGGTCCTGGTTGGCGCGTGAGATGGCGACCATCATCGCCGCGCATTACGGCCGGGCGAAGAAGTGCGTGATCCTCGATTGCGACAACACGCTCTGGGGCGGGGTGATCGGCGAGGACGGTCTGGACGGCATCGCGCTCGACGCCAGCAAATTCCCCGGCGTGGCTTATCACCAGTTCCAGGCCTATTTGCTCGGCCTGCACGCCCGCGGCGTGCTCTTGGCCATTTGCAGCAAGAACAATGAGGCCGATGCCTTGGAGGTGTTCGAGCGTCATCCGCACAGCCTGCTGAAGAAGGAACACTTTGTCTGCATCCGCGCCAACTGGAAGAACAAGGCGGAGAACATTGCCGACATCGCCAAGACCTTGCAGCTTGGGCTAAACAACTTCGTCTTCATCGATGACAGCTCGGTGGAATGCGCTCTGGTGGAGCAAAGCCTGCCCGAGCTGGATGTGATTCAAGCGCCCTCAGACCCCAGCCAGTTCGAGCGCATCTGGCAGGCCGAGGACTTGTTCTTCATCCCCCACCGCACGGCCGAGGACGGCGCCAAGCTGCAGCAGTACCGAGACAATGACAACCGGGCCGAGAGTGCTGCGGGCTTTCAAAACATCGCTGCCTTTTTGCAATCACTGGATACGCGTGTCGAGCTGGTGTTGAATCGGCCCGGCCATGCCGAGCACATCGCGCGCATTGCCCAGCTGACGCAAAAGACCAATCAATTCAATCTGCGCACCGTGCGTTACACCGTGCAGGAGATCGAGTCCTTCGTCGCCTCGGATCAGCACCTGGTCTTCCATATGCAGGTGCGCGATAAGTTCGGCGAACTGGGCATCACCCACGTCTGCATCCTGCATCTAGACGGCCAGGGTGGCGCTTTTGTGGACACCTTTTTGATGAGCTGCCGGGTGATCAAACGGGAGCTTGAGCAGTTCTTCTTCCATGCCTGCGCTGAGCAGGCGAGGGCAGTTTTCGGCGTGGACAATGTCTGCGCTGAATTCATCCCAAGTAGCAAAAACCAATTGGCCGCGGCCTTCTGGGCCGAGCTGGGTTTCCAGGTTGAGCAGGAGGCCGATGGCCGCCAGCGCTGCCATGCCCGGCTCGATGCGCTCAGCTACGCGCAGCCTTGCCATATTCAACTCATAGCAAAGTAAACAAGATGAGCACAAACAAGGGACTGGACGAAAAGCTGACCGACTTGCTGGCCAGCGTCTTCGACATCGACAAGAGCCTGATCACCGCGGCCTCGAGCGTTGACAACGTCGAGGGCTGGGACTCGGTCAATCACATGCATTTGGTGGTGGCTTTGGAAGAAGAGTTCGGCATCGAGTTCAAAGACGATGAGGCCGTGGAATTGATCAGCTTTGAGTTGATCCGCTCTTATCTGCGCGAGAAGCTGCCGGCTTGAGCTTCCAGCCCAGCCCAGCCTGACCACTGAACCAGAGAGCCCGATCCATGAGCATCGCCCTCAGCGCAGCATCAGCCGACACGCAGACGGAGTCGGTCTTTCATCAGATCATCCAGGCCATCGGTCAGAAGAACCCGCTGCAGAAGAAGATGATTGCCGGCGTGATGGCCAATGCCGATCCGCTCTTCCATGCGCGCGTGGCCAGCTTCTCGGAGAACTTCGGCCGCCTGCTGCAAGCGCACGCAATTCCGGTCGAGAAGGTGGCGGACTGCTACACCAAGCTCTGCAAAGACATGCTGCTGGAGCAGATCAAATTCCGCAAGACCGGACGCTACAGCTCGACCTCTTTCGCCGAGGTGGCTCAGCGCGTCTACCACTCGGAATCGGAGATGGAGGCCATGGTCTACGGCCTGGCCATCTCACAATTCCTGTGGCGCAATCATTACGGCTTGTTCGATTTCTTCATCGACACCATCGCCCGCCTGGAAGCCAGCAAACCGGTGCGCAGCTATCTGGAGATTGGCCCCGGCCATGGCCTGCATCTGGTCGAGTCTCTGCGCTGCCTGAAGTCGGCCCACTTCGATGTGGTGGACATCAGCGCGATTTCACTGGCCCTGAGCCAAAAAGTGGTGCAGCAGTTTGCGCCTGGGCATGCCGTTAGCTTTCACCAGAAAGACGTCTGCGAATTCAGTGGCGCCAGTGCCTACGATTTGGTCGTGATCAATGAGGTGCTGGAGCATCTGGAAGACCCGCTGGCCATGATGCGCACGATTGCCGGCTTGATCGGCGATGAAGGCCATGTCTTCCTGACCACCTGCGCCAACGCGCCCTCGGTGGATCACATCTTTTTGTACGACTCGGTCGAGGCCATGCAGGCCCAGATCGCCGACGCCGGCCTCACCATCGTGGCAGAGAAGATCCTGCCGGTGGAGGACAAGTTCCCGCGTGAGCAGTGGAAGGAACTCAAGGTCGAGGTGAATTACGCGGCGCTGTGCAAGAAGACCCCAACAGCGCCTCAAGGAGCCACCCGTGTTTGAAGTCCTGCGCGAGCGGATGGAAGAAAACGCCGAGCGCATCGCCATTGTCTCGGACGGGCGGGAGTACAGCTATCGCATGCTGGCCGATGCGGTGCGCGCTGAAGAAGCGCGTTTGGCCGCAGCGAACATCGGCCCTGGCCATGTGGTGGCCTTGATCGGCGAGTTTTCGTTTGCCGCGCTGGCTTGCATGCTGGCCCTGTTTTTCCGCAAGGCCACGGTCGTGCCCCTGACCCGCGAGGCGCATGCCAAGCTCGGCAAGTATGTCGAGCAACTGGGTGTTGATTTTCTGATCGATACCTATGCGCCGCCCGACACGGCGATACAGCCGGCTGGCGCGCCAGAGGCCAAGCCCTGCCAGGCAGGCAATGAGTGGCGCAGCATCCTGCCTAGCGACACCGGCGGCCTGATTGTCTTCACCTCGGGCAGCACCGGCGTGCCCAAGGCCATCGTGCACAACATCGATTCGCTGTGCTACCGCTATCTGGACAAGAAGGAGCCGCTCAGCTCCATCTGCTTTCTGCTATTCGACCATATGGGCGGCATCAACACGGTGCTGTTCCTGCTCTTCCGTGGCGGCACGGCGGTCAATGTGGCGGAGCGCCAGGTGGACATCGTCTGCCAGGCGGTGCAGAAGTACCGCTGCCAGCTGCTGCCAACAACACCCAGCTTTTTGTCACAGCTGCTGATGTCGCGTGCTTATGCCAGCTACGACTTGTCTTCACTGCAAGTGGTCAGTTATGGCACCGAGGTGATGAGCGAGGCCGTGCTCAAAAAGATGAACGAGGTACTGCCGGGCTGTGTGTTCAAGCAGACTTATGGCTTGTCGGAAACCGGCGTGCTGCAGATCAAGTCGCGCTCCAACGACACGCTGTGGTTCAAATTCATCGATGCCGGCGTTCAGTCCAAGGTCGAGGACCATATTCTCTGGATCAAGACTCAGTCCAATTTGCTGGGCAAGGTGCTGTTCACCGAGCAGGGTCTGAAGCTAGAGGAGAACAGCCATGAGTGGTTTTGCACCAATGATCTGGTGGAGACCGATGGTGAGTACCTGATGATTCTGGGTCGCCAGACCGACATCATCAATGTGGGTGGCTTGAAGGTTTATCCCAGCGAGGTGGAGAACTGCATCCACGAGCTGCCCTTCATCGACGATGTCTTCGTCAAGGCCAAGAAGCATCCCATGTTGGGCCAGATTGTGGTGGCCTACATCCTGCAAAACGGCACGCTTGAAAAGGCCGAGGCCGAGCGTTTGATCAAGCGCCACTGCCTGGCTCGCATGGAAAAGTTCAAGGTGCCCAGCCAGTTCATCTTCAACTGGGAAAACTTCGTCAACGACCGGTTCAAGAAGGTGCGCAGCGCATGAGAAACAATCGCCGGGCCGTCCCAAGCTTGTTTCTCCACCCCCTCGGGGGGCCTGGCGCGAAGCGACAGGTCTGGGGGCAGCAATGAAGCGCACCTCGTTGGATGATCTGGGTGCTGGACTTGCGCGGCTGGGCTTGCCGCGCAACCACGTCGTTATCGTGCACAGCTCTCTGCTGACCTTTGGCCTGATCGAAGGCGGCTTGCCCGGCGTGATGCGTGTCTTGAATGAGGTGCTGGGCGAGCAAACGACCTTGCTGATGCCGGCCTTCACATTTGCATATGGCGCCAGCCGGGTCTGGGACAGCCGCACGACACCTGCCGAAACCGGCGCGCTGACCGAGTACTTCCGCAAGCGGCCCGGCGTGCTGCGCACGCTGCACCCCTTTCACTCGCTGAGCGTCAGCGGGCCGCAGGCGCATGCCTTTGCCAGTTGCAAGAATCTGTCTTCCTTTGGCCCGGGTTCGCCTTTTGAGCAGTTGGTCGAGATGGAGGCGGTCAATCTGGCGTTGGGCACCGAGTTTGTCGGCGGGGCCACCTTTTTGCATCACACCGAAGAAGTTGCGGCCGTGCCCTATCGCTTCTACAAGGAGTTTCCGGGCCAGGTCCTGGACGCCCAGGGGCAGGCGCAGGCGGACAACTTCCGCATGTATGTCCGTGAGATCACGGATGCGTATGAATACGACAACGACTGGGCCCCGGTTTGGGACCTTTTCGTCAGCCAAGGCCTGGTGCGCCAGCAGAATCTGGCCGGGGCGAATATTTTCGCCATCGACATCAAGCCTGCGCACGAGTGCTTGCTGCACACGCTGCAGGCCCAGCCCTACTATTGCGCTATCAAGAACATCAAAGAAAGAGGATGAACAGCATGAATGAAGCCGAACTGATCGATGTGATCCTGGCCGAGCTGAAGGTGATTTGCGAAGAGAACGAGATTGACGCCGGTCCCGTGGACCGCGAAACCGTGCTCTTTGGCAGCGGCAGCATCATCGACTCGCTGGCCCTGGTGGGCCTGATCATCAAGGTGGAGGAGTTCATCTTCGAGCGCACCGGCAAGGAAGTGCAGGTGATCGACGAAGACGCCATCATCACCGAGGGCAAGACGCCGTTCAGAAACGCCAGCACCCTGGCCGCCCTGGCCATCGCCAAGTCGAACTCAGCGAATGCGGCATAAAGCGATTCTGATCACCGGCGCGACGCGCGGCCTGGGGTTGGCGCTTGCGCAGCATTGGGCGGCGGAGAACACCGTCATCGCCGTGGCCCGCAAGTCCTCCGAGGCTTTTGATGCCTTGGCGGCAGCTAGCCCCTCTGTGCACTTTCATGCCTGTGATCTGGCCGACGAGGCAGCAACCGTGTCGACCTTTCAGCAGATCTGCCGCTCAATGCCACAGATCGATGTGCTGATCAATAACGCTGCCATCCTGACCTCCTTGCCTCTGGGCATCATGAAAGCCAGCGACATCGCCTGCATGATTGATGTGAACCTGAAGGCGCCCATCCTGGCCAGCAAGACAGTGTTTCGCAAAATGGTCGGCGCCAAGCGCGGCCAGATCATCAACATCCTGTCCATGGCGCCCAAGCTCTGCGTGGTGGGCGACTCCGTCTACGCCGCGACCAAGAGCGGGCTGGAGGCGTTCTCACGCGTGCTCAACAAGGAAGGCCATCCCTTCGGTGTGCACGTCAACAATATCGGCCTGTCCGCCTTTCCCAGCGGCATGTTGGATCAGATCGTGGGTAAGAACACCGACAAGGTGCTGGACCTGATTCCGCACAAGCAGTTCGCGCCGCTGACGGAAATCATCAACGCGATTGAGTTCTTCGAGGCCAATGGACGCGACATCGGCGGCCAAACCTTGTACTTCGGCGGAGTCTGAGTCGTGATCATTTATCAAGCCGGCGCGTTGAACATCCACCGCCTGCTGCTCAACGAACTCAAGACCAACTGCTACATCCTGCAGCAAGGGGATCAGGCCATCCTGGTTGATCCCACCGATCAGCCGGAGCAGATCCTGGCCTATCTGCATGAGCACAAGCTCAAGCTGCGGTTCATGTTGAGCACCCATGCTCACTTCGACCACATCTCGGCCGCGGCCGGCATGATTGATAGCGGCCTGGTCGATACCTTGTATTTGCACGAGTTGGACCTGGACGAAGCCAAGCGCGCCCAGTCCTACTCATTGATGCTGCTCAAGCGCAAAATGCGCCCGGCCAAAACGGCGGCCTTCAGCGAGGCGCTGATCGCGCTGCTGCTGGATTGGGGGCTGATCATCCAACATGTGGGCGCGCATACCAAGGGCAGCTGCATCCTTCACAGCCTGAACCGTGACTTCATCATCACGGGCGATCTGGCCCTGCATCACAAGCTGAAAATCACCCTGTTCGACAGCCGCGAAAACAAGGCCGAGTTTCTCCACTTCCTGCAAAGCATCATTCCCCAGTTTCGCCCGGATACTGTCATCCTGCCTGGGCATGGTGATCGCAGCACGGTCGAGGCAGAACTCGCCCACAACAAGAAGTGGGCGCATATTTTGCAAAGGCAGGGACATGGCAGTTAGGATTGTTGGCACCGGGAAGTACATCCCCCCGGGCTTTGAGACCACCGCGACGGTGGCCGAGCGTTTGGGCCTGTCGACCGAGGACATCCTCCACAAGACCGGCATCGAGAAGCGCCATCTGGCCGGCGACGAATCGGCCTCGTCGATGGCGCACAAGGCGCTGGAGTCCGCCATCACCAAGTCCGGAATTGCTAAGGACGAGATCGACGGCGTCATCGTCGCCACCTTCACCGGCGACTATCTTTATCCCAGCACGGCCCTCAAACTGGTGCAGACCTTGGGGCTCAAAGCCGGCATCGCCTTTGATCTGATGGCCAATTGCGCCGGCATGCAAGTGGCGATGGAGAACGCCCGCTGCCTGCTGCAGGGCAACCCTTCGCTGCGCGTGATCGCTGTGGTGGGGCTGGCCAAACAGTCGCCTTTTGTGGATCCGTTTGACGAAAACAGCGCCTACTTCTTTGGCGATGCGGCTTCGGTTGTGCTGCTCCGGCGCAGTGAAGCCGAGGCTGAGGCTGGTGGCTTACTGCCCAGTTATTTCACCAGCAACACCAAGAACTATGAGCTGGTGCGCTTGCGCGGCGGTGGCTCCAGCTTTCCCCATAGCCCGGCCTTGTTCGAGCAGGACAGCAAGGCGCTGTACTACGAGCACACGGGGCTGGGCGTCTGGAAGGAGGTGGTGGTGGAGTTGCCCAAAATCATCCGTCGCGCCATGGATGATTTGGGCTGGACGGTGAACGATCTGGACTTGATCCTCTTCCACCAAGCCAATCTGCGCCTGATCGAATACTGCATGGCTCGCCTGCGCGTGCCCATGAGCAAGACCATCAACAATGTGCAGCAGATCGGCAACACGGCCGAGGCCTCCTTGGGCACGGTGATGGATGAGGCCTTCGACGCCGGCTGGTTTGCGCCGGGCAAGAAGGTGTTGCTGGCCTCGGTCGGCGCGGGCTTTGTCTATACCGTCACGCCGTACTACATCCCTTGATGTTTAAGTGCTGGTCTAGTTGGCCAGCAGCCAGTGTCGCAAGGGCTGGGCGCCGAGCTGGCTGGCCAAGCCGGCTTCGTGTTGCCGCTGGGCGAAGGCCTGGAACTCAGCCGGGTTGGCGTGCATAAAGCCGAGTCGCTCCAAACCCTCGCTCATGGCATAGCGCGGCACGATGCGGGCGTCGATGATGCTCCACTCCAGGCGTGACAGTGGCCGGCGGTCGATCTGCAAGCTGGGAACGCCCTCGCGGATGAGATCCTGCAGGCCCGAGGTCGGCGAGTCATAGCCCACGCAGACATCGCAGCCACGGGCAAAGTCCAGCAAACTGCCTTGGGCATGCTGCAGCAATTCTTGCGCGGGAATGTTCAGGCGCTCGCCCACCAAGCCTATCGGCGTCTCAGCGGCGCGTACCCGCAGCTTGAACTGGATGCCGCGCGCCTTGGCCCAGCTGCGGATGTGGTCGATATCGGCGATGTACTGATCGAAGTCGACCACGCAAACCCCGTTGCCGCTGATGCCGTTGAGGATCAGGCCTAGGGTTTGAAAGGGCTTGGCCTCGACCTGAGCCAGCACCTGTGGCGCTTGCCAGGCGCCTGGGTAGCTCAGGCGGCGCGAGGGCAATACGCGCTCCGACAAGTCCAGCACCGGGCCATCTTGCATGCCGTGGTGCAGGCAAACCGGCTTGAGCCCATCGGTCTTGAGCAAGGAGTTGTGCACCCGGGAATGCGGTATGACGGTGATCTTCATGCCGTGATTCTGGGCAAAGCTCATCAAGGCGCCGTGCACCGTGGCGTCGTGATTGGAGATCAGCAGCTGCGCCGGTGGCTTGGCGCCCAGGCGCTGCTCTAGCCAGAGGTAGAACAGGCCTTGCAGGGCCAAGACTTCCCACAGCGAATCGATCTGCTTGAGCAGAAAGCTGCGCTGCAGGATGTGGGGCCGCAGATGGCTGAGCAAGACTTCTTTGATCTCGACTTCCAGCGCATCAATCCGGGCCCGCCCTTCTGCACCGAGTTCAGCGGCCACGGTAGCCAGATCAATCAGACCGGTGGCTGTATGACCTGGCAAGGCCACGTCGTAGCGCTGCGAGCTGAGGATGCCGCAGCGCAGGCCGCTGGCATGCAGCTCTTCGCCGAAGTAGGCGGCGTCGTGGAAGCAAGTTGGCAGATGGCAGAGCAGGTCCATCTCGGCCGGCAGCTGGCGCAAGTCCGGCAAGACAAAAGCGTCGGCACCGGGGCAGTCATAGCCATAGGCGGTGTGCGAGATACCCGCCGCCTGCAAGGCATCCACCAGGGTCAGGCCCGGCAGAAAGGAGTGCACGCCATAGTCATGCGGGTTGCTGGGCAGCAGCACATGCCAGCTGCGCTGGGCATGGGCGGGGACCACATGTTTCCAGATGTCCCGGTAGCAGAACAGGGTGGAGAACATCTGCAGCGTGCGGTGGCTGGACCAGGCGGCGGCGGCGGCGTTGGGCGCCCAATGCTCTAGCAAAGGTGCCAGCGCTCGGTTGAGTTGCAAGGCGGCTTGTTCGGCCTGCCGGAACGCGCGCAGGTAGGCGTGGGCATCCAGGCCAGGCTCGAGCAGTGGCGCGGCCATGCCTTGGGCCTGGGCGTGGTTTTGCAACAAGGGGTCAGCGACCAGCACTTGCGCATCCCGCTGACTCAGCAAGGTGGCCGCAATCGGCAGGTCGAATCGATTGACGACGACGACGATCTCGCTCAAATTCAGTCTCCGCAATGAAGGCAAATTAACCGATGCAGTCCCAGGCCAGGGGCGTGCCCGGGCTCAAATCGCGGCTGGCGCGCTTGCCCAGCACGGTGTCGTAGAACTTGGGCGCCAGGCCAAAGCCGGGGCGCACGATGCGCAGGTGCTCGGCCCGCAGGGCTTCGCCGGCCTGCACTGGCACGGCCACATAGATGGAGCGTCGGAAGGCCTTGGATTTTTCCTCCGCCTGGCTGCCGCCGTAATTGGTCTGGCCCAGGGCCGCCCAGGCGCGCTCGGTCTCGCAGCGCAGAAGCTTGAACTCTTCGGGTTCCATCGAAAAGGCCGAGTCCACGCCGCCGTCAGCTCGTCGCAAGGTGAAGTGCTTTTCGATCAAGCTGGCGCCCAGGGCCACAGCGGCGATGGCCGCGCCCACACCCATGGTGTGGTCTGACAGACCCACTTCGCAGCCGAAGGTGGCGCGCATATTGGGCAGGGTGCGCAAATGGCTGTTCTCAGGCGTGGCGGGATAAGTGCTGGTGCACTTGAGCAGAATCAGGTCCTTGGCGCCGGCCCCGCGTGCGGTGCGCACGGCCTCATCAATCTCGGCGACCGAGGCCATACCGGTGGACATGATCATGGGCTTGCCGGTGCTGGCCACCTTGGCGATCAGGGGCAGATCGGTCAGCTCAAAAGAGGCAATCTTGTAAGCGGGCACGCCCAGCTCTTCGAGGAAGTCGACCGAGGTCTCGTCGAAAGGCGTGCTGAAGCAGTGCATGCCCAGCTCCTTGGCTCTTTGCATGATGGGGCCATGCCATTCCCAGGGCGTGTGGGCCTCATCATAGAGCTCATGCAGATGACGGCCCGCCCACAGGCTGTTCTTGTCCTGGATGACGAAGTCGGGTGCGTCGACCTTCAAGGTCATGGTGTCGGCGGTATAGGTCTGCAGCTTGATCGCGTCAGCACCCGAGGCCGCGGCGGCCTCAACGATCTGCAAAGCCCTTTGCAGCGATTGATTGTGATTGCCCGACATCTCGGCAATCAGATAGGGCCTTTGGGTTTGATCAATGAGGCGTTGCGAAATCTGCATGGTGGGCCTGTGGCAATTGGCTTTCGGTTTCGCATGCTCGCACAGCTAGGTGCTCGCTCAAGAGTGAAATAGGGGGCGGGAGCCGGCCCAATACAGGCGTCCGCAAAGATAGGCGGTTTGCGCCCGGATACTCCGAACCTCGGCCATGCTTGGCCTGCCATAGGATGCGCCAAGGCGAGCGCTTAAGTGGGCCCGCTTTGCCGTGAAGTGGGTATTGGATGTAGGAATTGGGAACTATGAATCTTGAATTAGGTCAGCAGATGCACGCGCTTTGCCGCGAGCTGTTTCCTATCTGTCGCTCGCTCACTGGCGCAGGTTTTCGCAGCTCCATGGACATCTTGCGGCGCGAACTGCCGGCCCTGACGATGCATGCGGTGCCCAGCGGCACCCAGGCCTTCGACTGGACCGTGCCGCTGGAGTGGAATATCCGCTCCGCCTGGATTGAGGCCCCAGACGGCAGCCGCATCTGCGATTTGGCCCAGCACAATCTGCATGTGATGGGCTACTCCGAGCCGGTGGAGGCCGAACTGTCGCTAGAGGACTTGCAGCCGCATCTGTATTCCCTGCCCGAGCAGCCGGACGCGATTCCCTACATCACCTCCTACTACAGCCGCCGCTGGGGGTTCTGCCTGACACACAAGCAGCGTCAAACCCTGCAGCCCGGGCGCTACCGCGTGCATATCGACGCCAGCCTGGAGCCCGGCGTCTTGAACTACGGCGAGGCCTTGATCCGAGGCGAGACCGAGCAAGAGGTGCTGCTGTCCAGCTATCTCTGCCACCCCTCCATGGCCAATAACGAGCTCAGTGGTCCGGTGGTGGGGACCTATTTGGCCCGCTGGCTGCAAAGCCTGCCCCGGCGCCGCTATAGCTACCGTCTGCTGATCGTGCCTGAGACGATTGGCGCCATCACCTACCTCAGTCGCCATCTCGACGCCATGAAGAAGAATGTGGTGGCGGGCTATGTCTTGAGCTGCATGGGGGATGAGCGGGCCTATTCCTTCCTGCCCTCTCGGCGGGGCACGACGCTGGCCGACCGAGCTGCGCGCCATGTGCTGTCGCATCTGGCACCGGGCTATGGCAGCTATTCTTTTCTGGACCGTGGCAGCGATGAGCGCCAGTACTGCAGCCCTGGCGTGGACCTGCCCGTGGCCTCGGTGATGCGCAGCAAATACGCCTGCTACCCCGAGTACCACACCTCGCTGGACGATCTGGAACTGGTGACGCCAGCCGGCCTAGCCGGTGGTTTCACCGCCGTGCAGCGCTGCATCGAGGCCATCGAAGCCGACGAGACCCTCAACTGCACCACCCTGTGTGAACCCCAGCTGGGCAAGCGCGGGCTTTACCCCTCTATCAGCACCAAGGAAAGCGGTAAGCAAGTGGAGGCCATGATGAATTTGCTGGCCTATTGCGACGGCAGCGAGAGCTTGCTGGAAGTGGCCGAGCGCATTGGCCGCCCGATTTGGGAGTTAGGCCCCGTTGTCAGCCAACTCAAACAGCATGGTTTGCTGGTCAGCGCCTGAGCCTTGCGAGCATGCCCATGCCTGAAATGAAGCAAATGCTTGAGCCTGCTGCCTTGCAGGCCTTGTTGAATGACAGCCGCCTGGACGCCAGCCTGGCGCATCAGCAGCCCCAGGCCTGGGCGCAGGTGTGGGAGGGCTTGGCCTATCGCTCGGTCAGCTATGCGCCAAGCTCGCTGGCTTATCAGCAAGCCTATCTGGAGGATGCCGGCTGGCAGTTGCAGGACATCAGCCTGATTCTGCAAACCGATGGCCGACCCTGCGGTATCTTCCCGCTCGCCTTGGGTGGCCCGCCGGGTAGCGTGAGCTTGAGCGGCTTTGGTGGGCCCTTGATGGCGCCGCTGTTTGTGCAAGGCCTGTCGCCCAATACCGTCAAGAAGATCTGCGCGCGCCTGCTGGAACTGCTGCAAATGCTGGCGCAACGCCTGAGCCAGAGCAGCCTGAGTCTGCAGCAGGCTGTGCTGCCTGATCAAGCAGCGCTGGGCCTGAGCGAGTGGTCTCAACAGCTGCTGGCGGCCGGTGCCTCGGTCACGGTCAAGCATGATTTGTTTGTGGATCTGAGCCCCTCTTTGGACGAGATCCGCGCTGGTTTTCGCAAGAGCTTTCGCCCCTTGATCAACGCTGGCCTGCGCCATTGGCAGGTGGACTTGATGGACGCGGCAGCGGCGGATGCAGCAGTCTGGGAGGAACTCAAAGCCTTGCATCTGGACGTGGCCGGGCGCAAGACTCGCAGTGACGACAGTTGGCAGCGCCAGTTCTCCATGATTCAGGCGGGCGAGGCGTTTATGGTCACCTTGCGCGATCCGGAGACTCACCGGCTGGTGGGGGCTGGCGTGTTCCAGATCAACCGGGATGAAGGCTTGTACGGCGTGGGGGCTTATGACCGCGCCCTGTTCGACAAGCCCTTGGGCCATGTGGTGCAGCAGGTGGCAATTGAGTACCTCAAGCGCCAGGGCACCCGTTGGTACCGCCTGGGCGAGCGGCAATTCGCCCAGGATCAGCCCACGCCCAGCGCCAAGCAACTGTCGATTTCAGCCTTCAAGCAGGGCTTTGCCAGCCATGTGTTTGCTCGGCCAGAGTTTGTCTGGCCTATGGCACCAGGCGTTTGATGAAGCGCAGCGGCGTGGCCCCAGGGCCATAGCCGGCGCCGCGGAACAAGGCCAGGGAGCTCTCATTGCCGGGCAAGACTTCGGCATGAATGTTCAAGGCGGCATCCGCATGCATCTCGGCGATTGCCGCTTCACCGGCTTGCAGCAGGGCGCGTCCCAGCCCCAGGCCTTGCAGCTGAGGATCCAGATAAAGCGAGACCTCGACGGCGGCTTCCGGATCCGATGTGAGCAAGGGATCGAAGCGAATCACGCCGACTGCAAACGAGCCCAGATAGGCCAGAAAGAGCCGACTCTGCCCGGCCGCCAGCAGGCGCTCCAGCCAAGCGCGGTGGGCGCTCAGCGGAATTTCCTCTTGCGAGCGTGAGACCTGGCGGGTGCTGGGGTGATTGCGCCAGCGCCATAGGCATTCGGCATCGCTCAGCTCGGCCGGGCGCAGTTGCAGCGGCGCCTGGGCCAGCACCAGCAAGCCCAGCGCCACCTTGCGCGCGCCTTGGCCATCGACCAGGGCGCGGCTATTCGTCGCCAGCGTCTGGCGCAAGCTCGCATCGTCCAGCAGGCGGCGCAGGCCTTTGGCCAGTGCGGGTGCATCCAGGCCGGTGGCGGCCAGCACGGCCTGGCGGCGTTCCAGCTCGGGCAGGACGGCGCGCTGGTTGTCGGCCAGGCAAAGCGTCAAGGAGGGCACGCCGACGGCACAGCGCTCCCAGGCTGCGCCTCCGGCCGCGCCGACCTGCAAATCATGGCGGGCGTAGAAGGCGCTGAGCTCGGGCAAATCCAGGCTCAGCTGGGCTTGCGGGTCTGCGCGCACGGCTTCGCGCAAGCTGGCGAGATGGGGATTAGCGTGGGTGGAAACGATCTCGATCGGCCCTTGGAAACCAACGCCGCTTCGGCAGGCTTGCAGGGCCGTGGGGCTGAGGTTCAGTGGGTCGGTGCCACCCAGAAATATGCCGATGCTGCGCACCTCGGCCGCTGGCACATGAGCTTGCAGTTCGGCATAGCTTTCACCCAGCAGGGCAAAGCCGGGTCCGCAAAACCTGCGTGCGGGCGGGCGGCGCAGCCAGGGGGCATAACGGGTTTGATGGCTGGACTCGACGCAGAGGTTTTGGTCGATCAAGGCGTCGGCGCTCAAAGGCCTGTCGGCCAGATCGTCGATCACCGCAATGCGGCAGCCCAGGGCTTGGCGCAAGGCCTCGTGCCAGTCAGCGGCCAGACCGTAGTGGTCAACGACGAGCAGGGCGGGCGCCTCGTTCTTGAGGACTTCGATGCAGGCTTGGGCATCGTCTGCCGCGTCGGCCAAAGCGCCCGGCTGAATGACCGCCGGCAGCTGCGCCAGCAGGCGGCATTCGATGCCGGCCGAGGCCAGCAAGGCCTGCGCGTCAACATCACTGGTTCGGCAAAGAAACAGCGTTTGAGCCCCCAGACGCTGCAAGGCCTGGGCGAGCGAGAGGCAGCGGCGCAGATGACCCAGCCCGATCTGGGAGGAGCCATCGGCGCGGAAGGCGACCCGCATCAGCGCAGCTTGAACAGGGGCACCAGGGGGGCGCAGCGCAAGAGTTCCGGCACCCGGCCGGCACTGGCGGCTTCACCCACCATGGGCAGCAGCTCGCGGTACATGGCCAGCACCTGCTCGATGTCGGCCGTGCTGTGAGCGTGGCTGAGGTTGTGGGTGCCCAGACCCAGCACGCCGCGCTGATGCTGCTCTTGCGCCAGCAGGGTTTTGATGTCGAAGATATTGGCGCCACGCGCTTCGCGCACGTTCAGGAAGGTCCAGCTCGGATGGCCGCTGACCGAGAACAAATCGTTCAAGTTCTGTTCATCCAGCAAGCGGCGCAAACCGGTTTGCAGCTGTTCGCCCTTGGCCGCGATGCCGGCCAAAACAGGCTCGCGCTTGAGCTTGCTCAGCGTGGCCTTGGCAGCAGCCAGGGACAGGGCTTCGCCGCCGAAGGTGAAGGAGAAGAAGATCTCTTCCATCAGCTGCATCACATCGGCCCGACCAGCAATGGCCGAGACCGGGAAGCCATTGGCCAAGCCCTTGCCAAAGGTGGCGAGATCGGGGGTGACGCCGAACAGCTCCTGCGCGCCGCCGTTGGCGAAGCGGAAGCCTGTGATGGTTTCATCAAACACCAGCAAGGCGCCATGCTTGTGGGCCAGGGCCTTGACGCCTTCCAGAAAGCCGGGCTGCGGCGCGGCCACATTCATGGGCTCCAGAATCACGGCGGCCAGCTGTTCGGGGAATTGCTGGAACAAGGCCTCCAGCGAGCTCAGATCGTTGTAGGCAAAGGCATGGGTGAGGGCGCGGGTGGCTTCGGGCACGCCGCGATGGCGGGCGGTGCTGCCGATATACCAGTCCTGCCAGCCGTGGTAGCCGCAAACAGCGATATGGTCGCGGCCGGTGAAGGCGCGGGCCAGGCGCACGGCGCCGGAGGTGGCGTCGGAGCCGTTCTTGCCGAAGCGCACTTTCTCGGCACAAGGCACCATGTCCACGATCAGCTCGGCCACCTCGCACTCCAAGCGGTGCGGCAGGCTGAAGATGACGCCTGAATCCTGCAGTTGCCGGCTGACGGCGCTGTTGACCTCTGCGTCTTGATAGCCCAGGGTGACCGAGGCCAGGCTCATCACCAGGTCCAGATACTCATTGCCGTCCACATCCCAAACGCGCGCACCCTGGCCACGTTCGATGAAGAAGGGCGAGACACCCTTGGGGTACTGGGTGCGGCTCTTGCTGAAGGTTTGGCTGCCCAGGGGGATGACGCGCTCGGCGCGCTCCAGCATGGCTTCGGAAGCGGTGAATGTACGCATGATGGCAGTCTCTTTGGAAATAGGTGTTCGGAGTCAGGGCTGGGCGGCAGCGGCTTGCAGCGCGTCATTGCGCAGGCTCTTGGCATAGCCCTCATTGCGCTGGTGCGGGTTGAGCTGCAGCAGCTCAGGCCGGGCGTCGAGCAAGCGCAGAAAGTCAAACAGATCGGCGCGCAGGGCGGCACCGGGGCCGGCTTGGGCATCCAGGGCGTCGACCAGGGCGCGCACCAGTTGCAAATCATCCAGATGGTCCACGGTCCAGCGCAGCTGGGCCAGTGGAATCACGCTGCTCAGGCTGCCAATGCGCAGCTTCTGGGCTTGCGCGCGCAGCCAGGGGGTGACGTGCTCACGCTCGCTGGGCAAGCGGGCGTGTTCCGCGGCTTGCAGCAGGGCTTGGCGGGTGAAGACCTCGACATCCAGGCCATCGGGGTAACTGGCGGGCTCGCTATTCGTGCAGTAGTCCAGCTTCTGCGCACAGAGCTGGCTGATGACGCGGTCGATCAGGGCCGGGTCAATCAGGGGACAGTCGCCTGTCAGGCGCACGATCAGTTCGGCGTCGCTGGCCTGGGCGGCGCCGGCAAAGCGGGCCAGCACATCGTTCAGCGGGCCACGATGAACTGCATAACCGGCTTCGCGCACGGCGTCCGCCAGCGCGTCATCGCTGGCGTCGGTGCTGGTGGCCAGCACGATCTGGTCGATGAGCGTGGCGCGTTTGACGCGCTCCAGCATGAACAAAATCATCGGCATGCCGGCCAGCGGCATCAAGACCTTGCCAGGCAGGCGGCTGCTGGACAGACGGGCTTGCACAATCGCCAAGCAAGCAGGGCGCGGATTCATTGAACTCATGGTTTGGGCCACAGGCGGGGGTCGTAGGCTTCGGGCAGGTCGCAGGCCAGGTGAGGGCGATGCAGGGGCCGGGCATGCTGCCAGGCGCCGGCGATGTCTTGCCATTGCGCCAAGCTCTCCACGCCGACCACGCAGCTGTGCACCTGGGGCAGGGCCTTGACGAGGCCTAGCGCGGCCACGGTGGGCGATAGGTCTTGGGCTTGGCAGTCTTTTTGCCAGGCTTGCAGAAATGGCGCGGCCGCCGGCACGCGTTGGGCCCCGCGTTCAGGCGCCAGCAGCAGGCCTTGCAAAAAGGCCGAGCGCACATGCAGTTCCACACCCGTCAGCAGCTCGGCCTGTGGGCCTTGCAGGGTTTGCTGCAGGCGTTGATCCAGGGCATTGGCCGGCAGCTGGGCGATGCGAATGTCTTGGCGCTGGCGCAGCGTCAGCAACTCCTCCGGTCCGTAGCAGGAGACACCCAGGCGGATGCCGCTGCCCTTGAGTTGCTGCTCGGCCTGTTCCCAAAGCGCTGGGCCGCCTGCGGCCAAAAGGTCAGCGGCGCTGTGGAACAGCAGCGCGTTCAGTCGTTCGCCCAGGCGTTGGCGGGATTGCTCAATGCTCATCTGCACGGCAGCCAAGGCTTGGGCTTGCGAGAGCCCGCTCAAAGGCCTGATCTTGCTGATGATGCGAAAGCCCAGCGTGCCGCACAGGCGGGCCAGCCTGGCTTCGATATCGCCGTAAGCCGCTGCCGTGTCCAGCGTACGCACGCCTTGCTGCCAGGCGGCGGCCAAGATGCGTTCGACCTCAGCCTCAGCCACGGTCTGGCCGCTGCCGACCGCGCCATAAGCGAGGCCAAATTGCACAGTACCCAGCGCCAGTTCCATGGCCTGACTCATTGCGCCAGCAGCTGACGCAGCGTGGCGACGACGCGATCCTGATCAGCCTCCGTCATGGCAGGGAACAGGGGCAGGGAGATGCAGTGGGCGTAATAGGCCTCGGCCAGCGGGAAGTCGCCGGGCTTGAAGCCCAGGGCTTGGTAATAGGGCTGGGTGTGAATGGGGATGTAGTGCACCTGCACGCCAAAGCCTTGCTCGCGCAGGGCGGCAAAGAGCTGAGCCCGAGTGATGGGGCAGCGCTGGGCATCCAGCTCCACGGCATACAAATGCCAGGCCGATTGCCGGTCGGCAAAGCGCGGTGGCAGGCGCAGCGGCAAGTCCTTAAGCAACTGGTCATAGCGCGCCGCCAGGGCTTCGCGTGCGGCTTGCATCTGGGGCAGGCGGCGCAGTTGCGAGCGGCCGAGGGCAGCTTGCAACTCCGTCATGCGGTAGTTGTAGCCCAGCGCCTGTTGCTCATAAACCCAGGCGCCTTCGGGCGGCTGGGTCATGGCGGAGGCTTCGCGCACCATGCCGTGCGAACGCAGGCCTTGCAGAGCTTGGGCCAGCTGCGGATCACGACAGGTGAGCATGCCGCCTTCGGCTGTGGTGACTACCTTGACGGCGTGAAAGCTGAAGACCGAGATATCGGCCCAGTCCGAACCCATGGGCCGGCCTTGCAGGCTGGCGCCGGTGGCGTGGGAGGCGTCTTGCAGCAGCTTGAAGCCATAGCGATCGGCCAGGGCCCGCAGGGCCGGCCAGTCGCAAGGCAGGCCGGCAAAGTCCACCGGGATCACCACATCGGGCAGGCGGCCAGCACTCTGGGCTTGGGCCAGCTTGCTGCTCAGGGCTTCGATGCCCATTTGGCGGCTGAAGGGATCAATCTCGACGAAGTCAACACTGGCGCCGCAATAGCGCGCGCAATTGGCCGAGGCCAAAAAGCTGTTCGGTGTCGTCCAGACCAGGGACTGCGGGCCCACGCCCAGCGCCAGGCAAGCAATGTGCAGGCCGGCGGTGGCATTGCTAACGGCAATGGCGTGCGGTACTTGGTGCAGGGCGGCGAATTCGGCCTCGAAGGCGGGCAGCTCGGGGCCTTGCGTCAGGAAGTCGGAGCGCAGCACGGCGCAGACCGCAGCGATGTCTTCTTCGCTGATCTGCTGGCGGCTGTAGGGGATGGATGCAACTGTCATGAGCGGGGCTTAGAGGGTGGGCACTTTTGTAGCGAGCGCTTGTCAAGCTAGGCGGACGAAGCGCAGGAACCGGAACGTACTTCCTGTACGTGAGGATTTCGAGCATTTGGCCAACGACGCATGGCGGCCGCGCAGTAAAAAGTTCTCACCCTCTCAGCTCAGGCGAGCTTCGGGTACATGCTCCATGATCAGCTCACGCAACTGCGCCACGCTGAGGAAATCGGGGTTGCTGCCGCTGTCATAGGCAAAGCCGGCGGGCACGCGCTCGGCACCGGTCTTCTTGCAATACTGCTCAATGCTGTACTCGCAGTTGGAGGGCAGGATGGCGTAGTAACGGCCCAGATCAACGGTTTGGTAGCTGTCGCTGCCGGTGATCATCTCTTCGTGGATCTTCTCGCCGGGGCGAATGCCCACAATCTCCTGGCGGCAGTCGGGCGCCACGGCGGTGGCCACATCGCCGATGCGATAAGAAGGAATCTTGGGCACAAAGATCTCGCCGCCTTCGGCGTTTTGCAAGGCCCACAAGACCATCTCCACCCCGTCTTGCAAGGAGATATTGAAGCGGGTCATATTGGGATCGGTGATGGGCAAGACGCCGCTGGCGCGCTTATCCACGAAGAAAGGGATCACCGAGCCCCGGCTGCCCATCACATTGCCGTAGCGCACGACCGAGTAGCGGGTGGGGCGATGGCCGCGGATATTGTTGGCGGCGATGAAGAGCTTGTCTGAGCACAGCTTGGTGGCGCCGTAGAGATTGATGGGCGCAGCGGCCTTGTCGGTGGACAGGGCAACCACCCGCTCCACGTTCTGGTCCATGCAGGCTTCGATCAAATTCTGCGCACCCAGGATATTGGTCTTGATGCACTCAAAAGGGTTGTACTCAGCCGCCGGCACCTGCTTGAGCGCAGCGGCGTGGATGACGATGTCAATGCCTTCAAGCGCGCGGCGCAGCCGGGACTCGTCACGCACATCACCCAGGAAATAGCGAATGCTGGGGAACTCCCGCTCGCTGAAGCGTTGGGCCATCTCAAACTGCTTGAGCTCGTCGCGCGAGAACACCACCACTCTCCGGACATCGGGATAGCGCTTGAACACCGTGTCGACAAATGCCTTGCCGAAGGAACCGGTAGCGCCGGTGATGAGGATGGATTTGCCGTTGAGCATGGTGTGCCGAAGGTTGGTTGAAGGGTGCCCAGGCTGAACCACAGGCTTGTTGTGACTTTCGCCGCACTTGAGGGTGCTTGATCCCTGAAAAAAGCGCAGGCGGGTGGTCTATTTTGCAGCCCTGGGCGCTCGGGGCAGAGTGGCCTTGCCAGGGGCTTGGCCCAGCAAAGAAATGCAGGGCAGGGATTGCCCCGGATTTCTGGCCATCGCAGGGTGCCCGCAGCTGTTAGCGTTCAGGCATTCTTGTTTTCAAGTCCAAGCCATGCCGTCGACCTCCTCTTGCTCCATCCATGCCCATGCCCTGGTCGAGAGCCCGCATATCGGCGCGGGTACACGGGTCTGGGCCTTTGTGCACATCCTGCCGGGTGCGCGCATCGGGCGGGACGCCAATATTTGTGACCATGTCTTCATCGAGAACGATGTGGAGGTGGGAGATCGGGTGACGATCAAGTGCGGCGTACAACTCTGGGATGGGGTGCGCATTGAGGATGATGTCTTCATCGGCCCCAATGTGACCTTCAGCAACGATGCCTTCCCGCGCAGCAAGCAGCGGCCCGAGCAGTTTGTTCAGACCCGCGTGCGCAAGGGGGCCAGCTTGGGCTCCAATGCCACCGTGAGGCCAGGCGTCACCATTGGCGCCCATGCCATGGTGCAGGACGGCGCGGTGGTGACCCGCGATGTGCCGGCCAATGCCATCGTGGCGGGAAATCCCGCTCATGTCATCGGTTATGTGGATACCTTGCATCCGGCGGAGCCTGCCACGCTGCCCTCGGCAACACGGCCTGGCCAGGCGCCTGAGCGCTTGCAGGTGGCCGGCGCCTCGCTGGTGCAACTGCCGCAAGCCGTGGATATGCGGGGCTCGCTTTGCGTGGGGGAGATCGGCAAGCAGCTGCCTTTCACGCCGCAGCGCTTTTTCATGGTCTACGACGTGCCCAGTCGCGAGGTGCGTGGCGAGCATGCGCACAAGCTCTGCCATCAATTTCTGGTTTGTGTGAAGGGCAGCCTCAGCGTGGTGCTGGACGATGGCGAGCGCCGCGACGAGTTGCTGCTGGACAACCCCCGCCTGGGCTTACACATCCCGCCCATGGTCTGGGGCATACAGTACCGCTTCAGCGCCGACGCCGTCCTGCTGGTGCTGGCCTCGGACCCCTATGACGCTCAAGACTACATCCGCAGCTATGACGACTACCTCGCCGCCATTCAACGTGCCTGAAGCTGCCGTGCTTGAAGCTGCCGCTCCCGAGGCGCCCATCCCGTTCCTGAATTTGCAGCCCGCTTATCAGCTTGCGCAGGCCGAGATTGATGCTGCCCTGCTGCGCGTAGCCCGTAGCGGCTGGTTCTTGTTGGGGCAGGAGTTGCAAAGCTTCGAGGTGGCCTATGCGCGAAGCGTGGGCGCTCAAGGCTGTGTGGGCGTGGCCAATGGCCTGGATGCGCTGGCCTTAGCTTTGCAAGCGCTTGGCGTGGGGCCGGGCGATGAGGTCATCGTGCCCGCCAATACCTATATCGCCACCTGGTTGGCCGTCAGCCAATGCGGCGCCCGCCCGGTGCCGGTGGAGCCTGATCCGCTCAGCTACAACATCGACCCCGCCCGAATTGAGGCGGCCATCACGCCGCGCAGCAAGGTCATCCTGCCGGTGCATCTCTACGGCTTGCCGGCCGAGATGGATGAGATTTTGCAGATCGCCCGGCGCCATGGCCTCAAGGTGCTGGACGATTGCGCCCAAGCCCATGGGGCGATGTATCGGGGCCGCGCTGTTGGCAGCCTGGCGGATTTGTCGGCCTGGAGCTTCTATCCCGGCAAAAACCTCGGCGCTTTTGGTGACGGTGGCGGTGTGACCGGCGCCGACCCGGCCTTGCTGGATCAGATCCGGGTGCTGCGCAACTACGGCTCGCGGGTCAAGTATCACAACGAGGTCAAGGGACGTAATTCGCGGCTGGACGAAATTCAGGCCGCCGTGCTGTCTGCCAAGCTGCCGCATCTGCAGGCTCAGACCGAAGAGCGGCGCCGCATTGCTACACGTTTGCTCGATGGCCTGGCGGGTCTGCCCCTGCAACTGCCAACATCACCGGCCGCGCATCTGGAGTCGGCCTGGCATTTGTTCGTCGTGAGGCATGAGGCACGGGATCGCCTGCAGGCCGAACTCGCCCGCCAAGGTGTGGGCAGCCTGATTCACTACCCGGTGCCGCCGCATCTGCAGCCGGCTTATGCCGAATTGGGCTATGCGGCGGGTGACTTCCCCATCAGCGAGGCCATGCACCGCGAGGTGCTGAGCTTGCCACTGTGGCCCGGCATGAGCGAGGCGCAGATCGATCGCGTGATTCGTGTCGTACGGGCCAGCGTTTAAGCCTCTTCGCTTTTTTTCACCCAAGGCGCGGGAGCCGGGCCTCGGCTGCGTGCCGGATTGCCCACCCAAAGCTCGCCCGGCGGCACATCGCGTGTGACCACGCTGCCGGCGCCAATCATGGCGCCGGACCCGATGCGCACCCCGCCCAGAATGGTGGCATTGGCGCCGATGGAGGCGCCGCGCTCCAACGTGATGGTTTGAAACTGCGCCGGGTACTGGCGTGAGCGCGGTGTGCGGTCATTGGTGAAGGTGGCGTTGGGGCCGATGAAGACATCGTCCTCCACCCGCAGGCCGTCCCACAGTTGCACGCCGCTCTTGACGGTGACCCGGTCCCCGATCTCGACCTCGTTCTCTATCAACACCTGGGCGTTGATATTGCAGTCCGCGCCGATGCGGGCGCCTGCCAGCACCACGCAAAACTGCCAGATGCGGGTGCGCGGGCCAATATGGGGGCTGGCCACATCGGCCAGGGGGTGAATCTTGGGGGCGTCGTTCTGTTCGCTCATATGGCAAGCATACCCATGCCTGCCACCATTTCCTGCGAGACCTGTGTTGCGCTTAGATCAGCGGCAACCAGGGGTCGCCATCTTCATGAGCGGGTCGGCGGTGTGCAAGCGCCTGACGCAGAAGGGCGTCTGGGTCCGCGGCCTGGGCCTGCGCGGCCGGGGCCGCCTGGCTCAGTGAGGCCGGCAGGATTTGATCGGCCGCCACCAACAGGTCCTGCAGATTGGGTAGCGGGGTGTTTGCGCTGGCTATTCCAGGCTGCACAGGCTGGACGGCATCGTGCTCACCATGAGTGGCGATCTCCTGGGCCAGAGGCACATCCTCGGGCGTGTTTTTGGCGAACCAGACATCGGCCATGAGCTTCTGGCTGCCGTCGCTCAAGGTGTAGCCGGACACCAGGCCGATCAGATTGCCCGCATCCATCTGGCTACTCTTCTGGGCCTGCAAGTCCAGCGAGACGATGTTCAGCTCAGACAGGTTGAGCAGCTCCGCCGCCGTGCTCAAACCATCACGATTGCTGTCCACCCAGACGCGCAGATCGGCGAAGGCCGCGTCGTGAGTATTCAGAAGCCCGTCGCTATTGCTGTCCAGGCTGCGCATGGCGGCATAACCGTCGCCCGCGCGTTTGCCATCGGCCAAATGCACGCCGCTGCCGAACAACTCGGCGCCGTTGTCGATTTGCCCATTGTGGTTGCGGTCCATCACCAGCAATCCGTCCTTGCCATCGGTCCAGCCCCATTGCTGGGTCTTGCCGGTGGCATTGAGGTCGAACTGCACGCCCTGGGCCGCAGCGCTGGTGCGAACACCATTGCCGTCCAGGTCCAGCACGATGGGTGTGGCCGCGAACAAGGCATCCACCTGATTGGCGCTCATGGCCGCGATTTGCTCGGTGCTGAAGGCATGCACCTGCTGCATATTCAAGCCGGCGATGTCTTGCGATTCCAGGCCCTGGATCTGCTCGGTCAGCAGCGCGTGAATCTGGGCCGTGCTCCAGGCGCGCAGCTGGGCTGAGCTGAGGGCCGCGATATCCTCGGTTTCCAGTGCGCGGATCTGATCAGTGCTCAGCGCGGCAATGCTGCGGGAGTTAAGGCCCGCGATCTGCCAGGTCTGCAAGGCGGCAATGTCTTCGGTCTCCAGGGAGCGAATCTGCTTGCTGCTGAGGCCCCTCAGCTGCTGGGTCAGCAGGGCGCCGAACTGGTCTGTGGTGAAGGCATTGAGTTGGTTGGTGCTGAGTGACTGCAAGACCGAGGTGCTCAAAGCCACGATGTCTTCGGTCTCGATGGCCGCCAGCTGGGCGAGCTTGAAGCCACCCGCTTGGCGGCTGCTCAGGGCACTCATCTGCGCCTGACTCAGCTCGGCAATGGCTTCGGTGCTGAAGGCGCCGAGCTGCAGGCTGCTGAAGGCGCGCAGGGATTCGCTCAGCATGGCGTGCATATCGCTGCCCGCCAACAAAGAGATGTTCTCGGTGCTCAGGCGCGCCAGCTGCGCGCTGCTGAGGGCCGCAATCTGGTCTGAGCCCAAGGCATCAAAGGCCTCGGTGCTCAAACCGTTGAGGGCCAGGGAGGAGAGCGAGCGAATCTGCAGCGTGCTCAGGCCCTCGACCTGTGCGCCGCTCAAGCTGGCGATTTGCAAGGTGGTCATGCCGGCAAGCGCGCCGGTGCTCAAAGCCTGCAGCTGCAAAGGACTCAGTGCTGTGATGTCTTCGCTGGAAAGGCCGCGGATTTGTGCGCTGCTCAGCAGACCCAGTTGTTCGCTGGCCAGCAGGGCAAACTGTTCGCTGGCCAACATGCTGAGTTGGCGCGAGCCCAAACCGCGAATCTGGTCGGATTCCAGGCTGATGAGTTGCTGCTGCGAAAACAGCTGCAGCTCCTCGCTGCTGAGGGCCCGCAGTTGTGCCGTGCTCAGGGCTGTGATCTGTTCGGTTGCCAGTGCCAGCACCGCCTCGCTGGAGAGATTGCCCACGGCCAAGGTGCTGATGGCGCGGATCTGTTCGCTGCTCAAGGCTTGGATTTGACTTCCATTGAGTGCAAAGACCTGGCTGCTGTTCAAGGCCTGGATGGACTTGCTGCTGAGCAGGCCCAGGCCTTCCGCTGACAGCAGGGCGATGTCCGCGCTGTTCAGGCCAGCCATCTGATTGGCTTGCAAAACACCTACTTGTTGCGCCGTGAGGGTGGCCACCTGATCACTCTGCAAGGCATCTAGGCCAGCGGTGGACCAGCCGCGCAGGGCATTGCTGCTGATGGCGGCAATGTCCGCGAGTTCAATGCTGGCGATCTGGGTCGAACTCAAGCCATTGAGCTGGGCCGAGCTCATCACCGCCCATTGAGCCTCGGTCAGCGCCACCAGGTCATTGGTCTCCAGGCTGCGCAGTTGCGCGCTATTGAGTGACTGCAATTGCTCGCTGCTGAGCGAGGCGAACTGCTCGCTATTGAGCTGCTGCAGCTGGCTGCTGCTCAAGCCGCGCAGGGCCTGGCTGCTGATGGCGGCGAGGCCATCGGCGCTGATGGCTGTCAGTTGTGCGCTGTCGAGAAAGCGCAGCTGATCGGCGTTCAGGGCGGTGAATTGCTCGGGCAGCAGCTGGGCGATCTCTTCGGTGCTGATGGCTGCCAGCTGCACCGAGCCCAGGGTGGCGAGCTGCGCCGTGTTGAGCTGCACCAGCTCCGCCGCGCCAAAGGCTGCGAATTGGGCGGTGGACAAGGCGCGCAAGGCGGCCGTGGTCATGGCGGCCAGATCGTCGGCGACGATGGCCATGATTTGGTCCGAGCTGAGCAGGGCCAGCTGCGACGTGCCCAGGCCCGCGACCTGGGCGCTGCTGAGTCCTGTCAACTGCTCCAGCGTCATGGCGGCGAGTTGCTTCGCTGACAAGGCTCGCACGCCGCGCGCACCGAGGGCCACCACATCGGCCAGCTCCATGGCCGCGACTTGTTGGGTGCTTAGGCCCATCAGTTGCTTGTCGCTCAAGACGCTGAATTGCTCGCTCAGCATGACCTGGATGGCGTCGGTGCTGAGTTGACCCAGCTGCTGGCTGCTCAGCGCTGCAACTTGGGCGGTAGTCAGGGTCGCAACTTGGCTCAGGTCGATATTGGCCAGCTGGCTGGAGGTGAGTCCCCGGATGGCGGCGGTGCTGATGGCCAACAAGGCATCAACCGGCAGGGCCCACATCTCGTCGGTGCCCAACTTGGCCAATTGCTGTGAAGTCATCAAGGCCATTTGGCGGGAACTGATGGCCCCCCATTGATCAACGGTGAGGGCATCGACCTGGGCGGCCGACAAAGCTCGCAGTCCGGCGCTGGTCAAGGCATTGAGGGACTGCATGCTCAGCTCGTCAATGCGCTCAGGGCTCAGGCCTGCGACCTGCTGCGAGCCAAGGGCCGCCCATTGCTCGGTAGCCAGGGCGATGAGTTGATCGATGCGCAGCGCTGCAATTTGCTCCGAACTCAGCGCCATCAACTGGCGTGAACTCAGCATCTGCACCTGAGCCTCGGTCAGCTGGTTCAGCTGGGTGGCTTGCAAGCCTCGAATGGCGCCACTGCTGAAGGCCTGCAAGGCTTCGCTGCCGATCTGCACGAACTGCTCGGAACTCAGGCCTGCAATCTGGGCCGAGCTCAGAATTGCAGCCTGGCTGCTGCTCAGCACGCGCAAGAGATTGGGGTCCAGCGAATGCAGCTGCTCCCCGGTCAGCGACTTGAATGCGGCGGTCGACAGCGCGGCAAAGTCGTCGGTCTCCAGATGGGCCAGTTGATTGGCACTGAGCGCTTGCAATTGCTTGGAGCTGAGCGCGGCCATTTGCAAGGTGCTCATCAGATTGAGCTGCTCGGTGCTCAGCCACTGAATCTGATCCGTGCTCAGTGATCGAATCTGGACGGTGGACAGGCTTTGCCACTGATCGCTGCTCAGTGCACTCAGCTGTGTGCTGCGCAAGGACTGTAGGGCTGATGTGCTCAGGCTGCGCAGATCTTCGGTTTCCAGCAGGCTCAGTTGCTTGCTGCTCAGCGCAGAGACTTGGGCCGAACTCAATGCTGCGACCTGGGATGTGCGTAGGCCTTGCAGCTGATCGCTGGCCAAGGCATTGAGTGTGTTGCCGCTGAGTGCGCGTATGCCAGCGCTGCTGATGGCGGCTACATCTTCGGTTTCCAGGGCACCGATCTGACGGCTGCTCAGGGCAACGAGTTGGGCAGAGCTGAGGCTGCGGAACTGCTGGGTGCTCATGGCCATCAGGTCAGCGCTGTCCAGCACCGCAAACTGGCGGGAGCTGAATGAGGCGATCTGGCGGGTGGCGAGCGAGGCGACTTGATCGCTGACCAGACCTTGCAAGGCACTGAGCGTCAGACCACGAATCGCGCCGGTGGACAAGCCGGGCAAGGCATCGCTGGACAGCATTTGCAGCTGGTCCGACTTGAGCCCCATGGCTTGGGCGGAGGTCAGCACACCGAGTTGTGCGCCGCTGAGCCCGCCGAGCTGGTCCGACTGCAGCACGCCCAGCTGCTTGGCGCTAAAGCCCTTCAGGGCGTTGGTGCCCAGCTGCTCAAAGTCGCTGGTGCTGAGTACGCTCAGCTGGCTGGTGCTGAGGCTCTTGAGTTGCGCCGTGCTCAGGGCAGGGATTTGATCACTGCTCAGGGCGTCGATGCCGGCGCTGCCCAAGCTGCTGATCTGGCCGGTGCTCATGGCTCGGATTTGGCCGCTGGCGAAGGTCTGCAGCAGCTCGGCCGGCAGTTCGCGCAAAGTGGCGCCGCTGATGGCTCGGATGGCCGCTGAGGACAGGTTTTGCAAGGCCTCCGGCGATAAGGTGGCGAGCAGCGTCGCCTTCAGCGCACTGCCGTGGCTGCCGTTGAGGCCGCCGATTTGCTCCACCGTCAAGGCGGTGATTTGTTCGGGCGCCAGGGAACTGAGCTGGCCGCCGGAGAGGCTGGAAATGAACTTGGTGCTCAGCTCGCTGAGCTCGTTGGGTGCGATCACCGCCAACAGGCTGGTGGACATGCCCTTGAGCTGAGCGGGATTGATCTG
Source organism: Roseateles sp. PN1 (assembly GCF_038419725.1). Lineage (NCBI taxonomy): Bacteria > Pseudomonadati > Pseudomonadota > Betaproteobacteria > Burkholderiales > Sphaerotilaceae > Roseateles > Roseateles sp. PN1. Next base: position 398,591 of record NZ_JBCARA010000003.1, on the reverse strand, counting down.
CACCAACTGGTCCACGCCCAAGACCTCAAATTGCTCGGCACGTATACCTGGAAATTGTTTGGACTGCAGGCTGCCGACCTGCTCGGGCAGCAGCTGAGAAAACTGGTCCAGGGTCAAGGCGCCCAGCTGGGCAGTGTTGAGCGCCTTGAAGACGGTGGGGGTGAGGGCCTGCAGCTGTTCGACGGAAAAGGCCGACATCAAGCTGGCGGGCAAAGATTTGAACGCCCCAGCCTTCAATGACAGGGCCTGCTCATAACTCAGCGCGGCAATATGGTCAGGGGTGAACTGCGCCCACACAGCCGGACTGAGCTTGGCGAGGGCCTGCGTGCTCAGCTGAGCAAGCTCTTCGGGGCTCGGTGGTGTGGGGACGGAGGTGGCCATGGCTGTTCTGCTTGATCAGGCTGGAGCCGGCAGCAGCATTGCAAAAGGACAAGGGTTCAACCCCAGCGGCGCGATCGCCCTGGAGTAGGCGCGACGCTTGGCTGGGATGTTAGGGGGCGGCGCTTGGCTCTCGTTCAAACAGGGCCTCACAAAGTGGACAAACCGGATGCATCGTTCACGATGCATCCGGATTTGTCGTCGATCAAACTCAGATCAGAGGCAGGTGGCGACTCAGGTCGTCGTCATCGCCCGGGTTCTTCTGCTTGATCAGGGCCGGACCATCCACGGCCTGCTGCGTCAGCCTGTCGACACTTGGCGCTCCTGGCAGCGGAACCTCGGCGGGCGGCACCAGCACATCGCTGAGCTGCAGCTTGGCACCGTCGCTGCCCGTCACGGCCGTGGGCGCCGTGGTCGAGGCTGCTTGGCTAGAGTCGCGGCTGAACCAGACGTCGGCCATATCGTGGGTATTGCCGTCCGTCGTCTGATAGCCAGAGACCAGGCCCACCAGATTGCCGTTATTGACCGCCGTCGATGTCTGGGCGTGCAGATCCAGGCTGGCAATATGCAGGGAGTCCAGGGACTTCAGCTCGCCGGCCTGGGTGACGCCGTCGTGGTTGCCGTCCACCCACACTTGCAGCTGGGCAAAGTCCTTGTCCTTGGCGTCCAGTTTGCCGTCTTGGTTGCCATCCAGGGCTGACATCGCCGCGTAGCCATCCTTGGCGTGTGAGCCATCGGCCAAGCGGGTGCCTTCACCGAAGAGTTCGCGGCCATCGTTGATCTGACCGTCGCCGTTGATGTCGCGTACCAGCAGGCCGTCATTGCCACCCACCCAGCCCCACTTCTGCCAGACACCCATGCCCAGGAGGTCGTAGGTGACGCCGTTCTCGGCAGCGATGGTCTCCACGCCGTTGCCGTCCAGGTCAAGGATGATGGGCGAGACCTGGGCTGCGACCAGTGCATTGAGCTGTTCGCTGCTCATGGCGTTGATCGCCTCGGTGGCGAAGGAGGTCGCCTGCGTCATCGAGAGCTTGCTGATATCCGACGCATCCAAGCCGGCAATCTGCTCGCTGATCAACGAGTGGATCTGCTCCGTCGTAAAGGTAGAGAACTGGGCCGAGGTCAAGGCCTTGATGTCATCGGTCTGCAGGGCCTGGATCTGGTCGCTGGTGAAGCCACGCAGAGCCGCCGTGCTGAAGTAGCTGATGTCGCTGCTGTCGAAGGCGCGAATCTCTTCCGAGCTCAGCGTGTGCAGTTGCTCAGAGTTGATCGCGGCCAGCTGTGCGCTGCTCATCGCCGTCAGCTGATCCGAGTGCAGGGCGGTGAACTGGTCGGAGGCGATGGCGCGGATTTGTGCTGTGCTCAAGGCCTGCACGTCCTCCGATTCCATGACCCGGAAGTGTTCACTCGTCATGCCGCGGATCTGTGTCGTGCTCAGAGACGCAATTTGTGCGCTGCTGAGGCCCACGATCTGATCGGTGATGAAGGCGGCCAGATGTTCGGATCCGAAGCCGCGCAGGGCATTGCTGCTCAGCTGGCTCAGGTCATCGGTCTCCAGCGCCCGGACCTGGTCGGAGCCAAGTGCGGACAGTTGAGCCGAGCTGAGTTGCTTGAACTGATCGCTGGTCAGCGCCTTCAGATCAGCTGTTTCCATGCCGGCAAACTGAGCCGTGCTGAGCGCTTGGATATGCGCCGAGGTCAGCTGGCCGATTTGGTCGGAAGTCAGCGCATTGAGCTGGTCGGTGCCTAGGGCGCGGATCTGCGCCGTCGTCAGGGCACGCAGATCGCTGGTTTCCAGAGCGGCCATCTGATCGGTGCCCAGACCCTTCAGCTGCTGGGTTGTCAGCGACTGGATCTGAGCCGAGCCCAGGGCATTGATCTGGTCAGACACCAGGGCGCGGATGCCGTCCGAACCCAAGCCACGCAGGGCGGCCGTGGTCAGCAGGGCAAAGTCTTCGGTCTCCAGCTTGTTGAGTTGGTCCGAAGCCAGGGCGCCGATCTGAGCGGAGCTGAGGATCTTGGCCTGTTCAGTGGTCAGTGCCTTCAGGTCGGCCGACTCCATGCCAGCGAACTGGGCCGTCGACAGCGCTTGCACCTGAAGGGTGGTCAGCTGAGCGATCTGGTCCGTGCCCATGGCATTGAGCTGGTCTGTCGCCAGGGCGCGAATCTGAGTCGTCGTCAATGCACGCAGATCAGCGGTTTCCAGTGAGGCGACCTGATCGGTGCCCAGGCCCTTGAGCTGCTGAGTCGTCAGCGACTGGATCTGAGCCGAGCCAAGCGCATTGATCTGATCAGACACCAGGGCGCGGATACCGTCCGAACCCAGGCCTCGCAGGGCGGCCGTGGTCAGCAGGGCGAAGTCTTCGGTCTCCAGCTTGTTGAGCTGATCCGAAGCCAAGGCGCCGATCTGAGCGGAGCTGAGGACCTTGGCCTGGTCGGTGGCCAAGGCCTTCAGGTCGGCGGACTCCATGCCCGCCAACTGGGTGGTCGTCAGGGCCTGGATCTGAGCCGTGGTCAGCTGGCTGATCTGGTCGGTGCCCATGGCGTTGAGCTGATCGGTGGCCAGCGAGCGGATCTGTGCCGTGGTCAGGGCCCGCAGGTCAGCGGTTTCCATCGCGGCAACCTGATCGGTGCCCAGACCCTTGAGTTGCTGGGTCGTCAGCGACTGGATCTGCGCCGAGCCCAGGGCATTGATCTGGTCAGACACCAGGGCGCGGATGCCGTCGGATGTCAGGCCACGCAGGGCCGCTGTGGTCAGCAGGGCGAAGTCTTCTGTCTCCAGCTTGTTGAGCTGATCCGAAGCCAGGGCGCCGATCTGAGCCGAGCTGAGCAGCTTGGCTTGGTCGGTGGCCAGGGCCTTCAGGTCGGCTGACTCCATGCCGGCGAACTGAGCCGTCGTCAGGGCTTGGATCTGCACACTGGTGAGCTGTGCTATTTGATCGGTGCCCAGGGCATTGATTTGATCCGTGCCGAGGGAACGCAGCTGCGCAGTGGTCAGGGCGCGCAGATCGGCCGTTTCCATCGAGGCGATCTGATCGGTGCCCAGGCCGTTGAGTTGCTGGGTGGTCAGCGACTGGATCTGTGCTGTGCCCAAGGCATTGATCTGGTCAGACACCAGGGCACGGATGCCGTCCGAACCCAAGCCACGCAGGGCGGCCGTGGTCAGCAGGGCAAAGTCTTCAGTCTCCAGCTTGTTGAGCTGGTCCGAGGCCAGGGCGCCGATCTGAGCGGAGCTGAGGATCTTGGCCTGATCGGTGGCCAGGGCCTTCAGGTCGGCCGACTCCATACCGGCGAACTGGGCTGTCGTCAGGGCTTGCACCTGCAGGGTGGTCAGCTGAGCGATCTGGTCAGTGCCCAAGGCATTGAACTGATCGGTCGCCAAGGAGCGGATCTGTGCCGTGGTCAAGGCCCGCAGATCAGCGGTTTCCATCGACGCAACTTGATCGGTGCCCAGGCCCTTGAGTTGCTGGGTCGTCAGCGACTGGATCTGGTTCGAGCCCAAGGCGTTGATTTGGTCAGACACCAGGGCACGGATGCCGTCGGACGTCAGGCCACGCAGGGCAGCTGTGGTCAGCAGGGCGAAGTCTTCTGTCTCCAGCTTGTTGAGCTGATCCGAAGCCAGAGCGCCGATCTGAGCGGAGCTGAGGATCTTGGCTTGATCGGTGGCCAGGGCCTTCAGGTCGGCCGACTCCATGCCGGCCAACTGGGTGGTCGTCAGAGACTGGATCTGGGCGGTCGTCAGCTGGCTGATCTGGTCGGTGCCCATGGCGTTGAGCTGATCAGTGGCCAGGGAGCGGATCTGTGCCGTGGTCAAGGCCCGCAGATCAGCGGTTTCCATCGACGCAACTTGATCGGTGCCCAGACCCTTGAGTTGCTGGGTCGTCAGCGACTGGATCTGCGCCGAGCCCAGGGCATTGATCTGGTCAGACACCAGGGCACGGATGCCGTCCGAACCCAAGCCACGCAGGGCGGCCGTGGTCAGCAGGGCAAAGTCTTCGGTCTCCAGCTTGTTGAGCTGATCCGAGGCCAGGGCGCCGATCTGGGCCGAGCTGAGCAGCTTGGCTTGGTCGGTGGCCAGGGCCTTCAGGTCAGCCGACTCCATGCCGGCAACCTGGGTCGTCGTCAGGGCTTGGATCTGCGCACTGGTCAACTGAGCGATCTGATCGGTGCCCAGGGCGTTGATCTGGTCGGTACCCAGGGAGCGGATTTGCGCGGTGGTCAAGGCACGCAGATCGGCCGTTTCCATCGAGGCGATCTGATCGGTGCCCAGGCCGTTGAGTTGCTGGGTGGTCAGCGACTGGATCTGTGCTGTGCCCAGAGCATTGATTTGGTCAGACACCAGGGCGCGGATGCCGTCGGATGTCAGGCCACGCAGGGCTGCAGTTGTCAGCAGGGCAAAGTCTTCGGTCTCCAGCTTGTTGAGCTGGTCCGAGGCCAGGGCGCCGATCTGTGCGGAGCTGAGGATCTTGGCATGGTCGGTGGCCAGGGCCTTCAGGTCGGCCGACTCCATACCGGCGAACTGGGCCGTCGACAGGGCTTGCACCTGCAGGGTGGTCAGCTGCGCGACCTGGTCAGTGCCCAAGGCATTGAGCTGGTCGGTGGCCAAGGAGCGGATCTGTGCCGTGGTCAGGGCTCGCAGATCGGCGGTTTCCAGCGAGGCAAGCTGGTCGGTGCCCAGACCCTTGAGCTGTTGCGTCGTCAAGGCTTGGATCTGGGCCGAGCCCAGGGCATTGATCTGGTCAGACACCAGGGCGCGGATGCCTTCGGATGTCAGGCCTCGCAAGGCGGCCGTGGTCAGCAGGGCGAAGTCTTCGGTCTCTAGCTTGTTGAGCTGATCCGAAGCCAGGGCGCCGATCTGAGCGGAGCTGAGGATCTTGGCTTGATCGGTGGCCAAGGCCTTCAGGTCGGCCGACTCCATGCCCGCCAATTGGATGGTCGTCAGGGCCTGGATCTGAGTTGTGGTCAGTTGGCTGATCTGGTCGGTGCCCATGGCGTTGAGCTGATCGGTGGCCAGCGAACGGATCTGTGCCGTGGTCAAGGCACGCAGATCGGCGGTTTCCATCGATGCGACCTGATCGGTGCCCAGACCCTTGAGTTGCTGAGTGGTCAGCGACTGGATCTGGTTCGAGCCCAGGGCATTGATCTGGTCAGACACCAGGGCGCGTATGCCGTCGGATGTCAGGCCACGCAGGGCAGCTGTGGTCAGCAGGGCGAAGTCTTCGGTCTCCAGCTTGTTGAGCTGATCCGACGCCAGCGCGCCGAGCTGGGCCGAGCTGAGCAGCTTGGCTTGGTCGGTGGCCAGGGCCTTCAGGTCGGCCGACTCCATGCCGGCAACCTGGGTCGTCGTCAGGGCTTGGATCTGCGCACTGGTCAGCTGAGCGATCTGATCGGTGCCCAGGGCGTTGATCTGGTCGGTACCCAGGGAGCGGATCTGCGCCGTGGTCAAAGCGCGCAGATCAGCGGTCTCCATCGAGGCGATCTGATCGGTGCCCAGACCGTCGAGTTGCCGGGTTGTCAGGGACTGGATCTGAGCTGAGCCCAAGGCATTGATCTGGTCAGACACCAATGCACGGATGCCGTCCGAACCCAGGCCACGCAGGGCGGCCGTGGTCAGCAGGGCGAAGTCTTCGGTCTCCAGCTTGTTGAGCTGATCCGAGGCCAGGGCGCCGATCTGAGCGGAGCTGAGGATCTTGGCATGGTCGGTGGCCAGGGCCTTCAGGTCGGCCGACTCCATACCGGCGAACTGGGCCGTCGACAGGGCTTGCACCTGCAGGGTGGTCAGCTGCGCGATCTGGTCAGTGCCCAAGGCATTGAACTGATCGGTGGCCAGGGAGCGAATCTGGGCCGTGGTCAAGGCGCGCAGATCGGCGGTTTCCATCGAGGCGACCTGGTCGGTCCCCAAACCCTTGAGTTGCTGAGTGGTCAGCGACTGGATCTGGTTCGAGCCCAGGGCATTGATCTGGTCAGACACCAGGGCACGGATGCCGTCGGAACCCAGGCCACGCAGGGCGGCTGTGGTCAGCAAGGCGAAGTCTTCGGTCTCCATCTTGCTGAGCTGGTCAGACGCCAGTGCGGCGATTTGGGCCGAACTCAGAACTTTGGCCTGCTCAGTGGTCAGGGCACGGATATCGGTGGTTTCGATTCCGGCGGCCTGTGTTGTCGTGATGGCCTGGATCTGAGTGGTGGTCAGATGGCCGATCTGGTCGGTGCCCAAGGCATTGAGTTGGTCGGTGCCCAAGGAGCGCAGCTGACCCGTGGTCAGCGCGCGCAGATCGGCGCTTTCCATCGAGGCGATCTGATCGGTGCCCAGACCGTCGAGTTGCCGGGTTGTCAGCGATTGGATCTGGTTCGAGCCCAGGGCATTGATCTGGTCAGACACCAGGGCACGGATGCCGTCGGACGTCAGGCCGCGCAATGCAGCGGTGCTCAGCAGGGCGAAGTCTTCGGTCTCCAGCTTGTTGAGCTGGTCGGAAGCCAGGGCGCCGATCTGAGCGGAGCTGAGGATCTTGGCCTGGTCGGTGGCCAGTGCCTTCAGGTCGGCCGACTCCATGCCGGCCATTTGTGCAGTCGTCAGGGCCTGTATCTGAGCCGTGGTCAGCTGACTGATCTGGTCGGTGCCCAGGGCGTTGATCTGGTCGGTGCCGAGGGACCGGATCTGCGCCGTGGTCAAGGCACGCAGATCGGCGGTTTCCATCGCGGCGATCTGATCGGTGCCCAGACCCTTGAGTTGCTGAGTGGTCAGCGACTGGATCTGCGCCGAGCCCAGGGCATTGATCTGGTCAGACACCAGGGCACGGATGCCGTCGGAAGTCAGGCCACGCAGGGCGGCCGTGGTCAGCAGGGCGAAGTCTTCGGTCTCCAGCTTGTTGAGCTGATCCGAGGCCAGGGCGCCAATCTGGGCCGAGCTGAGCAGCTTGGCTTGGTCGGTGGCCAGGGCCTTCAGGTCGGCCGACTCCATGCCAGCGACCTGGGCCGTTGTCAGGGATTGGATTTGCGCACTGGTCAACTGGGCAATTTGATCGGTGCCCAGCGCATTGAATTGATCGGTCGCGAGGGAGCGCAGTTGTACGGTGGTCAGGGCACGCAGATCGGCCGTTTCCATCGATGCGACCTGATCGGTGCCCAGACCGTTGAGTTGCTGGGTGGTCAAGGACTGGATCTGTGCTGTGCCCAGCGCATTGATCTGGTCAGACACCAGGGCACGGATGCCGTCGGAGCTCAGGCCTCGCAGGGCGGCCGTGGTCAGCAGGGCGAAGTCTTCGGTCTCCAGCTTGTTGAGCTGATCCGAAGCCAAGGCGCCGATTTGGGCGGAGCTGAGGATCTTGGCCTGGTCGGTGGCCAAGGCCTTCAGGTCGGCCGATTCCATGCCGGCGAACTGGGCCGTCGTCAGGGCTTGCACCTGCAGGGTGGTCAGCTGACCGATCTGGTCAGTGCCGAGGGCATTGAATTGGTCGGTCGCCAAAGAGCGGATCTGTGCCGTGGTCAACGCGCGCAGATCGGCGGTTTCCATCGAGCCGACCTGATCGGTTCCCAAGCCCTTGAGTTGCTGGGTCGTCAGCGACTGGATCTGGTTCGAGCCCAGGGAGTTGATCTGGTCAGACACCAGGGCACGGATGCCGTCGGAAGTCAGGCCACGCAGAGCGGCCGTGCTCAGCAGGGCGAAGTCTTCGGTCTCCAGCTTGTTGAGCTGATCCGAGGCCAGCGCGCCGATCTGAGCGGAGCTGAGCAGCTTGGCTTGATCGGTGGCCAGGGCCTTCAGGTCGGCCGATTCCATGCCGGCGAGTTGAGCCGTCGTCAGGGATTGGATCTGTGCGTTGGTCAGCTGGCCAATCTGATCGGTGCCCAGCGCATTGAACTGATCGGTGCCGAGGGAGCGCAACTGCACGGTGGTCAGCGCGCGCAGATCGGCGGTTTCCATCGAGGCGACCTGATCGGTGCCCAGACCCTTGAGTTGCTGGGTCGTCAGGGATTGGATCTGAGCCGAGCCCAGCGCGTTGATCTGGTCAGACACCAGGGCACGGATGCCGTCGGACGTCAGGCCACGCAGGGCGGCCGTGGTCAGCAGGGCGAAGTCTTCGGTCTCCAGCTTGTTGAGTTGGTCCGAAGCCAGGGCGCCGACTTGCGCGGAGCTGAGGATCTTGGCTTGGTCGGTGGCCAGGGCTTTCAGGTCGGCCGACTCCATGCCAGCAAGCTGGGTGGTGTTAAGCGACTGGACCTGTGCCGTGGTCAGCTGGGCGATCTGGTCGGTGCCCAGTGCGTTGAATTGATCGGTGGCCAAGGAACGAATCTGCGCCGTCGACAGGGCGCGCAAATCCTCGGTTTCCAGTTTGGCAACCTGGTCGGTTCCCATGCCCTTGAGCTGCTGGGTCGTGAGGGCCTGAATCTGATTGGTCAGCAGGGCGTTGATCTGGTCGGTGCCAAATGCGCCCAGTGAATCACTGGTGACGCCTCGCAGTGCTGAGGTGCTCAGCTTGGCGACGTCTTCGGTCTCGATCTTTGAAAGCTGATCCGAGGTCAGGGCGCCGAGTTGCTTGGAATTGATGACCTTGAAAACCTCGGTCCCCAAGGCTTTCAGGTCCTGCGACTCCAAAGCGGCCATGTGTTCAGTGACAAAGGCACTGACCTGTTTAGTGGTCAGTGCCTGTGCTTGCTCACTGGTCATGCCCTTGATCTGATTCGCGCTGAAGGCCTGTATGGCCGCCGTGCTGAATTTAGCGAAGTCCTCGGTCTCGAAGAAGCTGATCTGCTCCGAGCTGAGTGACTTGATCGCCAAGGTGGACAAGCTGGCCGTCTGCTCGGTCGTCAGCGCTTTCAGCTGATCAGACGTAAATGCTGCCCAGTCTTCTGAAGTCAGCTTGCGCAGAGTCGCCGTGGTCAGACCATCAATTTGGTCGGTGGAAAGGCTTGTGATGATCGAGGGCATGAGCTTTACCTCAGGTGGGCGTGACCGTTCGGGGCTGGTGAATTCAAGACTGAACTTGGAGGCTCACCGGATCGTTTCGCTACAGTCACGTGAATGCTTTGGGCACGGCGCTCGGCGTCAAAAACGCAGGGTGCCGTGCTCAGGTACAGAACTAAAAACTGTCTGTGGTTCCAGGGTTTGGGCTCAATTTGGGCTTGGGCTCTGGGGCGATATCTGCAAACTTCGGCACAAGGCTGCCAATCTTTAGCAGCCATGGCTTCACATGCAGGGCTTTCGCTCAGACATGTGCTGATTAGGTGTTTTTTGCCGAATGCTTTTTCTGGCTGGATAACGTCAAAACGACGCAGTCAGGCATCTCAGCAAATCTCTGTCGGCATGCTAGGTGTCTGGCAAGCAGGCATTGGATGGAAAAGCTGCCCAAACGTGCAGCTTTTGGCAGGATGGCTGTGCCTGTGTTCTCGCTGTAATGCTCAACATCGGCGTCAAGCCTGTTGGGCACACTCGCCATGCAAGTCACCACCCTGATTCCTGCTTACAAGACCAAGTACATCGTTGAGTTGTTGACGGGGCTGATGACGCAGACGCTCAAGCCGCAAAAAGTCATCGTGTCGGACGACAGCCCGGATGGCGTTTTCGGTGCCTTATTGCAGTCGCCGCAGATGGAGTTGGCGCGGCACAAGCTGCAAATCGAGGTGCACACCGGCCCGCGCGCTGGTGCCTACGAAAACTTCAAACACCTGCTGCGCTTGTGGGATGGTTCGACCGAATTGGTCCACCTCTTGTTGGATGACGACATCCTCTACCCCGACTTTTATATGCGCCACCTGATGGCGCATGCCAGCTGCCGCAGCCCCAGTAGCATCAGCGCCCGCTGGTGCACCAATGAGCGCGGCCAGCCGGTGGAGGGCATGCCCATTCCGAAGAATGTCTGGCTGTCTAACGACCGTATCGTCTTGCTCGAAGCATCCTTGCTGTTTTCCAGCACCTTGCCTGATTGCACCAACTGGCTGGGCGAGTTCTCCAACTGCGTGATGCGCAAGGAGGCCGCCGATTTGCTGTTCAGCCCCCAGTTTGCTGGCGTCTCCTATGAAGGCCTGTGGGATTTGGGTGCATTTTTGGCGGCCAGCCTGATCGGGCCGGTGGCCTATATCCAGGACCGATTGGGTGCGTTCCGGGCGGGCGGCGAGGGGCACTCGGCGCAGTTGCTGGGCAAGCATATGAAGGCCGCTCATCTGGCCTACGCAGCCTTGAGCCTGGGTGCGGTGCGTCTGGAGCGTCTAAGCCCTGACAGTGCGCGCAAGGGTTACGCTGGCCTGCATCAGGCCTTGCTGGATCGTTACGCCGCTGAGCCCGATGTGGCGCCCTTCATTCCCGTGCTGGGGCGCCTGGCTGCGGGCGAAGCCGAGGCTGAGGCGGAGTTCCTGCTCCTGTGGGAGCAATTCCTGCGCAGCCACAAGTTTTGATTCCGAACCAAGTGCCCGAGAACGATTCGCCAGAAAGCCAGCCATGAGTCTTGTTGCCTCTGAAGCCCAAACCCTGCCGGTGGTGGTGGTGTCCTACAACAGCGTGGACTTGCTGCGCAATCTATTGAGCTCCTTTCGGAGCTTCTATCCCAATCCTGTCCACGTGGTGGACGGGTCGGAGCCCGGTCCATTGGCCGACATCCGCACCATGCTGGCCGAGTTTGAGGGCGTGACTCTGCATGCGCAGGAATTCAATATCCACCATGGCCCGGGCATGGCCTGGGCCATCAGTCAGTTGGATCTGGGGCCTCGTGCTTTGTTTCTGGATAGCGATATCGTGGTCCTGAAGCCGGGCTTTATTGAGGATTTGCTGTCCCATCTGCAGCCCGAGGACTATGGCGTGGGTGGCGTGGCCTACGTCAATCGCGAGGGTTTTGATATTCCCTATGCCTACGGGGCCGTGCCTTATCTCCACCCGCCTTGCATGCTGTGCAATATCGAGGTGATGAAGCAATGGCCGCTGCCCATCAAGCATGGCGCGCCCATGGTGGCGCCGATGTTGGCCCTGCATGATGCGGGGCGCTCGCATCTGCTGCGGCATCTGGACTGGACGCTCAACGACGTCACCCCTGATACCCGCAAGCTCTATTTGGATCACATCGGGCGTGGCACGGTCACCGCTACCCAGGGCTACCACTTGGAAGAGTGGATGGCTGAGACGCAGGCGCGGGCCCAGCAAAAGCTGGCACAAGCTCAAGGCACGGCGCCAACCGGCTACAACCCCGATTTGCTGCCCATGATTCCGCCCGGCGCGAGGCGCATTCTGGAGGTGGGGTGCAGCACCGGTGCGCTGGCGCATGCCCTGAAGTTACAAAGGCCGGATGTGCACATCATGGGCTTGGAGCTTGATCCCAAGGCGGCCCAAGTGGCGCGTGGGCATTGCAACGAGGTCTTGAATTTGGACATCGAAGCGGCCGACGAGGCCTTGTTCCGTGACTTCGCCGACCGCGACTGCTGGATTTTTGGCGATGTGCTGGAGCATTTGCGCGACCCCTGGCGCGTGCTGAGCCAGATACGCAAGGTCATGCCGCCGGGCGCTTGCGTGGTGGCCAGCATTCCCAATGTGCAGCATTGGAGCCTGCAAGGGCGTTTGGCCGTGGGGGATTTCCGTTATGAGGCCGATGGCCTGCTGGACCGAACCCATTTGCGCTGGTTCACCCGCATCACCTTGTTCGAGCTGTTTCAGTCGGCCGGCTTGAGGGTGGAGGCCGGCGTGCCGCGCATTTTCAACGAGCCGGGGCGGGAGCCTGTGCTGGCGGCCATCCGGCAAATGGCCGTGGCCATGGGGCGGGACCCGGAAGGGGCGGTGCGGGATGCGCTGCCGCTTCAGTATGTGGTGCGCGCCGTCGCAGCCTGACGTTAGTCTGCTGCGCCTGATGCGGGCGTGCCGTGGGTGGCCGCGGCGAGGCCGTTGTCGAAATGCATGCGCATGAGTCGCGCCGCGTCCTCGCTGCGGCGTTCGACCAGCGCGGCGATCAGCATGTCATGCTCCTGCAGCGAATCTTGGATGCGTCCTTGCTTGAACAAGGAGTGATGGCGATTGAGCTTCATCACCCGGCGCAGGTCAGTGACGATTTGCTGGCGCCAGCGATTGCCTTCAATTTCCAGGATGCGCAGGTGAAAGCGCTCATTGGTCGCGAAAAAGGCCTCGTGATGCTCTGCTTGGTCCACAAGGGTCTGGTGCAGGGCCTGTAGCTCTCGCAGTTGCTCCGCGTTTGCCAGTTGGCAGACGCGTGCGGTGGCATCGCTTTCCAGCAGGGCCAGCAGTTGGTAGGCCTCGCGCACATCGCGCTCCGACATTTCGGTCACATAGGCGCCACGCCGCACCTTCATCGTGACGAGTCCTTCGGCCGCCAAGACTTTCAGGGCTTCGCGCAGTGGCGTCCGGCTGATGCCGAGGTCGCGGCAAATCTTGAGCTCATCAATCCAATGGCCGGGCTCGAGTTCGCGGCTGAAGATTTGCGCGCGCAGGCGTTCGGCCACCTCTTGGTAGAGGGCTCGCGGTGCCAGAGCTTGGGGTGTGGCCATTGGATTTGTCAGAGTTCAGTCATTTTTGAATTTATAATTATGAATCAAAGTTCGACAGCGTAGTTGAACGACCGGAGCATCCCATGTCAGATTCACGTTCATCAGTTCCCGCCTCAGCTGCAGCAGCACCCGCGCCCGCGTCAACGGCGTCAGTCAACTCGCCTTCGGCGGCTGGCGAATTTGCTGCAGCCGATCTGGCGCAGTGGCATAAGGCCGCTGCCAAGTCGGCCCCCGGCGGCAATGTGGATGCTTTGAACTGGCATACGCCGGAAGGCTTGGTGGTCAAGCCCCTGTACACGGCAGAAGACACGGCGGAACTGCCCCACGCCAATACCTTGCCCGGCTTCGAGCCCTTTTTGCGCGGCCCGCAAGCCACCATGTATGCGGTGCGCCCCTGGACCATTCGCCAGTACGCCGGTTTCTCTACTGCCGAGGAAAGTAATGCCTTCTACCGCAAGGCCTTGGCGGCGGGCGGGCAGGGCGTGTCGGTGGCCTTCGACCTGGCGACCCACCGCGGTTATGACAGCGATCACCCGCGCGTCACCGGTGACGTCGGCAAGGCCGGTGTGGCGATTGATTCGGCCGAGGACATGAAGATCTTGTTCGACGGCATTCCGCTCGACAAGGTCTCGGTGTCCATGACCATGAATGGTGCGGTGCTGCCGGTGTTGGCCGGCTATGTGGTGGCGGCCGAGGAGCAGGGCGTTGCACAAGATCAGCTGAGCGGCACGATCCAGAACGACATCCTCAAGGAGTTCATGGTTCGCAACACTTACATCTACCCGCCCGAGCCGTCGATGAAGATCATCGGCGACATCATCGAGTACACGGCCCAGCACATGCCGAAATTCAACTCGATCTCGATCTCGGGCTATCACATGCAAGAGGCGGGCGCCAATCAAGCTTTGGAGCTGGCCTTCACCCTGGCCGATGGCAAGGAGTACGTCAAGACCGCCATTGCCAAGGGCATGGATGTGGACGACTTTGCCGGCCGCCTGAGCTTCTTCTGGGCCGTGGGCATGAACTTCTATCTGGAAATCGCCAAGATGCGGGCCGCACGCCTGCTGTGGTGCCGGATCATGAAGGGCTTTGATGCCAAGAAGCCCAAGAGCCTGATGCTGCGCACCCATAGCCAGACCTCGGGCTGGTCGCTGACCGAGCAAGATCCCTACAACAACGTCGTGCGCACCACCATCGAAGCGATGGCAGCGGTGTTTGGCGGCACGCAGTCGCTGCACACCAACTCGCTGGACGAAGCGATCGCGCTGCCCACCGAGTTTTCCTCGCGCATCGCCCGCAACACCCAGCTGATCATCCAGGAAGAGACGCACATCACCAGCGTCATCGACCCCTGGGCCGGCAGCTACATGATGGAGAAGCTGACGCAGGACATGGCCGACAAGGCCTGGTCCATCATCGAAGAGGTCGAGGCCATGGGCGGCATGGTCAAGGCGGTGGACAGAGGCTGGGCCAAGCTCAAGATCGAGGCCAGCGCGGCGGAGAAGCAGGCCCGCATCGACTCCGGCAAAGACGTGATTGTTGGCGTCAACAAATACAAGCTGGCCAAGGAAGACCCGATCGAGATTCTTGATGTGGACAATGTGCGCGTGCGCGATGGCCAGATCACCCGCCTGAAGCAGATTCGCGCCACCCGGGATGCGGCGGCGGTGCAGGCCGCCTTGGCGGCGCTGACGGAGTCGGCCCGTACCGGGCAGGGCAATCTGCTGGACTTGGCCATTAAGGCCACCCGTTTGCGCGCCACTGTGGGTGAGATCAGCGATGCGCTGGAAGCCGAGTTCGGCCGCCACCGCGCCGACACTCAGAAGGTCAGCGGTGTCTATGCCGCCGCTTACGACTCGGCCGAAGGTTGGGCCAAGCTGCAAGACGAGATCAAGGCTTTTGCTGAAGGCCAAGGCCGCCGCCCCCGCGTGATGATCGCCAAGCTGGGACAGGACGGCCATGACCGCGGCGCCAAGGTGGTGGCCAGTGCCTATGCCGACCTGGGCTTCGATGTGGACATCGGCCCGCTGTTCCAGACGCCCGAAGAATGCGCCCGCCAAGCGATCGAGAACGATGTGCACGCCGTTGGCGTGTCCACCTTGGCGGCAGGGCACAAGACCTTGGTGCCCGCCATCATCGCGGCGCTGAAAGAGCAAGGCGCGGACGACATCATCGTGTTTGTCGGCGGCGTCATCCCGGCGCAGGATTACGAGTTCCTGTACCAGTCCGGCGTCAAGGGCATTTACGGCCCGGGCACGCCCATCCCGGCGAGTGCCAAAGACGTGCTGGAGCAAATCCGCCAGGCGGTGGCCGCTTGAGCCCTGCGCCAGCATCGCTGAAATGGCGGCTGGAGCCCGTGGTCGAGGCCGACTTTGAGTCGCTGCTGGCCCTGCGCATCGCCGCCTTGCAGGAAAGCCTGGAACGGCTGGGTCGTTTTGACCCAGCGCGGGCGCGGGCGCGCTTTCAGGCCGGCTTCGAGCCCGCTTTCATGCATCACATCGTCAGTGCCGGGTCCGGGCAGAGGCTGGGCTTCTTCACCGTCAAGCCACGCCCTGAGGGTCAGGTCTTGCGTTTGGAGCATCTCTACCTCAGTCCAGCAGCTCAAGGCCACGGGGCCGGTAGCTGGGTGATGGAACATATCAAGCGTCAAGCGCGCCTGAGCGCTTGTGAGATCAGCCTCGGCGCACTCAAGCTGAGCCGGTCGAATGACTTCTACCAGGCCCACGGCTTTCAGCAAGTGGCCGAGCAGGAGTTCGATGTGGAGTACCGCTGGAGCCCGGCCATGGAGTTGCGCACATGAAGCTGGCGGCGGACTTGCAATCAGGCTCTGGGCCGGTGCAGCGCCGGGCCATGGCCAAGGCCATCACCTTGCTGGAGTCGACCCGCGCGGACCATCGCTTGCAGGCCGATGCCTTGCTGACCGAGATCCTGCCGCTGACCGGCCGCGCCTTTCGCCTGGGCATCTCCGGCGTGCCAGGTGTGGGTAAGAGCACTTTCATTGAAGCGCTTGGCCTCTTCTTGATCGAGCGCGGCCTGCGCGTGGCGGTGTTGGCTGTGGATCCCTCAAGCACCGTGTCCGGCGGCTCCATCTTGGGTGACAAGACCCGCATGGAGCGGCTTTCCATGCATGCCCAAGCTTATATCCGCCCCAGCCCCAGCAGCGGCACCCTGGGCGGCGTGGCCGAGAAAACGCGCGAAGCCATGCTGGTTTGTGAGGCGGCGGGCTATGACGTCGTCATCGTTGAAACCGTGGGTGTGGGCCAGAGCGAAACCGCCGTGGCCGGCATGACGGATATGTATGTGCTCTTGCAATTGCCCAATGCGGGCGATGACTTGCAGGCCATCAAAAAAGGCGTGATGGAGTTGGCCGACTTGGTGGTGATCAACAAGGCCGATCTCGACCCGCTCGCCGCCACCCGGGCGCGTGCCCACATCAGCAGCAATCTGCGCGTCCATGCCATGCATGGCCACGGCCACGATCATGCGGAGCAGGCTCCGGCCTGGTATCCGCAGGTGATGCAACTCAGCGCTTTGAAAGCCCAAGGGCTGGAAGAGTTTTGGGCGGCGGTGTGTCGCTACCGCAGCCTGCAAGAGGCCAATGGCGCTTTGGCCGAGAAGCGCCGCCAGCAGGCCCTGGCTTGGATGTGGGAACGCATCCAAGCCGGCTTGCAACAACAGTTTTCTACCCACACCGCCGTGCAAGCGGCCCTGGCACCTAGCATTGAACAAGTGCTGGCCGGCCAACTCGCGCCCAGTACGGCGGCGCGTCAACTACTCGCTCATTTCTCTGGAGACAAGCATGCATGACATCCAACAAAGGCTAGAAGAAAAGCGCGCCCTGGCCCGCCTGGGCGGCGGCGAGAAGCGCATTGCGGCCCAACATGCCAAGGGCAAGCTGACGGCGCGCGAGCGGCTGGAACTGCTGTTCGACGAAGGTACCTTCGAAGAATGGGATATGTTCGTCGAGCACCGCTGCGTGGACTTCGGTATGGCCGACAACAAGATCCCCGGCGACGGCGTGGTGACCGGCTACGGCATGATCAACGGGCGCCTGGCTTTTAGCTTCAGCCAGGACTTCACCGTCTTCGGCGGCGCGCTGAGCGAATCGCATGCCGAGAAGATCTGCAAGGTGATGGACCAGGCCATGAAGGTCGGCGCGCCGGTGATCGGCTTGAACGACTCGGGCGGTGCGCGCATTCAGGAAGGCGTGGCCTCCTTGGGCGGCTATGCCGATGTGTTCCAGCGCAATGTGCTGGCTTCGGGCGTGATTCCGCAAATCAGCATGATCATGGGCCCCTGCGCCGGTGGCGCGGTCTACAGCCCGGCGATGACGGACTTCATCTTCATGGTGAAGGACTCCAGCTATATGTTCGTCACCGGCCCCGAGGTGGTGAAGACCGTCACTCATGAAGAAGTCACCGCCGAGGAATTGGGCGGCGCGGCGACGCACACATCCAAGAGCGGCGTGGCCGACCTGGCTTTCGACAATGATGTCGAGGCGATTCTGATGTTGCGTCGCTTCTTCAACTACCTGCCGCTGAACAACCGCGAAAAGGCCCCCACCCGTCAGGGCTTCAACGGTGGCGACCCGGCTGGCCGCTTGGACTATTCGCTGGACACCTTGGTGCCCGACAACGCCAACAAGCCCTACGACATGAAGGAGCTCTTGCTCAAGGTCGTGGACGACGGCGACTTCTTCGAGCTGCAGCCCGAGTACGCCAAAAACATCCTCACCGGCTTCGCCCGCATGGAAGGTCAAACGGTGGGCATCGTCGCCAACCAGCCCCTGGTGCTGGCCGGCTGCCTGGACATCAAGAGCAGCATCAAGGCCGCGCGCTTTGTGCGCTTTTGCGATGCCTTCAATATTCCCGTCATCACCTTCGTCGATGTGCCCGGCTTCATGCCCGGCACTAGCCAAGAGTACGGCGGCATCATCAAGCATGGCGCCAAGCTGCTTTATGCCTATGCCGAGTGCACGGTGCCCAAGGTCACCGTGATCACCCGCAAGGCCTACGGCGGCGCTTACGATGTGATGAGCTCCAAGCATCTGCGTGGCGACGTCAACTTTGCTTGGCCTAACGCTGAAATCGCGGTGATGGGCGCTAAGGGCGCGGTGGAGATCATCTTCCGCGAAGACAAGGGTGACCCCGCCAAGCTGGCCGCCAAAGAAGCCGAGTACAAGGCCCGTTTTGCCAACCCCTTTGTGGCCGGCGCGCGCGGCTTCATCGACGATGTGATCCAGCCGCATGAGACGCGCAAGCGCATCTGCCGCAGCCTGGCCATGTTGAAGGACAAGAAGCTGGAAAACCCGTGGCGCAAGCACGGCAATATGCCGCTGTGATGGGGCGCCCCATGCGTGCCAAGGTCTTTTTGAATGCGCTGCTGGCGGCGGGCTTGGCTTCGGCCGGCTTGGCGCAGGCGGTGCAAGCGCAGGCGCCTAACCTCATGCCTTTGGGGGGCGCCACGCCCAGCCGAGCCAAGCCTTGCGTGGCCATTCATGCGCTGCCGCTGGAGCAGTCCTTGCTGATCGCGCCGGCGGCCAAGGGCGAGGCGGCTGCACGCCAGAGCCTAGATTCGGCTGCGCAGGCGCAAGGCGTCTTGGCGCGCGACCTGGAGCAGGCTTTGAGTGCGGCCAAACCCTTGGCCGAACAAGGCGAGTGGAGCGAGGCCAAGAGCCGCGCCGTCGCTGCGGAGGGCTTTGCCGCTTGCGCCCGGCGCATTTACGGCGAGAGCGCGCAGGCGCGGATCGCGGCTTGCGAGTTTGATTTAACAACCTTGCCGGTGATCTTGCTCTACCGCGTCGATGGCCAAAGCCGCGCCGCAGCCGCCGCCGATTTGAAGCGGGCCGGCGGCTTGGACGACGAGGGTGAGCAGGCCCGCCGTGCGCCCTTGATGCTGTCCTTCACCTACCAGGGCGCTGGCCCGGTGGTGGGGCAAAGCCGGGCCTGGATCGACCGCCGCGTGGCCGATTGGACCGAGCAATGCCTGGCCGGCCGCTTGCTGCTGCCCAAGTAAACGATCAAAAAATTTAGTTTGGAGACTGACAATGTTGACCAAGTTCCTCATGACCCATCGCGGTGCTTGCGCCGCAGGCGAGTTCACCCCGGGAGAGCAGCATGTTTAAGAAAATCCTGATCGCGAACCGAGGTGAGATCGCCTGCCGGGTGATCAAGACGGCCCAGAAAATGGGCATCAAGACGGTGGCGGTTTACTCCGAGGCGGATCGTGACGCCCGCCATGTGGAGCTGGCCGACGAGGCCGTTCTGCTGGGCCCAGCACCCTCGCGCGAGTCCTATCTGGTGGCCGACAAGATCATTGCGGCGGCCAAGAGCACCGGTGCTGAAGCCATCCACCCCGGCTACGGTTTCCTGAGCGAAAACGAAGAGTTCGCGCGCCGTGTGGAAGAAGAAGGCTTGGTCTTCATCGGCCCCAAGGCGCATTCCATCGCGGCGATGGGCGACAAGATTGCTTCCAAGAAGCTGGCCGGCGCGGCCCAGGTCAACACCATTCCCGGCCACAACGAGCCGATTCTGGCGGCCGAAGATGCCGTCAAGATCGCGCAAGGCATCGGCTACCCGGTGATGATCAAGGCCAGCGCCGGTGGCGGCGGCAAGGGCTTGCGGGTTGCCTTCAACGACAAGGAGTGCTTCGAAGGCTTCACCAGCTGCCGCAACGAGGCGCGCAATAGCTTTGGCGACGACCGCGTCTTCATGGAGAAGTTCGTCGAGGAGCCACGCCATATCGAGATACAGGTGCTGGGCGACTCGCAGGGCAATGTGCTTTACCTCTGGGAGCGTGAATGCTCCATCCAGCGCCGCCACCAGAAGGTGATCGAAGAGGCGCCGTCGCCCTTCATTTCCGAAGCCACCCGCAAAGCCATGGGCGAGCAGGCCGTGGCCTTGGCTAAAGCCGTGAAGTACCAGAGCGCCGGCACGGTAGAGTTTGTGGTCGGTAAAGACCAGAGCTTTTACTTTCTGGAGATGAACACCCGCTTGCAGGTGGAGCATCCAGTGACGGAATGCATCACCGGCCTGGACCTGGTGGAGCAGATGATTCGCGTGGCGGCCGGCGAAGCGCTGGCCTTCAAGCAAGAAGACCTGCGCCGTGATGGCTGGGCGATTGAATGCCGCATCAATGCCGAAGACCCGTTCCGCAATTTCCTGCCTTCCACCGGCCGTTTGGTGAGTTATCTGCCGCCGCCCACCAGCCTGGAGGCCGCCACCACGCCGCCGCGTGACCGGCCCTTGCCGGATGGCGTGCGGGTGGATACCGGCGTCTACGAAGGCGGCGAGATCCCGATGTTCTACGACTCGATGATCGCCAAGCTGATCGTGCACGGCAAGGATCGCCTGGACGCCATTGCCAAGATGCGCGAGGCACTCAATGGCTTTGTGATTCGCGGCATCTCCAGCAACATCCCCTTCCAGTCGGCGCTGCTGGCGCATCCGGACTTCGTCTCGGGCAACTTCAACACCGGCTTCATCGCCCAGCACTATGCGGACGGCTTCCGTGCCGAGGATGTGCCGCATGAGGACCCCTTGTTCCTGGTGGCCTTGGCGGCCTTCATTCGCCGCAAGGCCAATGAGCGCGCCGCCGGCATCAGCGGGCAATTGGCTGGCCATGAAATGCAGTTGGACAGTGACTACGTCGCCATCGTTCACCAAGGCCAGGGTCAGGTCTTGCGCCATGAGGTGCATGTGTCGGAGTACCTGGGCCTGGCCGGCCAAGCCACCATCCGCATCGGCGAGCAAAGCTACAAGATCGAATGCCGCTCGCGCCTGAGTGATATCCGCGTCAGCGGCTTGGTCAATGGCCAGCCCTTCTTCGCCCAGGCCGAGCGCGGCACAACCAAGAACCCCTTGGCCTATCGCATCAGCCACAACGGCTTGTCCATCAAGGTCACGGTGCTGTCGCCGCGCGCGGCCGAGTTGCATGCCTTGATGCCTTACAAGGCGCCGCCGGACACCAGCAAGTTCTTGCTCTCGCCCATGCCGGGGCTGCTGGCCCAGGTGACGGTGCAGCCGGGCCAGGTGGTGCAGGCGGGTGAGCGCCTGGCCATCATCGAAGCCATGAAGATGGAAAACATTTTGCTGGCAACGCAGGATGTGAAGGTCGCTGAAGTACTGGCCAAGCCGGGCGAAAGCCTGTCGGTGGATCAGCCGATTCTGAGGTTCGAGTGATGAGCACGAGCAAGCCTTACAAGATTCTCGGCATTCAGCAGATTGCCATTGGCGGCCCTGACAAGACCGCTTTGCGCAAGCTGTGGGTGGATGTGCTGGGCCTCACTGTCACCGGCAACTTCGTCTCCGAACGCGAGAACGTGGACGAAGACATCTGCACCATTGGTAGCGGCCCGCACAAGGTGGAGGTTGACCTGATGCAGCCTCTGGACCCCGAGAAAAAGCCCGCCGTGCACAGCACGCCGCTGAATCATGTGGGCCTGTGGGTGGATGACCTGCCCAAGGCCGTTGAATGGATGAGCGCCAATGGTGTGCGATTTGCGCCGGGAGGCATCCGCCCTGGCGCAGCGGGCTACGACATCTGCTTCATCCACCCCAAGAGCAGCGCCGAGTTCCCGATTGGCGGGGAGGGCGTGTTGATCGAGTTGGTGCAGGCGCCGCCGGACGTTGTGGCGGCCTTGTCCTGAAACGGGCTGTGCTGCATGGGCAGGGCCTTGGCCTGGCTTGTGTGGCCCCGGCTCGGCTTGCCTCAGAGCCCTGAACTAAAGCGCGCCGTGATGGCGTGCTCCAGCGCCGCTGAGTGCCCGAACCAATCCAGCATGATGGCGCGGTAGGCGGGGGTGTTGCGTTGTTTGCGCAGCACTTTGTCCACCTGATCCCGCAGCTCTTCACCCCAGGGTGTCTTTGGCACGGCGACGTGGGCATAAAGATAGTCGGCGTTTTCGACAATCGGCACGCTGACCAGGGGCTCGGCAGGCGGGTTACTCAACTCAAGAAATCTCAGTTCGGCGCCGTAGCCAATGGTGGCGTCAATACGCTTGCGCGCCACCATCTCGGCCAGATTGCGGTAATGGGTGGATTGTTGAGTGAAGACGCCCTTGGGGTCATGCTGCTTGTCCGCCACGATGTTGGAAATGGCCTCGCCGTAAAAGCGCCTGCCGGCCACGCCAATCACCTTGCCGCTTTGCAAAAAGCGCCGCAGGCTGATCTGCGGGGCGGAGCGCCAGATGAGTTGCCAGTCGGCGCGGCGCAGCGTCAATTCGAGCGGCGGAACCACCAGGCTGGTGATGCTGTAGTGCACCAGTTCAACGTCGGCGGGGTTTTTGAGATAGGTGGTGATGGCCAGGTGTCGGCCGGCTTTGAAGCCTTCGGTGATGCGCAATATTGGCACATGGGCGGTCTGATGCCGGTAGTCAGGCAGCCCGCCGATGAGGGTTTGATTGACGCGATCGCCAATTCCCTTGCCCTTCAGTGGGCCGGACTGAATGAAGTAGGGCTCGAAGTTCTCGACCACCCAAGTCACGTCCCGCTCGTCGCCGGTGCCGGTCTGGCCCCAGCTGGGCAAGGCTGACGCGCCGCCCAGGCCGGCCAGTATGAGTTTGCGTCGCGCTATGGGCATGGCCCGACTTTCAGTGGATGAACTCGACGAGAAATCATGTCTGTCCGGCGTGCTGTGGGCACGCGCTCGGGGGTTGATATCGCAAACCGAATTCAGCGCTTCCCTGCTTGCTGGTCCTGGCGCGCTCTGCGCGAGCCTACGCCGGGTTGATGGTAGTCGAATCCTGAAATACCTGATTCCTGCCACTTTTTCCCCCTGAGGCCTTTGCACGCTCGGCTGAATTGCATCCCGCCGCGCGGTCGTGACTGCATGGCGAGCGCAGGGCTGTTTGCGCTTCTCGATATGCCTTGCTGAGGAGTCGGTGAGGGTGTGGGCGCTGATCGAATTGCAGCGGAATTGGGATATCAACCCTTCGCGGTGCGAGAATGGTCTATTGTTTTCTGACGCAGCGCATCATTTGCGCGAAGGTTTATTCTCCTCCCCATGCGGCTTGACCTGACCACCCTCAACCTCGTCTTGGCGATCGAGCAAACCCGCTCCATCACCAAGGGGGCGGCGCGCGAGCATTTGGCGCTCGCGGCGGCCAGCAAGCGGGTGTCGGACCTGGAAGCGCGCCTGGGTGTGCAGCTGTTTGAGCGCCGCGCTCGTGGCGTGGAGCCCACCGAGGCCTGCCGCGCTCTGGTGCGTCATATCCGCAGTCTGCACGCATCCTTGCATGCGCTGGAAAGCGAAGTGGTGGAGTTCGCCCGCGGCATCAAAGGGCATTTGCGCATTGCCGCCAATAGCGGCGCGATTGCCGAATGCCTGCCCGCTGATTTGGCCGCCTTCTCGCAAGCGCACCCGCAAATTCGCATCAGCCTGGAAGATCAAACCAGCGCCGAGGTGCAAGCGGCGGTGGCTGAGGGGCGTGCCGATGTCGGCATATTCACGCCGCCCTTGCTGGACAACCGCTTGCAACATTGGCTTTACCGGGAAGCGCGCTTGGCCGTCTTGGTGCCGCAGGACCATGAATTGGCGGGCCGTGAGGCGGTGAATTTCTCCGACCTGCTGGACTTTGATTTGATCGGCCTTCATGCCGGCGCCAGCGCCCAGGAATTGATGCGTGAACAGGCGCAGGCGCGCGGCCGTACGCTCAAGGCGCGCCTGCAAGTGCGTGGCTTTGACGCCATCGCCCAGTTGGTGGAAGCGGGCCTGGGCGTGGCGGTTTTGCCCGAAGGGCCGGCCGAACGATTTTCCCGCGTCTTCAAGCTGCGCCTGCTGCGCTTGGACGAGAGCTGGGCCGCCCGCGAATACCGCTTGGGCGTGGCCCAGCAAGAGCGCATGCCGGCCGTGCTGCAGCGCTTTGTTGATGCGCTGTGCCCCCAATCGAGAACAAGCTCCGAGCATTGACCCTTCAGAAAAAGGAAGAAGTCCCCATGACTGCGAACCACAATCCGCGCACGCTTTACGACAAGCTCTGGGATGAGCATGTTGTGCACGTCGAAGAAGACGGCACCACCGTGCTCTACATCGACCGCCATCTGCTGCACGAAGTCACCAGCCCGCAGGCTTTTGAAGGCCTGGATCTGGCCGCGCGCAAGGTTTGGCGCGTCTCGGCCAATCTGGCGGTGAGTGACCACAATGTGCCCACCACCGACCGCAGCGGCGGCATCAGCGACCCGGTGTCCAAACTGCAGGTCGACACCCTTGATCAGAACTGCGACCGCTTCGGCCTGACCCAGTTCAAGATGAACGATCTGCGCCAAGGCATCGTCCACGTCATCGGCCCGGAGCAGGGCGCCACCTTGCCTGGCATGACCGTCGTTTGCGGTGACAGCCACACCTCCACCCACGGCGCCTTCGGCGCGCTGGCGCATGGCATCGGCACTTCCGAGGTGGAGCATGTGCTGGCGACCCAGACCTTGCTGGCCAAGAAGGCCAAGAATATGTTGATCCGCGTCGAGGGTCAGGTCGCACCCGGCGTGGGCGCCAAAGACATCGTTCTGGCCATCATCGGCAAGATCGGCACCGCTGGCGGCACCGGCTACACCATCGAATTCGGCGGCTCGGCCATTCGCGCCCTGAGCATGGAGGGCCGCATGACGGTCTGCAATATGGCCATCGAGGCCGGCGCGCGCGCGGGCCTGATCGGTGTGGACGACACCACGCTCAACTACGTGGTCGGCCGCCCCTTCACGCCTACGGGCGTCGAGTTGGCGCAGGCCATGACTTACTGGCGCGAGCTGCACACGGATGCCGGCGCCAAGTTTGACGCGGTGGTTGAACTCAATGCCGCTGAGATTCAGCCCCAGGTGACCTGGGGCACATCGCCCGAGATGGTGCTGTCCATCAATGACCGTGTGCCCGATCCCGACAAGGAAAAGGATGCCGTCAAGCGCGGCGCCATCGAGCGCGCCCTGCAGTACATGGCGCTGCAGCCGAACAAGGCGATTGCCGACATCCACATCGACAAGGTTTTCATCGGCTCTTGCACCAATAGCCGCATCGAAGACATGCGTGAAGCCGCCGCCGTGGTGCGCAAGCTGGGCGGCAAGATCGCGGCCAACGTCAAGCTGGCCATGGTGGTGCCGGGCTCCGGCCTGGTGAAAGCGCAAGCTGAGTCCGAAGGGCTGGATCAGGTCTTCAAGGCCGCTGGCTTTGAGTGGCGTGAGCCTGGCTGCAGCATGTGCTTGGCCATGAATGCCGACCGCTTGGAGCCGGGCGAGCGCTGCGCCTCGACCAGCAACCGCAACTTCGAAGGTCGTCAAGGCGCTGGTGGCCGCACCCATTTGGTTAGCCCGGCCATGGCCGCTGCGGCAGCCATGCGCGGCCATTTCGTTGACGTCAGCAAGTCCTGATCAGGAGCCTCACAACATCATGGAAAAGTTCACCCTGCACAAGGGCCTGGTGGCCCCGATGGATCGCGACAACGTCGACACCGATGCCATCATCCCCAAGCAATTCCTCAAGTCGATCAAGCGCTCGGGCTTCGGCCCCAACCTGTTCGATGAGTGGCGTTATCTGGACGCCGGCGAACCCGGCCAAGACCCCGCCACCCGCAAGCCCAACCCGGATTTCGTGCTGAATCAGCCGCGCTACCAAGGCGCTTCGGTGCTGCTGGCACGCAGCAATTTCGGCTGCGGCTCCAGCCGGGAGCATGCACCTTGGGCGCTGGAGCAGTACGGCTTTCGCGTCATCATCGCGCCCAGCTTTGCCGACATCTTCTTCAACAACTGCTTCAAGAACGGGGTGCTGCCGATCCAGTTGCCTGAGAGCGTCGTGGCCAAGCTGTTTGACGAAGTGGCCGCCTTCCCGGGCTATCAGCTGACGGTGGACTTGCCGCGCCAGGTGGTGATCCTGGCCGACGGCAGCGAAGTGCCCTTCGAGGTGCAAGCCTTTCGCAAGTTCTGCCTGCTCAACGGCTTTGACGATATTGGCCTGACGCTGCGCCATGCGGACAAGATCCGCAGCTATGAAGCCGAGCGCTTGGCAGCCAAGCCCTGGTTGAACAATCGATTGCGCTGAGATCGCAATGAAGCCTGAATTTCCCAAAAATGCTGGCGAATCTAGGAACTGGCGCTTACATGCCTGGTTCGAGCAAAAATTGGAGCTAGATCGTGCTGGATCCAGCTCGAATTTACGACCGATGGAAGGGTTGCGGGGGCTCGCAGTATTTTTGGTTTTTTTGGTGCACTTTGTCTCCTTGACGGAGCCATGGTGGAAAGAAAAGGTGAGGCTTGCTCAAATTGCAACTAACGTGCACGCGATGGGTAATGTTGGGGTGGACTTATTCTTTGTATTGAGTGGCTTTCTAATTTATGGCGCGCTCATCAGCAAAGTTCAGCCTTTTTGGGGATTTGTCGCTAGGCGCATTCGGCGGATTTATCCAACCTTTCTGGTGGTGTTTTTCGTCTACCTAATGTTGTCTTGGTTGGTGCCGTCAAAAAGTAAGTTGCCGCAAGAAGCCGATGCCACCTTAGTTTATATATTGCAAAACCTGCTCTTGATGCCAGGCCTATGGCCGATCGAGCCCTTGATTACCGTGGCCTGGTCTTTGAGTTATGAGGTTTTTTATTACTTATTGATGCCGGTGTTAATTGGTGTTTTTGGTTTGCGCGATTGTGGTCGGCGCACCCGAGTATTGTTTTTTATCGTACTCGGAGCAGGCGCATCCATTGCTTTTTCACTGCTTGGCGGGCCAGTTCGCATGCTTATGTTCGTGTCTGGCATATTGTTGTTTGAGGCCCGTGCGGCAGGCTTGGGTAGAACTTTGGGTAGCGGCTTGGGATTGATATCTCTTGTACTGGCCCTAATGCTTGCCATGCAACCGGCCCCAGGGCCGGAGGCTCAGGTTGGCTGGACTCTATTGCTCGGTTTTTTGTTTTTTGTGCTTTGCCTATCCGTCTTCTATTCGCGAGAGGTTTTTCTGGCGCGTGCACTGAGTTGGACACCCTTGCGTTGGTTGGGCAATATGTCCTATTCCTACTATTTGATTCACGGTTTGGCGCTCAATGCCGCCGTTCTGATTCTTCCATACGCTTTGCCTGTGGCTGCGGTTGGTCCCATGCTGTTCTTATTGCTGGTGCCATTGCTGTTTGCTGTTACCTTGATTCCGTCATTCCTGCTTTTCGTTCTTATTGAAAGACCCCTGTCGCTGACGGCCTCTCCCGTTAAGTCAGTTGCTACCCCTATCAACCACTAACCCCAAAAGACTTCGGTCCAGTCGTCGAAGTGAAGGAGATATCGTGAAAATCGCAGTTTTGCCAGGTGACGGCATTGGCACCGAAATCGTCGCCGAGGCCGTCAAGGTCCTGAAGGTCTTGGACCTGCCGTTGGAGTTGGAGCATGCCGATGTGGGCGGCGCGGCCTATGAGTCCAGCGGCCATCCGCTGCCCGACGCGACGCTTCAACTGGCCAAAGATGCCGATGCCATTCTGTTTGGCGCCGTCGGCGACTGGAAATACGACAAGCTCGATCGCCCGCTGCGCCCTGAGCAAGCGATTCTGGGTCTGCGCAAGCATCTGGGTCTGTTTGCCAACTTCCGCCCGGCGATTTGCTACCCCGAGCTGACACATGCCTCGAGCCTGAAGCCCGAGCTGGTGGCCGGCCTGGACATCCTCATCATCCGTGAGCTGACCGGTGACATCTACTTCGGCCAGCCGCGCGGCCGCCGCACGGCGGTGGACGGTCATTTCCCCGGCAGCGAAGAAGCCTTCGACACCATGCGCTACTCGCGCCCGGAGATCGAGCGCATTGCCCACGTCGCCTTCCAGGCTGCTCGCAAGCGCGGCAAGCGCGTCACCAGCGTCGACAAGGCCAATGTGCTGGAGACCTTCCAGTTCTGGAAAGACGTGATGATCGAGATCGGCGCCCAGTACCCGGATGTGGAGCTGGATCATATGTATGTGGACAACGCCGCCATGCAGTTGGTCAAGGCGCCCAAGCGCTTTGACGTGCTGGTGACCGGCAATATGTTCGGCGACATCCTCTCGGACGCGGCAGCAATGCTGACCGGCTCCATCGGCATGCTGCCCTCGGCCTCGTTGGACAAGAACAACAAAGGCCTGTACGAACCGAGTCACGGCAGTGCGCCGGACATCGCAGGCAAGGGCGTGGCCAATCCTTTGGCTACAATTCTCTCTGCTGCCATGATGCTCAAATTTTCCCTCAACCAACCAGTTGCCGCCGCTCGTATTGAGTCGGCTGTGGCCGCTGTATTGGCCCAAGGTCTGCGCACGCCAGACATTTGGAGCGAGGGCACCCAGAAGGTGGGCACGCGCGAGATGGGTGATGCGGTTGTCGCTGCGATCACCATGACCAAAACCATTAAGGGCTAGTTCAGCTCCGGTTTGTCTCGCCCCTACCCCTTAGGCGAACAAGCCGGGGGGAGCAAAGTTCCAAGTTAACAGGACTTTCAAAAATACTGCTGCAGCGAAGCCAAGAGTCAAAGACAGTACTTAGTTGTACTGCCGTGCACTTGAGAAACGCTGCAGCGCTTTGGCGAGAGTTGGACTGAATCTTTAGGGCGATAGAGGTAATCAAGATGACAACACTGGTTGGACTGGTAGGCTGGCGCGGCATGGTGGGCTCGGTGCTCATGGATCGCATGAGCGCTGAGCGCGATTTCGACTTGATCGAGCCGCTATTCTTCAGCACATCGAACGCCGGCGGCGCCGCTCCCGCGCAAGCCAAGAACGAGACCAAGCTGCAGAACGCGTTTGATATCGAGCAGCTCAAGCGCTGCGACATCATCATCACCGCGCAGGGCGGCGACTACACCAGCGAGGTCTTCCCCAAGCTGCGCGCTGCCGGCTGGGACGGCCACTGGATTGACGCCGCGTCCACGCTGCGTATGGAGTCCGATGCCGTCATCATCCTGGATCCCGTCAATATGCCGGTGATCCAGCAAGCATTGGACAAGGGCGGCAAGAACTGGGTCGGCGGCAACTGCACCGTGTCTTGCATGTTGATGGGCGTGGGCGCGCTCTACAAGGCCGGCTTGGTCGAGTGGATGAGCACCCAGACCTACCAGGCTGCTTCGGGCGGTGGCGCGCAGCATATGCGCGAGCTTCTGACGCAGTACGGCACGCTGAATGCGTCGGTGCGCGGTCTGCTGGATGACCCCAAGAGCGCCATTCTCGAAATCGATCGCCAGGTCATCGCGACTCAGCGTGGCCTGAGTGCCGCCGAGACGGCCAATTTCGGCGTGCCGCTGGGCGGCTCGCTGATTCCCTGGATCGACAAAGACTTGGGCAATGGCATGTCTAAGGAAGAGTGGAAGGGCATGGCCGAGACCAACAAGATCCTGGGTCAGGGCGAAGGCTTTAGCGCGCCAGCCATTCCGGTGGACGGCTTCTGCGTGCGCGTCGGTGCGATGCGCTGCCACAGCCAGGCGCTGACCTTCAAGCTGAAGAAAGATGTGCCCTTGGCTGACATTGAGGCCATGATTGCCGCCGACAACGAATGGGTCAAAGTGGTGCCCAACACCCGCGAGGCGACGGTGAAAGACCTGACCCCGGTCGCCGTCACCGGCACCATGACCATCCCCGTCGGCCGCCTGCGCAAGCTGGCCATGGGCCCTGAGTATCTGGGCGCCTTCACCATTGGCGACCAGTTGCTGTGGGGTGCTGCCGAGCCGCTGCGCCGCATGCTCCGCATTCTGCTGGCGCGCTGAGCCGCCGCAGCCAAGTGCTTGGCAAGCGCCTGCTTGCAAGCACTTTTACAAAGAGTCACAGACCGCGGCCGAGCACTTGCTCGGCCGTTGTCTGTATACGACAGGCGATGTCCAGTGCCTTGAACTGCCGGGCCTCCTGAGGGCTTATGCGGCTTTACCTGAGCTTGCTTGCGTATATGCTTGCCCCTGTTAGGAATTTCAGTGGCACGCGAGGGCGATGCCGCGTCAAGGGATGGCACCGTGAGCGCTGTTCAATACAAAGAAATGATCATCAATGAAGCGAGCGGGCGCCCGGGAGGACCCGCTTTCTTGCTTTGGGGGATGCCTTGAAACAAAGTCGCAGCGCAATGAATGAAGCCACGGGCCAAGCGCCCAGCCGCTTGACCCAAGGGCTCTTGCAGCCCGGCCTTTTTGCCTTCTCCCGTATCGCTGCGGCGACTTTGCTTTTGCTCAGCGCCCAAGCGGGTGCCGTGGGCTTGGGGCGTTTGACGGTGCAATCCGCTTTGGGCGAAACGCTCAAGGCCGAGATCGATGTCACCAGCCTGAGTGCCGAGGAAGCCAGCACCCTGAGGGTCAAGGTTGCCTCGCCGGATGCCTACCGCGCCACCGGCGTGGAATACAACAGCGTCTTGACCGGCACCCAGGTGCAGGTGAGCCGCCGTGACGGCCGCACCTACCTGCGCGTCAGCAGTGACCGCGCGGTGCAAGAGCCCTTTGTGGACGTGATTCTTGAGCTGAACTGGGCCACCGGCCGCTTGGTGCGCGAATACACCTTGCTGTTCGATCCGCCAGTGAATGCCCCGCGCCCCGGCGCCGCACCTGCGCCGGTGGCGCCTGCAGTGATTGCCGCCGCCCCTCAGCCATCTGGTGCAGTGAGTGATGCCGTTGCCGCGCCGACGCCGTCCGCTTCGTCCACGATTGCCCCCAGGCCTTCGCCCGCGCCGAGCCCGGCGGCCCCAGCAGCCACTCGTGCCAAGGCCGAAGCCAAGCCCGAACCCAAGCCGCGCGCTGAAGCGCCGCAGTCGGCCTCCGAATATCGCGTCAAGCCCGGCGACGTGCTGTATCGCATCGCCGCAAAGACACAGCCGCAAGGCGTTTCGCTGGATCAAATGCTGGTGGGCTTGTACCGCAGCAATCCGGAGGCTTTTGTCGACGGCAATATGAACCGCCTGAAGGTCGGTGCCGTCATGCAAGTGCCGAGCAGCGATAGCCTGAGTGATCTCAGCACCGCGCAAGCTAGGCAAGTGATCCGTGCGCAGAGCACGGACTTCAATGCCTACCGCCAACAACTGGGTACGGCTGCGCCTGCGCTGCAGCAAGAGCAGAACGAGCGTGCCGCCAAAGGCCAGGTGCAAGCAGCGGTAGATGACAAGAAAGCATCTGCAGCGGCCAAACCCGACAAGCTGACGCTGAGCAAGGCCGCCAGCGCGGCCGAGGCGCAGAGCGCGGCTAACGCTAAATTGGCTCAGGCTTCCAAAGAGACTGAAAAGAAGGATGCCAGCGCCCGCATGGCCGAGCTGACCCGCAATGTGGAAGAGCTGAAAAAGCTCTCCAGCGCGGCTAAGCCAGCGCCTGCAACTGCGCCCGCGGCTTCGACGGCGCCAGCGATGCCTGCGGCACCTGCCGTGGTGGCAGCACCTGTTCCGGCCGTGCCGCAAGCCAGTGCTGCGCCTGCTGTGGTGGCCGCAGAGCCAGCAAGCAAGCCGGCCTCAGCCGCACGGCCTGTGCTGGCCGCCGCCTCGGCTGCCAGCATGCCCGCCATGCCGGCGCCGGTCAGCAGCCCCGCCGAACCCAGCTTCCTGGAAGACTTGCTTGAGAGTCCCCTGGTGCTGCCGATTGCCGGTGCCCTGGTGGCCGCGCTTGGCGCCTTCGGTCTGTATCGCTTGCGTGGCCGCAAGGTGGCCAGCAAGGCGGACACCGGCTTCCAAGAGAGTCGTGCGCAACCGGATTCATTCTTCGGTGCCTCGGGTGGGGCCAGAGTGGATACGCGTGAAGCGACCGGTTCATCGATGAATTATTCGCTCAGCCAGTTGGATGCAATTGGCGACGTCGACCCGGTGGCCGAGGCCGATGTTTACCTAGCTTATGGCCGTGACCTGCAGGCCGAGGAAATCCTCAAGGAAGCCCTACGCGCCAATCCCGAGCGCTTGGCGATTCGCCTCAAGCTGCTG
This sequence comes from Roseateles sp. PN1, assembly GCF_038419725.1. Lineage (NCBI taxonomy): Bacteria > Pseudomonadati > Pseudomonadota > Betaproteobacteria > Burkholderiales > Sphaerotilaceae > Roseateles > Roseateles sp. PN1. The sequence goes on along the minus strand of NZ_JBCARA010000003.1, from coordinate 366,896 downwards.
GAGGTCTACGCCAAACGCCGCGATACGAAGGGCTTTGAGCAACTGGCCATTCAGTTGTTTGCTGAGACCCATGGCCTGGGTGATGACTGGGCCAAGGCGCAAGAGCTGGGTCGTCAGATTGACCCTGACAACCCGCTTTATCAGCCCGGCGGCGCGCCGACGCAGACCGATGATGGCCGCGACATTCATCCCGAGCCGATGGATGCCAGCACCATGCCGCATACAGTCAGTGCCGGTGCCCATTTGGCTACCGCGCCGCTGTCCAGCAGTGTTGCAGCCGATTCCGGCCCAATGAGTGGCTTCGATCTGGATCTCGATCTTGATCTGGGTGGCCCAAGCCCGGCGCCAGCTTCAGCCATGGCCGCCACGCAGGCTATGGCCACCTCGGTGGAGCAAGCGCCTTTGTCAATGGATTTCGACTTGTCGGATCCTGAGCCCACCACGGTGCAAAGCGATGGCAAGGCGGATCTAGAGTTTGATCTGGATCTACCTGATCTGGGCGAGCATGCCAGCGCACCCGCATCGGCCCCTGCTGCCCCTGCGACTGACGGCGCGCTGGACTTCGATATGTCGTCCATCGACCTGAGTCTGGATGACAGCAAACCTGCAGCGATTCCGGCTGCCGAGTCTTCGAGCTTGGACGATGATCTGCCGGCCGACTTCGCCGCCATGCTGAATCAGCCGGGTGAGGTGGTTGAAGCCGCTGAAGCGCCGCAGGAGCCCGTTGCTCATGTGATCGAGGAATTGCCCGATGACGATGGCGATCCGCTGATGCGGCAGCTGGAACTTGCCGACGAGTTCCGTCAGATCGGTGACACCGAAGGCGCTCGCGAAGTGCTGCAGGAACTGATCGGTAAGGCCAGCGGCCTGCTGAAGGAAAAGGCTCAGTCCATGCTCAACGAGCTGCGTTAAGTTAAGCTGCTCGACTTGAACCCAAAAGGCGCTCGCAACCGGGGCGCCTTTTTTCATGGCGGCAAGGCTTGTTACTGAAGCAGCCGAGTCGCCAAAGCGCCAATAGGCAAATGAGGATGGATGGCATGCGCGTTGCGCTGGGAGTGAGTTACCGCGGTCAGGCCTATCACGGCTGGCAAAGCCAGGTGGATGGGCAAACGGTTCAGGATGTGCTGGAAGCAGCCCTGAGCGAGTTCGCGGCCACGCCAATTCGCAGCATTTGCGCCGGCCGCACCGATACCGGGGTGCATGGCCTCAACCAGGTCGTGCACTTTGATACCGAGATCAGTCGCGAGGCCGCCTCCTGGGTGCGGGGCACCAATCGTTATCTACCTGCCGACGTGGCGGTTCAGTGGTGCCGCTTTCCGGGTGACGACTTCCATGCGCGCTTTTCCGCTCAAGGTCGGCGTTATACCTTTTTGGTGCTGGAGTCGGTGGTGCGCCCGGCGATTGAAGCCGGCGGCGTGGGCTGGGTGTTTCGGCCGCTGAACGCTGAGGCCATGCGCGCGGCCGCTGACCTGCTGATCGGCGAGCATGACTTCAGTGCGTTTCGCGCTGCGCAATGCCAGGCCAAGTCGCCCATCAAAACCCTGCGCAAGATCAGCATCAGCCGGCGCGGCGCCTATTGGCGTTTTGACTTTGATGCCTCGGCCTTTTTGCACCATATGGTGCGCAACATCATGGGTTGCTTGATCGCCGTGGGCAATGGCAGCCAGTCGCTCGAGTGGTTGGCTCAGGTCTTGGCGGGGCGGGACCGCGCCTTGGCCGCGCCCACCTTTCCGGCCGATGGGCTTTACTTCATTGGGCCGTACTACGAGCCTCAGTTTGATATTCCCGAACACACCGCAACCATGGACTGGCTGCCCGGATGACGATGATGAGCCGTACCCGAATCAAGATTTGTGGCCTGACCCGTGAGGCCGATGTGGCCGCGGCCGTGGCAGCCGGTGCCGATGCGATCGGCTTTGTGATGTACGCCAAAAGCCCGCGTTATGTCAGCCCGGCCCGCGCGGCGGAGTTGGCGCGCTTGCTGCCACCCTTTGTCACGCCGGTGGGCTTGTTCGTCAACGCCAGTGAGGCCGAGTTGGCGGCGGGCTTGCAGGCGCTGCCCAATATGCTGCTGCAGTTTCATGGGGATGAAAGTCCACAGGAGTGCGAGCGGGCAGGGCGGCCCTATCTGCGTGCCGCGCGCATGGGCGAGGGTTTTGATTTGCTAAACTTCGCCACACAGTACTCAAGTGCCCAAGCCGTGCTGCTCGACGCCCATGTCGAGGGTTACGGCGGCGGTGGAAAGGTTTTCGATTGGTCACTCATTCCAAAAAACGTGCCCTCTCCAGTCGTTTTGTCTGGTGGGTTGCATGCCGGAAATGTGCTGACCGGGATTCTTCAGGTTCGGCCTATCGCCGTTGACGTGAGTTCCGGCGTGGAGGAGGCCAAAGGCCTCAAGAGCGCCGCCCTGATCCGTCAGTTCTGTGATGCCGTGCGTCAAGCCGATGCGCGCATCCAGGAACTTTCAACCTGAACAGAGAAATCCAGCACCATGAGCAAGTATCAACAGCCCGATGCCAATGGGCATTTCGGCCCGGTCAAGGGCCAGACCTATGGCGGCAGCTTTGTCGCCGAGACCCTGGTCCACGCGCTTGACGAACTCAAGCAAGCCTATGCGCACTACAGCAGGGATCCCGAGTTCATCGCTGAGTTCAACAAGGAACTGGCGCACTTCGTGGGCCGCCCGAGCCCCATCTATCACGCTGACCGCCTAAGCCGCGAACTCGGTGGCGCGCAGATCTTCCTCAAGCGTGAAGACCTGAACCACACCGGGGCGCACAAGATCAACAACACCATCGGCCAGGCCTTGTTGGCCAAGCGCATGGGCAAGAAGCGCATCATTGCCGAGACCGGCGCGGGCCAGCATGGCGTGGCCACGGCCACCATCTGCGCGCGCTACGGCATGGAGTGCGTGGTCTATATGGGCAGCGAGGACGTCAAGCGCCAAAGCCCCAATGTCTACCGCATGAATCTGCTGGGCGCCCGTGTGGTGCCGGTGGAGTCGGGTTCCAAGACCCTGAAGGACGCGCTGAATGAAGCGATGCGCGACTGGGTGACGAATGTGGAATCGACCTTCTACATCATCGGCACCGTGGCCGGCCCGCATCCCTATCCAATGATGGTGCGCGACTTCCAGCGCATCATCGGCGATGAGTGCCTGACGCAGATGCCGGAGATGACTGGCCGCCAGCCCGATGCGGTGATCGCCTGCGTGGGCGGTGGCAGCAATGCCATCGGCATTTTCTATCCCTATATCGAGCATGAAGCCACGCGCCTGATCGGCGTTGAAGCGGCTGGTTTGGGTGTGGACACCGACAAGCATGCCGCCACGCTGTCCAAGGGCACGCCGGGCGTTTTGCATGGCAACCGCACCTATTTGCTGCAGGACGATAACGGCCAGATCATCGAGACGCACTCGGTGTCGGCTGGCCTGGACTACCCCGGCGTGGGCCCAGAGCATGCGTATTTGAAAGACATCGGCCGGGCCGAATATGTGTCGGTCACGGACGATGAGGCACTCAGCGCCTTCCATCGCCTGTGCCGCACCGAAGGCATCATCCCGGCGCTGGAATCCAGCCATGCGCTGGCCTATGCGATCAAGCTGGCGCCAACGCTGCCGGCGGATCAGCATTTGCTGGTGAACTTGTCCGGTCGCGGTGACAAGGACATTGGCACGGTGGCTGATTTGTCGCACGCCTCCTTCTTCTGCCGACCTTCTTGCACCGGGCAATCGGTCAAGGGGGGTGACACGATTTCGCTGGATGCCTTGCATGGGCAAAGCAAGACAGGAGCCCAGCCATGAGCCGCATCCAAAGCACGTTTGAGCGCCTGGCCGCTGAGGGCCGCAAGGCTTTGATTCCCTTCGTCACGAGCGGCGATCCTTATCCCGATGTCACCGTCGAGCTGATGCTGGCCATGGCCGAGGCGGGCGCCGATGTGATCGAGCTGGGCGTGCCATTTTCCGACCCCATGGCCGACGGCCCGGTGATTCAGCGCGCGGCCGAGCGCGCCGTGCGCGCCGGTGTGGGCATGAAGCAAGTCCTGGCCGATGTGCAGCGCTTTCGCGCCAGCAACACCAGTACGCCGGTGGTGTTGATGGGCTATGCCAACCCGATTGAGCGCTACGGCCAGGCCCGTTTTGTCAGCGATGCCAAGGCGGCAGGTGTGGACGGCGTGCTGGTGGTGGACTATCCGCCCGAGGAATGCGAGGCCTTTGCCGCGCTGCTGCATGCGCAGGACATGGATCCCATCTTCTTGCTGGCCCCCACTTCGACCGAGGAGCGCATGGCGCGCGTCGGCAAGGTGGCGCGCGGCTATGTCTACTATGTGTCGATCAAGGGCGTGACCGGGGCAGGGCATCTGGACACCGCGGCGGTGGCTGCGATGATTCCGCGCATCCGCCGCCATGTCAGCGTGCCGGTGGGTGTGGGTTTTGGCATTCGCGATGCCGTCAGCGCGCGCGCGGTGGCCGATCACTCGGACGCCGTCGTCATCGGTTCGCGCCTGGTTGAATTGCTCGAGGCTCAGCCGCGCGATAATGTCGCCGCAACAGGGGCGCAGTTCATCCGAGAAATCCGCGCCGCGCTCGACGCCTAAATCCCAGTATCTGGGGTCAGAGTCAATTTTTTTAGAGGAATCTGCCCATGAGTTGGCTTGAAAAACTACTGCCGCCCAAGATGCAGCAAACCGATCCCAACGAGCGCCGCATGGTGCCCGAGGGGCTTTGGATCAAATGCCCGTCTTGCGAGACCGTGCTCTACAAGACCGACCTGGAGCAGAACGTCAACGTCTGCCCCAAGTGCAGCCACCATCACCGCATCGGCGCGCGTGAGCGCCTGAACGCCTTCCTGGACGGCGAAGGCCGCTACGAAATCGGTCAGGAAGTGCTGCCCGTCGATGCTTTGAAGTTCAAGGACAGCAAGAAGTACCCCGATCGCCTGAAAGAAGCGCTGGAGCACACCGGTGAAACCGATGCGCTCGTGGTGTTCGGCGGCGCGGTGATGACGGTGCCTGTGGTGGCTGCTTGCTTCGAGTTCAGCTTCATGGGCGGCTCGATGGGCTCCGTGGTGGGTGAGCGTTTTGTGCGCGGCGTGGAAACCGCCATCGAGCAAAAGACGCCTTTCATCTGCTTCACCGCCACCGGCGGCGCGCGCATGCAAGAAGGCTTGCTGAGCTTGATGCAGATGGCCAAGACCAATGCGGCCTTGACGCACCTGGCCAAGGCCAAACTGCCTTACATCAGTGTGTTGACGGACCCGACCATGGGCGGCGTGTCGGCCAGCTTTGCCTTTGTGGGCGATGTGGTGATTGCCGAGCCCAAGGCGCTGATCGGCTTTGCCGGCCCGCGCGTGATCGAGAACACCGTGCGTGAAAAGCTGCCAGCCGGCTTCCAGCGCGCCGAGTTCTTGATGGAGAAGGGCGCAGTCGACATGATTGTTGATCGCCGCAAGCTGCGCGAGACCATCGCCCGCCAGCTTGCCATGCTGCAGCGCCAGAGCTCCGACGCGGTGGCTTGATCGCAAACCTCCTGATTTTTTGAATTCAACGGCCAGGCCCACAAGGCTTGGCCGTTTTGCTTGAGCGGAAAAAAGACATGTTGCCCCAAACGCTTGATGACTGGCTCGCCCATTGCGAGCGCCTGCACCCCAAGACCATCGACATGACCCTGGAGCGCGTGCAGCTGATGCGCGACCGCCTGGGCCTGAAGTTCGAGGCCCCGGTGGTGATGGTGGCCGGCACCAATGGCAAGGGCAGCACCTGCGCGATGCTGGAGTGCATTGCCTTGCAGGCCGGCTACCGGGTGGGTCTCTACATCAAGCCGCATCTGGTGCATTTTCAGGAGCGCTGCCGGGTGGGCGGCGAGTCGGTGACCGCAGAGTCGCTGCTGCCATTCTTCGCCGCCGTTGAAGAAGCGCGCGGCGAGATGACGCTGAGCTACTTCGAGTTCACCACCCTGGCCATCATGCTGCGTCTGGCGGCCGAGCCGCTGGATCTGGTGATTCTGGAAGTAGGTCTCGGCGGTCGTTTGGACGCCGTCAATGCGATCGACGCGGACTGCTCGGTCATCACAAGCATCGACCTGGATCACACCGAATACCTTGGCCCCGACCGAGAGTCGGTGGGCCGCGAGAAGGCCGGCATCATGCGGGCCGGCCGCCCGGTGGTGGTGAGCGACCCCATGCCGCCGGCCAGCCTGGCAGCGCGTGCGGCCGAGATCGGTGCCGACTTGCGCCAGTTGGGCAAAGACTTCACCTACAGCGGCGACCGTCAGCAATGGCAGTGGACCGGCCGTGAGAAGCGTTTCAGCGGCCTGGCTTATCCGGCGCTGCGTGGCGTCAATCAGCTGCTCAACGCCTCCGGTGTGCTCGCCGTGTTCGAGGCACTGTATGCGCGCCTACCCATCAGTGCCCAAGCGGTGCGCAATGGTCTGGCGATGGTGGAGTTACCCGGCCGTTTCCAAGTGGTGGCGGGCCAGCCCGCGCTGGTGCTGGACGTGGCGCACAACCCGCATGCGGTGGCGGCGCTGGCCCAGAACCTCGATCAAATGGGTTTCTTCCCGCGCACCCATGTGGTGTTTGGCGCCATGGCCGATAAAGACCTCGCCGCGATCTTCCAAAAGATGGCGCCACTGGTCGATGCTTGGCACTTCTGCGACCTGGAGATTCCGCGCGCCGCCAAGGCCGCCGACCTGCGGCAGCAGTTTGAAGCTCTGCAGCAAGCAGGTGCCTTGAAAACACCGCCGCAAGTCAGCTTGCACTCCCATGCCGATCCCCTGGCCGCCCTGGCTGCAGCAGCGGCTGTGGCAGACCCGGCTGATAGAATTCTGGTGTTTGGTTCCTTCTACACGGTGGGCGGCGTGCTCAAGCAGGGCGTGCCTCGTTTGCAGCGCGCCTGAGCCATGCCGGGCAGGGTTTGAACGCCACCGAACAGCTGTTTTTTTTGACCGTCTCCCCGGGTTTGCAGTAGCCGGGGGCGGTCTTGGTTTTGCACTATTGGGCGTTGCGCCCTTCACTTGTAACCCCTAACCCAGCGTTTGAGCTGCCAATCTAGCCATGGGCTTGCTGTCATTCCTTAAGCGATCAAGCAATAAGCCGGCGGCCAAGCCGGTGTCTGACACAGCCGATGCGGTTCAGCAGTTGCGGGTACGCGCACGCCGACGCTTGATTGGTGCCGCGGTGCTGGTGGCGATTGGGGTGATCGGCTTCCCGCTGGTGTTTGAGACCCAGCCTCGGCCCATTCCGGTCGATCTTTTGATCACCATTCCGGACAAAGATGGCGTGCCGGTGTTGAGCTCGCCCCCGGGCTTGGCCGGCAAGGTGGGCCCCAAAGTGGCGGTGTTGGAGCCGCCTGCGTTGACCCGCACGACTGAACCTTCGCGGCCCGAGCCGGTGCAGCCTGAACCAGGGACGGCCAGTGAGCCGGTGGCGCAAGTCAAACCCCAGCCGCAACCGGCGCAGTCGACTCAGTCAGCTCAGTTGGCAGCCCCGAAGCCTAGCCAAGTTGCGGCTACAGAAACTGCCAAGCCGGTCCCAGCGCCAAGCGCCAAGGTGGCGGCTGACAAGCCTGTCGCGAAAGCGAGCGAGAAGGCGGCCGAGAAACAGGCAGATAGGCACGTCGACAAGCCCGCCGAGAAAGTGGCCGAAAAGCCCGCCGATAAGCCTAAGCCGCAGTCCACGAGTGCCAGCAGCCAAGAAGCGGCGCGGGTGCAAGCCTTGCTGGACGGCAAGATGCCGCCCAAGCCGGATGAGAACAAAAAGCCCGCCGATGGCGCCATACGCGTGATCCTGCAGGTGGGCGCTTATGCGGATATGCATGCGGCTCAAGAGGCGCGGCACAAGGTCGAAAAGCTGGGCCTCAAGACTTATACGCAAGAGGTGAATACGCCTTCAGGCACGCGCATCCGCGTGCGGGTGGGGCCTTTCGCCAGCCGCGAGGAAGCGGACAAAGCCGCAGCCAAGGTGCGGGCCACGGGCCTGAGCACGGCTGTGCTGACGCTGTGAGTCGGCCGCTTTCTTGCGGGGTCGCGCATGATTTGGCTTGACTGGATTTTTCTGGCCGTGCTGGCCTTGTCCATCTTGATGGGCTTGTGGCGCGGCTTGGTGTTTGAGGTTTTGTCGCTGGCGGGCTGGGTGGTGGCCTACTTTTGCATGCCCTGGTTGGCGCCGGTGCTGCAAGAATTTTTGCCGCAAGAAAAGTTGGGCCCGGGCTTGGCGCAGGCCCTCAGCTTGGGCTTGAGTTTTGTGCTGGTCTTGCTCTTGTGGGGCATTTGCGCCAAGCTGCTGCGCAGCCTGATTCATGCCACGCCGCTGAGCGTGCTGGACCGGCTGGCCGGCGCAGGTTTCGGCGTGCTGCGCGGGCTCTTGATTTGCATTGCGGTAGTGCTCTTGGTCAGCATGACGCCAGCGGTCGAGTCCGAGATTTGGTTGAGTTCGCAATTGGTGCCTGGTTTGCAAACTGTGATCCAGGCCGCCAAGCCGGTATTGCCGGCGGAAGTATTGAAGTTGATTCCGGCCTGAGCATCTTGCTTGGGCCTCGTGTTTAGAAGCAGTGAGTGAAGGAAAAGCCATGTGTGGCATCGTCGGCGTGATCTCCCCCAACCCCGTCAATCAGCTGATTTACGACGCGCTGTTGCTGCTGCAGCACCGTGGTCAGGATGCCGCCGGCATCGTCACCATGCAAGGCAATAAGTGCTTCATGCACAAGGCCCGCGGCATGGTGCGCGATGTGTTCCGCACCCGCAATATGCGCGCCTTGCCGGGCAGCATCGGCTTGGGCCAGGTGCGTTACCCCACGGCCGGCAATGCCTATAACGAAGAAGAGGCCCAGCCCTTCTACGTCAACGCGCCTTTCGGCCTCGTGCTGGTGCACAACGGCAACCTGACCAATGCGCAAAGCCTCAAGACCGAGTTGTTTGATGTGGATCGCCGCCATATCAACACCGAAAGCGATTCTGAGGTGTTGCTGAATGTGCTGGCCCATGAGCTGGAAATGGTGGCACGCGACCTGCCGCTGACACCCGCCGAGGTGTTCAAGGCCGTCGCCGCCGTGCACAAGCGCATCAAGGGCAGCTACGCCGTGATCGCGCTGATCGCCGGCCACGGCTTGCTGGCTTTCCGTGACCCCTACGGCATTCGCCCGCTGTGCTTCGGCCAAGCGGCGGATGGTGAATTCATGGTGGCCAGCGAGAGCGTGGCCTTGGAAGGCACCGGCCACCAACTGGTGCGCGATGTGGCGCCGGGCGAGGCCTTGTTCATCGACATGAAGGGTCAAATGACCAGCCAGCAATGCGCTGAGAACCCGACGCTGAACCCGTGCATGTTTGAGTTTGTCTACCTGGCCCGCCCGGACTCGGTGATGGACGGCATCTCGGTCTACCAAGCGCGACTGAATATGGGTGAAACGCTGGCCCAGCGCCTGATCTCCACCATGCCGCCCAGCGACATCGATGTGGTGATCCCGATTCCGGAGTCGAGCCGTCCCTCGGCCATGCAATTGGCCCACCGTATCGGCAAGCCTTACCGCGAAGGCTTTGTGAAGAACCGCTATGTCGGCCGCACCTTCATCATGCCGGGGCAGGGCGCGCGTAAGAAGTCGGTGCGCCAGAAGCTCAATGCGATTGGCCTGGAATTCAAGAACCGCAATGTGCTGCTGGTGGATGACTCCATCGTGCGCGGCACCACCTCGAAGGAAATTGTGCAGATGGCCCGCGAGGCCGGTGCCCGCAAGGTCTATTTGGCCTCGGCCGCGCCGCCGGTGCGTTATCGCAATGTCTACGGCATCGATATGCCCACCAGCTCCGAGTTGGTGGCGCACAACCGCTCGATCGAAGAGATCCGCCAGTTCATCGGCGCTGATGCGCTGATCTACCAAGACGTGGACGCGATGAAGCGAGTGGTGGCGGCCTTGCAGCCGGCGCTGAAGGGCTTCGAAGCTTCGTGCTTCGACGGGCACTACATCACCGGCGATGTGACGGCAGAAGACTTCGCCAAGATGGAGGCTCAGCGCCTGAGCCAAGGCGACGAGGAAGAAGGCCCGGCGCGCAGCCGCCTGGCACTGCAAAGCCGGCAGGAGTGAGCGGGATGAGTTTGAGTGACGAAGAGCGCCGCATTGCCCGCGCTCGCCTGCCCGAGGGCTTGCGCCCCGAGACGCTGGCGGTGCGCACCGCGCTGGCGCCCAGCCAGCATGGCGAGAATTCCGAGGCCTTGTTCCTGACCAGCGCCTTTGTGCAGCCCGACGCTGCCACCTCGGCGCAGCGTTTTGCAGCCTCTGAAGATTTCACCTACGCGCGCACCAGCAACCCGACCGTGCGCAGCCTTGAAGCACGTCTGGCGGCGATGGAAGGCACCGAAGCCGCCGTAGCTACCGCAACCGGCATGAGCGCCATCCTGCTGCTCGGCATGGGCCTGCTGAAAGCGGGCGACCATGTGATCTGCTCGCGCTCGGTGTTCGGGTCGACGATCAATCTGTTCGCCAAGGAGTTCGGCAAGTTCGGTGTCGAGACCACGTTCGTCTCGCAGACCGATCCGGCTGAATGGCAGGCTGCCGTCCGGCCAACGACCAAGCTGCTGTTCGCCGAGACGCCGACCAATCCGCTGACCGAGGTGTGCGACATCCAGGCGCTGGCCGACATCGCCCACGCGGCCGGTGCCTTGCTGGCGGTGGACAACACCTACTCGACGCCCGCACTGCAACGGCCGGTCGATTTCGGTGCCGATGTCGTCATGCACTCGGCGACCAAGTACATGGACGGCCAGGGCCGCGTGATGGCCGGTGCCTTGTGTGGCACGAATCGTCTGATCCGTGACGTGTTTGGCCCGGTGCTGCGCACAGTCGGCATGACCTTGGCGCCCTTTAACGCCTGGGTTGTGCTGAAGGGCTTGGAGACCTTGAGCTTGCGCATGAAGGCACAGAGCGATCAAGCATTGGCCGTGGCCCGCTGGCTCGAAGCCCGCCCCGAGGTCGCTCGCGTCTACTACCCGACGCTGGCCTCGCATCCCCAGCATGATTTGGCGATGCGCCAGCAGTCGGGGCAGGGCGGTGCGGTGCTGTCATTCGAACTGCATGCCGATTCACCTGAAGCGGCACGGGCGGCGGCTTTCCACATCATCGACAGCACCCGCGTGCTCAGCGTCGCCACCAATCTGGGCGACACCAAGTCCATCATCACTCACCCGGCCACCACCTCGCACGGGCGCTTGTCTGACGCGCAGCGCCAAGCCGCCGGCATCAGCCAGGGCTTGATCCGTCTGGCCGTTGGCCTGGAGCATGTGGACGACATCACCGACGACCTGCTTCGCGGTCTATCAACTTTGAATCACTCGAAATGAGCCAAGCCATCACCCCTGTCCGCACCCGTATTGCGCCGTCGCCGACCGGTTTCCTGCACCTGGGCACGGCCCGCACCGCCTTGTTCTCCTGGGCCTATGCCCGCCACTTCGGTGGTGAGTTCGTGCTGCGCATTGAAGACACCGATGTGGCCCGCTCCACCCAAGATTCGGTGGATCAAATCATTGCGTCCATGAACTGGCTGGGCCTGACTTACGACGAAGGCCCGATCTATCAGATGCAGCGTCTGGATCGCTACCAAGCCGTGGTGGACAGCATGTTGGCTGCCGGCACCGCTTATCGCTGCTATTGCTCGCCGGAAGAGCTGGAAGAAATGCGCGAAGGCCAGCGCGCGCGTGGTGAGAAGACCGGCTACGACGGCCGTTGGCGCCCGGCTCCCGGCAAGGTGCTGCCGCCCGTGCCCGAAGGCGTGGCGCCGGTGATCCGTTTCATGAACCCGCCCGAAGGCGATGTGACTTGGGACGATCTGGTCAAAGGCCCCATCACCATCAATAACCGCGAAATCGACGACTTGATCATCGTGCGGCCCGACGGCGTGCCGACCTACAACTTTTGTGTGGTGGTGGATGACTGGGACATGAAGATCAGCCACGTCTTCCGCGGCGACGAGCATGTCAACAACACGCCTTGGCAGATCAATATCTTCAATGCCCTGGGTGCACCGCTGCCCAAGTTCGGCCACTTCCCGGTGATTCTGGGTGACGATGGTTTGAAGCTGTCCAAGCGCCGCGGCGCCGTCAGCGTCACCAACTATGAAGAAATGGGCTATCTGCCGGAAGCCATGCTCAACTATCTGTCACGCCTGGGCTGGAGCCACGGTGATGACGAGTTGTACTCGCGTGAGCAATTGGTGGCTTGGTTCGATGGCACCCATCTCAACAAGAGCCCGGCGCAGTGGGACCCGGCCAAGCTGGAGTGGGTCAATAGCCACTACATGAAGCAGGCTGATGACGCTCATCTGGCTGGTCTGGTGCAAGCGCAATTGCTCAAGCGTGGCATCAGCGCTGAACTACCGCAGTTGAAAGCCATGGCGGCCTTGTTCAAGGATCGTTGTGCAACCACAGTGGCCTTGACCGATTGGCTGGCCATGTACTTCAATGATGTGAACCCAAGCGCTGACGATCTGGCGACCCATGTCACCGATGCAGTCAAACCCGCTTTGGCGACCTTCGCTGACAAGTTGGCTGGCATCGAGTGGAACAAGGCGAGCATTGCCGCGGCCATCAAGGAAACCATCGCTGCCCATGGCTTGAAGATGCCCCAACTCGCCATGCCGGTGCGTGCTTTGGTGTGCGGTCGGGTGCAAACGCCCAGCGTCGATGCAGTGCTGGAACTGTTTGATAAAGAAATTGTCATCAAACGCTTGCGCAGCGCCTAATTTTCGTTCTACAATCTACGTCTTGCTTGAACAGCGCGAAACATCAAAACGCTGCTTTGGGTCGAATGAGGGTCTGGCTAGCTAGAATTCTTGTGCGGCAAAAAGTAAAGAGTTTGGGGGTATAGCTCAGCTGGGAGAGCGCTTGCATGGCATGCAAGAGGTCAGCGGTTCGATCCCGCTTACCTCCACCAAAGTATTAGATTTAAAAATTTATACTCTAAGTGGCGCGCAGTTCGGTAAGTAGCGATAATGTTGTGTATAATGCGCAGCAATATTGAAGAAGGTTTAGTCCCCTTCGTCTAGAGGCCTAGGACACCACCCTTTCACGGTGACTACAGGGGTTCGAATCCCCTAGGGGACGCCAAGTTTGATAAGGCTTGGTAAATGTTTGAGAGATTAGAAATAATCTGAAAATATTTACAAAACTTGTCGATGAGTGCTGATATAATATCAGTTCTTCATCTGGAGTGGTAGTTCAGTTGGTTAGAATACCGGCCTGTCACGCCGGGGGTCGCGGGTTCGAGTCCCGTCCACTCCGCCAACGTATTAAATGCATAGATTTCGGTCTGTGTATGTGTTTGAAGGCTCAACTTAATGAGTCGACAAGCGGCCAAGAGATTGGCCGCTTGCATTTAAGAGTTGAGTTTAGAGTTTTAGCTTGAACGGCGCGATGCCCGCATTCTGACAAGATTCGGGGGTATAGCTCAGCTGGGAGAGCGCTTGCATGGCATGCAAGAGGTCAGCGGTTCGATCCCGCTTACCTCCACCATGATTTCATCCTGTGGGTGGGGTCAAGGCGGCGCGCGGTTCGGGTGTGAATTGAAAATTAGAAGGTTTAGTCCCCTTCGTCTAGAGGCCTAGGACACCACCCTTTCACGGTGACTACAGGGGTTCGAATCCCCTAGGGGACGCCAAGTTTGATAAGGCTTGGTAACTGCTAGCAGTTACATAACTTATCGATGTTGCGAAACTATATTCGCACATCTGGAGTGGTAGTTCAGTTGGTTAGAATACCGGCCTGTCACGCCGGGGGTCGCGGGTTCGAGTCCCGTCCACTCCGCCAACATTTTGAAAGCCCCGATAACTTGTTATCGGGGCTTTTTCTTTGCCTGAATACTTAACTGGCAAACAGAATTAGATTGGTATGCAGTTACTTCGTGGCTGTGATGATCGGCAAGAGTATTTGCATACTCGTGCAGATCATTCCCCAAGCGCCAATCAACCGCCCTCTAATTGCCTGCCCAATCGCCTCAATTAAATAGGCTGTTGCGAATCAAGCCGACGGCCAAGCCTTCCAGGGCGAAGCTGTCTTCATCCGCTTTCGCAATCAGTATGGGCTCGAACTCGGCGTTCTCGGGGTGCAATTCAATGCCGTTGCGGCTGCGCTGGTAGCGCTTGACCGTCACTTCGTCACCCAGGCGCGCCACAACGATCTGGCCATTCTTGGCTTCGCTGCACTTTTGCACCGCGAGCAGGTCGCCGTCCAGAATGCCGATGTCTTTCATGCTCATGCCTTTGACCTTGAGCAGAAAGTCCGGCCGGCGCGCGAACATGCTGGCTTCGACCGTATAGCTTTGTTCGATGTGTTCCTGGGCCAAGATGGGGTGGCCAGCTGCCACGCGCCCGACCAAAGGCAGGGTCAGCTGAGCCAAGCTGGCCAGCGGCAGCGAAAACTGCGCGGCTGACTGGCCTTTCAAGCGGCTACCGCCCGCAGAAATACCGCTGGCGCGCGCCTCTTTGGCATCGCGTGCTTCATTCAGCGCACGCAAAGTGCCTGACTTGAGCCGAATTCCACGCGAGGTGCCGCCCACCAATTCAATCGCACCCTTGCGCGCCAAGGCCTGCAGATGCTCTTCCGCCGCATTGGCCGATTTGAAGCCGAGCTCGGCTGCGATTTCTGCACGCGTCGGTGGGGCGCCAGTCAGTTCGATGGCTTGGCGCACCAGATCCAGAATTTGCTGTTGGCGGGGCGTGAGTTTGGGGCTGTCATCCATATCGGTCCTCGTTTGTGATCCAATGATCAACTGCCTGAATATATATCCAGTAGCTGTATTTTCATCCAGTCAAAGCAAGAAAATATGTCAATGAGCGCCGAAAAATCAAGCATCGAGGGTGTTGGCCCTCTCTCCACTACCGCCAGTCTGGTCGTCATTCTTGGCACCGGCGGCACGATTGCCGGCACCGCGGCCAATGCTGCGGACAATGTGGGTTACCAAGCCGCCCAGCTCGGTGTCGATCATTTGGTGCAGGCCGTCCCTGCGCTGGCCAGCCACCGGCTGGAAATGCAGCAAGTGGCGCAGTTAGACAGCAAAGACATGGACATCGCCACCTGGCAACGCTTGGCTCAAGCAGTTGCCGCACATTTGGCGCGCCCAGAAGTGGCTGGCATTGTCATCACCCATGGCACCGATACGCTGGAAGAAACCGCCTACTTTTTGCAGCGCGTGCTGGCGCCGAGTAAACCGGTGGTGCTGACCTGTGCGATGCGCCCGGCCACGGCCTTGCAGGCAGATGGCCCGCAGAATCTGCTGGATGCCGTGGTGCTGGCCCAGGACGCACGTGCCTCGGGTGTACTTGTGATGGCCGCTGGTCGTGTCCATGCGGCCGAGCAAGTGCAAAAAGCGCACAGCTACCGCATTGACGCTTTTCGCTCCCGCGACGATGCGATTTGCGGCGTGATGGAAGAGGGCGTTTTGCGTGAGTGGGGCGCTTGGCCGCGCGGTGTGGCGGTGGGCCTGGATCGCATCGCCAAGCCGGCGGATCAGTGGCCACAGGTGCAGATTGTGCTGAACCATGTGGGTGCCGATGGGCTGCTGGTGGAAGCCTTGGTGGGCTTGGGCTGCGCCGGCTTGGTGGTGGCCGGCACCGGCAATGGCACGCTGAGCGAGCGCCTGACTCAGGCTTTGCTGCAGGCTCAGGCCCAGGGCGTGCGGGTGCTGCGCTGCAGCCGCTGCGACGCGGGGCCGGTGATCGGTGGCGACGACAGCGGCCTGCCCAGTGCAGGCACGCTGTCGGCCGTCAAGGCCAGGGTGGAGCTGATGCTTCAGCTCCTGGCCTGAACTGCGGACAGATCCGCGCTCAGTTGCTGTTGGCTGCCTTGCGGCGGCGGGCGGCGGCCAAGGGGATGCCCGCCATCAAACCGGCCAGCAGCAGCGCATAGCTGCCGGGTTCCGGCACGGCGCTGATTTGCTGGGGCACGTAGGCGGAGCCGTTCAGATCTGCATCGCTGAAAGCAAACACATACCACTGGTTGGGGTTGTTCAAGCCCTTGGGTGAGCTGGCCAAGAAGTCGTTGTCATTGGCGATGTACAGGGTGTGCTTGAGCACGCCGCCCACCATGATGTCTTCGCCAAAGCTCATGCCTTCGAGCTTGGCTGGAATCTGCGCATCGCTGATGCCTTGGGCATTCAGGGCTTGCTTGAGGTCCAGGAACAGGCTCTTGCTTGGAGCGAGTGCCAGCAGGTTTTTCTCGCCGGAGATGCCGCTGACGTCGGTGGCGTTGGCCAGATCTACTTTGTAAATGCTTTTGAACTTGGTGCTCGAGTCGTCGCCCAAGCCCTTGCCATCACGTTCCAAGACCAGGAACTCGTGATCGTTCAGCGCCAGGATTTCGCTACTGTTGTAGTTCTTCTTGGTGATGGGATCGTAGTTGTTATAGGCGAATTGCTTGGTGGCGCCGGTGGCGATGTCGATGCTGATGAAGCGGTTGGCAGCGCCACCGTCACCGCCGTCTTGTGCAAGCGGGCTTTGCATAAAGCCCATCAGGGTCTTGCCATCGGGCGTGATGGCCAGGCCTTCCATGCCCTTGTTGGTGACGCGTCCGCTGCCGGTGTTGTTGGCAATCTCGAGGGCGCCTTGAGCATTTTGCTGGCTGATGCCCAGATTGGCCGGCAGGACGAATGACTTGAGTCGGGCGCCGGTGGCGCGGTCGAATTGATAGACGGCGGGGCCGTACTCATCGCTCACGAAGACGCTGCGGCCGTCGTTCGAGAGGCGCAGACCTTCCGGGTCGAGGCGGGCGTTGCCGCTGTTCAAAGACCCGCCGGCGCCGAAGGCATCGGAGCGGCCGGTGAAGTAGTTCTTGCCATCCTTGCTCAAGCTCGGTGCGCTGCCGTAGTTCAAGGCGCTGGCACTGTAGAGCAAGGTGGTGGCATTCAGCTTGGCACCCAAGGTGAAGGGCAGGGCGCCGCCGGCTGATGCGGTCAAGCTCAGC
Source organism: Roseateles sp. PN1 (assembly GCF_038419725.1). NCBI lineage: Bacteria > Pseudomonadati > Pseudomonadota > Betaproteobacteria > Burkholderiales > Sphaerotilaceae > Roseateles > Roseateles sp. PN1. The sequence continues at coordinate 349,959 of NZ_JBCARA010000003.1, read as the reverse complement.
TGCATGGTTTGTAGGCGAGGAATGAAGGAGGTGGTGTTGTCGACCGCGCCGTTCCAGTTTGTCGCGTTGGGACCGCGGTCAGGCAGTGCGATGAAGGTGTTGCCGCCGGCCCAGGCCACGGCTGAACCGAGGCCGCCAAGCAGATCGCCGGCGATGCCGTTTTCAAGTGCGGCACTTTGGCCGGAGAGATCGCGCAGCGCGCCACTCAGGCTGCCCGTGGCCACCAAAGTGATGGTCGCTGCGGCCGGCGTGGCGGCTGCGGCGGCTGCCAGCCCGATGGCGATCAGGCTGGCGAGTCGTTGAAGGGCGTGCTTGGAGCTCATGGCTTGACCTTTGTGGAAGAAGTTCGACAAAGCTTCAAACCATAGAGCCCCTCCGTGACTCCCTTGTGACGAGGACTTTTAGACCAACGTCAGCGTCACGTCGATATTGCCGCGGGTGGCGTTCGAGTAAGGGCAGACCTGGTGCGCGGCGTTGATCAGGGCCTGTGCAGCGTCCCGGTCCATGCCCGGCAAGCTGATGCGCATTGCCACTTGAATGCCGAATCCGCCGGTGATGGGGCCAATGCCCACGTCCGAGGTGATGGAAACATCCGCCGGAACGCTGATCTTTTGGCCGGCAGCAACAGCCTTCATGGCGCCGATGAAGCAGGCGGAGTAGCCGGCCGCGAAGAGCTGCTCCGGGTTGGTGCCGGGGCCGCCGGCGCCACCCAATTCACGGGGTGTGCTCAGCTCAACTTTGAGCGCGCCGTCGCTGGACGATGCATTGCCTTGACGGCCGCCGTTGGCGGTAGCGGTAGCGGTGTAGAGAACTTTGTCGAGGGCCATGGTCATGTACTCCGTGAGGTCGTTGGTGGGTGGGGGAAAAAAAAATGAAAAACGAAATCAGTCGCTGGCTTGGGCTTTGGAAAGCTCCAGGCGCAGCGCATGTAAACGCTGTGTGAGGGAGGAGATTTCTTCGAGTGAACAGGCGCTGGCGCAAGCCAGTTCATGCGGGATGCTTTTGGCTTGGGCCCTTAATGCTTTGCCAGCAGGCGTCAAGCCAATGTCGACACGGCGCTCGTCATCTTTGGCGCGCTGGCGGCTGATCAGGGTGGCGGCTTCCAAGCGCTTGAGCAATGGCGTCAAGGTGCCGGAGTCCAGCGACAGGCGCTGACCCAAGGCCGAGACGCTGATGCCGTCTTGCTCCCACAACACCAGCATCACCAAATACTGCGGATAGGTCAGGCCTAGCGGCGCCAGCAGCGGCTTGTAGAGCTTGGTCATGGCCAGCGAGCTGGCGTAGAGCGCGAAGCACAGTTGCTGGTCCAGCTGTAGCCAATCGGGTGGGCTGCGGCGTGATGAGCCTGCGGTGTTGGCTGATTTGGGGCTTTGCGTGGAAGGCATGGCGTAACTGTAGTTGGCAATTGAATTGCGTACAACTTAAATGGTTATTCAGAGAAGTGCTAAACGGGCTAGGGCGTTTGGGCAAGTTCGGAGCGTCTGCCCCAGGTCGGCAGCCAGGCGAACAGGTATGAAAAAAGGGCCCGAAGGCCCTTTTGTTTGCATTCCGCAGTTGCGCGCTTAGCTGCGCTTTGATGCGGAAATACGGCTGGTGCGCTGATGCGCTGAGGCCTAGCGTTAGCTGGCCGCCTGAATGGCGTCGACCTCGGCGCCCAGGGCCAGCCAGCGCAGCTCGGCGGCTTCCAGTTCGTCGTGAATGCCTTTCAGGCGCTTGCCCAATTCGGCGATTTGCGCGGGCGTTGCCTTGCCCGAGGCCAGTTCGGCCTCAACCGCGCTGCGTTCATCGGCCAACTTGTTCAGCTTGACGTCGATGGCATCCATCTCGCGGCGCAGCGGTTTCGTCTGCTCGGCCAGGCGTTGACGGGCTTGGCCGCTGAGTTTGCGATCCTCGCGCGCCGCAGGCTTGGCCGCTTCGGCGGCAGGTGCGGCGGCTGCCACGGGCGCGGCCTCAGCAGCGACAGCGGGCTTCTTGCCCATCGCCTTGCTGGCTTGTTTGGCAGCTTCCTTGGCGGCCTTGGCGGCTTCCTTGGATTGCTCGAGCAACCACTTCTGGTAGTCGTCCAGGTCACCGTCAAAGGGAGACACCGCGCCCTTGGTCACCAGCCAGAACTCATCGCAGACTTCACGCAGCAAGGCGCGGTCGTGGCTGACCAGCATCACCGTGCCTTCAAACTCGTTCAGCGCGATGGACAGTGCCTCGCGGGTGTTGAGGTCCAAATGGTTGGTTGGCTCGTCCAGCAGCAAGAGGTTGGGGCGCTGCCAGACCAGCATGGCCAGCACCAGGCGCGCCTTTTCGCCACCCGAGAGGCTGCCCACTTGCTGGTTCACCATCTCGCCGACAAAGCGGAACTGGCCCAGGAAGTCGCGCAGCTCTTGCTCGCGCGCGCCAGGGCTGCATTCCTTGGCCAAGCGCACCATGTGCGAGAGCGGGCCTTCGTCGGGGCGCAGCACATCCATTTCCTGCTGGGCGAAGTAGCCAATGGTCAGGCCCTTGCCTTCGGTGATCTTGCCGCCCATGGCGCGCTGCATGCGCGCCACGGTTTTGACCACGGTGGACTTGCCCTGGCCGTTAGCACCCAAGATGCCGATGCGCTGGCCGGCCAGCACCGAGCGGTTGATGCCGCGCACGATGATGTTCTCGACGCCATCGACCTCGTAGCCGCAAGCCACTTCGTCGAACATCAGCATGGGGTTGGGCAGGCTGACGGGCTCGCGGAATTCGAAGTTGAAGTCGGCCGCCGCCAGCACTGGCGCCAGCTTTTCCATGCGCTCCAGGGCCTTGACCCGGCTTTGTGCCTGCTTGGCCTTGCTGGCCTTGGCCTTGAAGCGGTCAATGAACTTCTGCAAGTGGGCGATGCGCTCTTGCTGCTTGCCGAAGGCGGCGGTTTGCTGTTCCATGCGCTCGGCGCGCATGGATTCAAAGGCGGTGTAGTTGCCGCCGTAGCGCATCAGCTTGGTTTCATCCAGGTGCAGGGTGACCTTGGTGATGGCATCGAGGAATTCGCGGTCATGGCTGATGACGATCAGGGTGCCGTCATAGCGCTGCAACCAGGCTTCCAGCCAGACCAGGGCGTCCAAGTCCAAGTGGTTGGTCGGCTCGTCCAGCAGCATCAACTCGGCCGGGCACATCAGCGCGCGCGCCAGTTGCAAGCGCATGCGCCAGCCGCCCGAGAAGCTATTCACCGGGGCCTCGACCTGCTCGCCCTTGAAGCCCAAGCCCATCAGCAGGGCTTGCGCGCGCGGCTTGGCGTCGAAAGCGCCGGCGTCCATCAGCATGGCGTGGGCATCGGCCATCGCGTGGCCGTCTTCGGCGGCTTCCGCCTCTTCGAGTGCCTTGCGTGCAGCCATCAGGCGCACATCGCCTTCCAGCACATAGTCGGTGGCCGAGTCTTCGGTTTCCGGCATGTTCTGCGCCACTTCGCCCACCGCCCATTGGCGTGGGATGTCGACCTCACCCTTATCGCTTTGCAGCCGGTCGGTCAGCAGTGCGAACAAGCTGGACTTGCCGGCGCCGTTGCGGCCCACCAGGCCGATTTTTTCACCCGGCTGCAGGGTGACCGAGGCATCGTCCAGGACGATTTTGCTGCCGCGGCGCAGGGTGACATTGCGAATGGTGATCATGGCTGGGCGCCCTCATTGTTCTTGTTCATCGACTTCAACAGCGCTTCCTGGGTCACCAGCAACACCTGATCTTCTCCGGCCGATGTTTCCATCCAGGCCACTTCCAATTGCGGGAATGCCGCTTCAAAAAACTCGCGCTCGTTGCCGATCTCCAGCACCAACACGCCGTGCTCGTTGAGGTGCGCGGGCGCGGCACGCAGCAGCTCGCGCACAAAGTCCATGCCGTCGCTGCCGCCCGCCAGGGCCAGCTCGGGCTCGGCCCGGTACTCGGCCGGCAGGGCGGCCATGGACTGGCTGTTGACGTAAGGCGGGTTGCACAGAATCAGGTCATAACGCTTGGCCCCGGCGGGCTGCAGGCCGTCGCCTTGCAGCAGGCGGATGCGCGCTTGCAGGCCGTGTTTGTCCACATTGATGCGGGCCACGGCCAGGGCGTCGGCGCTGAGGTCGATGGCATCCACCGCCACCTCGGGCCAGGCCATGGCTGCCAAGACTGCCAGGCTGCCATTGCCGGTGCACAGGTCCAGCACGGCCTGGGTTTGGTCGGACAACCAAGCGTCAATGCTGCCATCGGCCAGCAGCTCAGCAATGAAGCTGCGCGGCACGATGGCGCGCTCGTCGACGTAGAAATCCACGCCCTGCAGCCAGGCCTCGCGGGTCAGGTAGGCGGCCGGCTTGCGGGTGGCGATGCGCTCTTCAATCAAGGCGGCGATTTGGCTTTGTTCGGCATCGCTGAGCGCGCGCTCAGCGTGTTCGTCCAGGCTGTCCAGCGGCAATTGCAAGCGCCACAAGACCAGCCAGGCGGCTTCGTCAAAGGCGTTGGTGGTGCCATGCCCAAATGAAACGCCCGCCTCGGTCAGGCGGGCGGCGTGCAATTCAATGCAGGAGATCAGGTTCACAGCAGCAGGTTCTCCAGCGTGCGTCGGTAGATATTCTTCAGCGGTTCCAGGCTGTCGGCGGGCAGGTACTCGTCGATCTTGTGGATGCTGGCGTTGATGGGGCCGAATTCCACGACCTGGGGGCAGATCTTGGCGATGAAGCGGCCGTCCGAGGTGCCGCCTGTGGTGGACAGCTGCGTGCTCAAGCCGGTCTCGGCCAGGATGGCCTGTCTCAAGGCTTCGCTCAAGCTGCCCACCGGGGTCAGGAAGGGCTCGCCACCCAGGGTCCAGTCCAGCGCATATTCCAGCCCGTGGCGGGCCAGCAGGGCTTGCACCCGGGTCTTCAGCGACTCCGGCGTGGACTCGGTTGAGAAACGGAAATTGAAGTCCAACACCATCTCACCGGGAATCACATTGGTGGCGCCGGTGCCGGCCTTGATGTTGGAAATCTGAAAGGTGGTGGCCGGGAAGTAGCTATTGCCATCGTCCCAGTGCATGGCCGTCAGCTCGGCGATGGCGGGTGCCGCTTGGTGCACCGGGTTGCGCGCCAATTGCGGGTAGGCCACATGGCCTTGCACGCCCTTGATGCGCAGCTTGCCGCTGAGCGAGCCGCGCCGGCCGTTCTTGACCATATCGCCTACGCGTTCCACCGAGGTCGGCTCGCCGACGATGCAATAGTCCAGGCGTTGGCCTTGGGCTTTGAGCTGTTCGCAGCAGACCTTGGTGCCATCGACCGAAGGGCCTTCTTCATCGCTGGTCAGCAAGCAGGCCAGGCTGCCCATATGGCTGGGATGGGCGGCGCAGAATTCTTCGGCGGCCACCACAAAAGCGGCCAGCGAACCCTTCATATCGGCGGCACCGCGGCCGTAGATGCGGCCGTCGCGGTAGCTGGGCACAAAGGGGTCGGAGCTCCAGGCGTCGAGCCGCCCGGGCGGCACCACATCGGTGTGGCCGGCAAACACCAGCACCGGGCCGTCCGGCGCACCGCGCTTGATGGCCCACAGATTGCTGACGCGGAAATTGTCCGGGCCGCTGTCCATGCGCTGCAGCTCGAAGCCCAGCTGAGACAGGCGTTGGCCGATCAGTTCCAGGCAACCGGCGTCATCGGGCGTGACCGAAGGGCGCGCGATCAGCGCCTCCAAAAGGGCAAGGGTTTGGCTCATCGAGGGGCGGGCTCAGTCGTGGCGCACGTCGAGCGTGATTTCGGTGAAGCTGGCCTCGTCGCTGGCGGCTTCTTCCTTCTTGCCTGCAGCTGCCTTGCCCATTGCGGGGCCTTCGTTTTGCAAACGCCAGAGCAGATTGGTGGGCGAGTCAGCGAAGGCCAGGCCTTCTTCGCGGGTGATGGTGCCGTCCTTGATGAGCTTGGCGAAATGCTCTTCGTAGGTCTGCGAGCCTTCGGCGATGGACTTCTCCATCGCTTCCTTGACCGAGGCGAAGTCACCTTGCTCGATGAACTCGGCGATCAGCTTGGTGTTGAGCAAGATCTCAATCACCGGAATGCGCCCGCCCGCCGTGGCCTTGACCAAGCGCTGCGAGACGATGGACTTGAGGCCCGCCGCCAAGTCGTTCAGCAGCGCCGGGCGTGACTCGGGCGTGTAGAAGGACAAGATGCGGTTGAGCGCGTGATAGCTGTTATTGCCGTGCAAGGTGGCCAGCACCAAGTGGCCGGACAGGGCGTAGGAAATCGCCGCCGTCATGGTCTCGCGGTCGCGGATCTCACCAATCAAGATGCAGTCGGGCGATTGGCGCAGCGCGTTTTTCAGCGCCACTTGCAGCGAGGCGGTGTCGCGGCCGACTTCACGCTGGTTGACCACCGAGCGCTTATTGCTGAACAGGTATTCCAGCGGATCCTCGATGGTGAGGATGTGGCCGGCCATATTCAGATTGCGCTGCTCCAGCATGGAGGCCAGCGTGGTGCTCTTGCCCGTGCCGGTGGCGCCCACCATCAGGATCAGGCCGCGCTTTTCCTGCACCAGCTTGCCCAGCACGGGCGGCAGATTGAGCTGCTCCAGCGAAGGGATCACATGCGGAATATGCCGGAACACGCCGGCAATGGTGCCGCGCTGGCGAAAGCCCGAGAGGCGGAAGGAGCCCACGCCGGGCACCGACACCGCCATATTCAGCTCGCCGCTCTGATCCAGCTCGGCCAGTTGAGGCGGGCTCAGCACCTCGGCCAGCAATTGGCGGGGCTGTGAAGGCGAGAGCAGCTGATCCGACAGCTGCACGATCTGCCCGTTCAAGCGGATCAGCACCGGCATATTGGCCGAGAGGTAGACGTCAGACGCACCCTTGTCGGCCATCAGGCGCAGGATGCGCTCCATGTTTCCACTCATGTGGGAATTCCTTCAACGCTTCGTCCGACAAGCCGTGGCGGCTCCGTGCTGGCCCCAGAGCGCTTCGCCCCCGCAGCCATAGCGGCTGGGCCGCTAGGCTGGCTTGGGGCGGCTGTGCCGGCGCGCCCCCTGTGGGTGGCGTGCCTCGCGCTCAAGGGCAGGGCCATGCTCAGGCGCCGCGCAGCAGCTCGTTGATGCTGGTCTTGGAGCGTGTTTGCGCATCGACGCGCTTGACGATCACTGCGCAGTAGAGGCTGTACTTGCCATCGGCCGAGGGCAGATTTCCGCTCACCACCACCGAGCCTGCGGGGATGCGGCCGTAGCTCACTTCGCCGGTGGCGCGGTCATAAATCTTGGTGCTTTGGCCGATGTAAACGCCCATCGAAATCACCGAGTTCTCTTCCACGATCACGCCCTCAACCACTTCGGAGCGTGCGCCGATGAAGCAGTTGTCTTCGATGATGGTGGGGTTGGCTTGCAGGGGCTCGAGCACGCCGCCAATGCCGACGCCGCCGCTCAGATGCACGTTCTTGCCGATCTGCGCGCAGGAACCCACGGTGGCCCAGGTGTCCACCATGGCGCCTTCATCCACATAGGCGCCGATGTTCACGTAGGAAGGCATCAGCACCACGTTCTTGCCCTGGAAACTGCCGCGGCGCGCCACTGCGGGCGGCACCACGCGCACGCCCATGGCGCGGATGGCTTCGTCGCTCAGGCCAGCGAACTTGGTCGGCACCTTGTCGAAGAAGGTCATATCGCCCGAACCCATGATCTGGTTGTCATTCAGGCGGAAGGACAGCAGCACGGCCTTTTTGATCCACTGGTGCACGGTCCACTGGCCCACGGCTTGGCGCTCGGCCACGCGCAGGCGGCCGGCGTCCAGCTCGGCAATCACATGCTCGACGGCTTCGCGCACTTCGGGGGAGTTGCTGGCGTTGATGGAGGCACGGCCTTCCCAGGCTTGGTCGATGATGGATTGCAGCTGTTGTGTCATGGGGATGGAATCAGGCAAAGGTGAAAAAAGGGTTCAAGCGCGGGTTTCTTGCTGAGCGAAGGCGGCAATGCGGTGGGCGGCTTCCAGGCATTCCGCCGTCTCGGCCACCAGGGCCAGGCGGATGCGCCCGGCGCCCGGGTTCACGCCGTGGGCCTCGCGCGCCAACAAGCTGCCGGGCAGGACCGCCACATTGTATTGAGCCAGCAGGCCCTGGGCGAAGGCGATGTCGTCCCCGCCGCAGCAGTTGGCCGGCACTTGCGCCCACAGATAGAAGCCGGCATCCGGCAAGGCCACATGCAGATGCGGCGTCAGCACCGGCGTAACCTGGGCGAATTTGGCGCGGTACTGCTCGCGATTGGCCACCACATGGGCCTCATCGTTCCAGGCCGCGATGCTGGCGGCTTGCACCATCGGGTTCATGGCGCTGCCGTGATAGGTGCGGTAGAGCAAGAAGCGCTTGAGGATGGCCACGTCACCTGCCACAAATCCCGAGCGCAGGCCCGGCACATTGCTGCGCTTGGATAGGCTGGTGAAGGCGATCAGATTGCGGTAGTCGTGCCGGCCGAGCTTGGCCGCCGCTTCCAGGCCGCCCAGCGGCGCTTCATCGCGGAAGTAGATTTCGGAGTAGCACTCGTCCGAAGCGATCACGAAGCCGTAGCGGTCGCTCAGCTCAAACAGGGTGCGCCACTCTTCCAGCGGCATCACTGCGCCTGTCGGGTTGCCGGGCGAGCAGACGTAGAGCAGCTGGGTTTTGGCCCAGGTGGCGGCGTCGATCTGCGACCAGTCGGCCGCGAAATTGCGCGCCGGGTCGCTGTTGGCAAAAGCGGTTTGCGCGCCGGCCAGCAGGGCCGCGCCCTCGTAGATTTGGTAAAACGGATTCGGGCAGACCACCGTGGCGCCGGGGCGGTTGGGGTCAATCACGGTTTGCGCCAGGGCAAACAAGGCCTCGCGCGAACCGTTGACCGGCAGCACCTGGCTGGCTGCGTCGAGTTTGAGGCCATAGCGCCGCTCAATCCAGGCGCAAATGCTTTCGCGCAGAGCCGGCTCCCCGGCCGTGGCCGGATAGACCGACAAGCCCTTGAGGCTGGCCATCAAGGCGTCTTCGATCAGCTTGGGCGCCGGGTGTTTGGGCTCGCCAATGCCCAGGCTGATCGGCCGCAACGCGGGGTTGGGCTGAATGCCGGCATTGAGCGCACGCAGGCGCTCAAAGGGGTAGGGGTGAAGGCGGTCGAGCAGGGGATTGTGGGGCGCGGGCATGGCCGGGTTCATCAGCGCAGCAGGCCTGACTCAAAACCATGCGTGGGCAGGTCGACGCGGGGTGCCGGCTTCCAACCCTTTTTCTGATGCTCCACCACCACATTGGTGTAGATGCCGCCGCGCACATACCACTTGGCCGTGATGCGGATGAAACGCGGCTGGGTGACGCGCACGATGTCTTCCAGAATCGTGTTGGTGACCTTCTCGTGGAAGGCGCCTTCGTCGCGGTAGCTCCAGAAATACATCTTCAGGCTCTTCAGTTCGACGCAATGCTTGTCCGCAATCATGTCGATGGTGAAGTGGGCGAAGTCCGGCTGGCCGGTCAGCGGGCAGTGGCAGGTGAACTCGGGCACCTGGAACTGGATCACATAGTCCCGCTCAGGCGCGGGGTTAGGGAAGGCGTGCAATTCCTTGCTGGGGCGCGAGGGCGGGTTGGGCGGCATCTCGCGCATCGGCGGCGCAAGTTCGGCCGTGGCTTTGGCCTTGCGAGCGGCCGGCTTGGGCTTGGCAGCAGGGGCGGCGGCGCTGGTCTTGGGCAGCGCGGCTGCGGCTTTGGGCGAGGGAGTCTTGGCCATGGGTCGGTGCTGGCGCGGGCGCGCAAACGCCCCGCTGTCAATTCAGAAGGAGGGCGCGATGGTAACACCGCGCCCCTTGGCACCGCCTGGGTCGCCGGGCTTTGGGCCTGGTGCGTGGCCTGGCTTTATGTCGCTAAATCAAGAGCTTAGCGCGGCAGGCCTTGAAGTCTGGCGAAGACTGAGAAGCGTCTTGGCCCGCAGCTTTGCCGGTCCTGGCCATGCCTTCGGCGTCTGCCGCAAAACAGGCCGGCTTTGCTGCACGACAGGGGCTGCGCCACCGTGCCCGGCTAGGGCGGTACGCGATGCTATGATTTGGCCCCGTCGAGGCGCCGAGTGAAGGCGCTTTTTTTTAGATAAATCAATGGTTTAGCGGTTATTCGGTGGTGCGCCACCGCGAGGGTGCCAAGCAAGCATGCGTCTGAACTCGATCAAGCTTTCGGGCTTTAAGTCCTTTGCCGATCCGACGGTGTTCCAGTTGCCTGGGCAATTGGTGGGCGTGGTGGGCCCCAACGGCTGCGGCAAATCCAACATCATGGATGCGGTGCGCTGGGTCTTGGGCGAGAGCAAGGCCTCGGAGTTGCGCGGCGAGTCCATGCAGGACGTGATCTTCAACGGCTCGGGCAATCGCAAACCGGCCAGCCGCGCCAGCGTGGAGCTGGTGTTCGCCAACGAAGACGGCCGCGCCGGCGGGCAGTGGAACCAGTTCGCTGAAATCGCCGTCAAGCGCTTGCTGACCCGCGACGGCACCAGCAGCTACTTCATCAACAACCAGCCGGTGCGCCGCCGTGATGTGCAGGATGTGTTCCTGGGCACGGGCCTGGGGCCGCGCGCCTACGCCATCATCGGCCAGGGCACCATCAGCCGCATCATCGAGAGCAAGCCCGAAGAGATGCGCATGTTTTTGGAGGAAGCCGCCGGCGTCTCCAAGTACAAAGAGCGCCGCCGCGAGACCGAGAACCGACTCAAGGACACGCGCGAAAACCTCACCCGCGTGGACGATATCCTGCGCGAGCTGAACAACAACCTCGAGAAGCTGGAAAAGCAAGCCGAGGTGGCCGCCACTTACCGCAGCCTGCAAGACAGCGGCACGCTCAAGCTGCATCAGCTGTGGTTCCTCAAGCATCGGGATGCCACCTCCGAGCAGACGCGGGTCAAGGCCGAACACTCCGAGGCAGTCAACGCGCTGGAGTCCCGCATGGCCGAGTTGCGCCATGTGGAGGCCGAGCTTGAAGAAGTGCGCCAAGCCCATTACGCCGCCGGCGATGAGCTGCACGCCTCGCAAGGCCGCTTTGCTGAGGCGCAGCTGGAAGTCAGCCGCTTGGAAGAACGCATCCGCTATGTGGTGGAGGGGCGCCAGCGCGTTGAAGCCCGCTTGCTTGAATTGCAAACGCAGAACGGCCAGTGGCTGGAGCGTTCGCAGCAGGCGCAGGACGAGCTGGAAAACATTGCCGAACAGATCGCAGGCGCCGAGGAACAAAGCGAGATCCTGGCCGCCCAGGCCGAAGAGCAGCAAGCCAATCTGCCCAATGCGGAAGACGCGGTGCGCGCCGCGCAAGCCAAGGCCAATGAGCAGCGCAGCGCCGTGGTGCAAGTGCAGCAGCAGATCCAGGTGCTGGCCGCTGAGAGTCGCAGCATCGACGAGCAAAGCCGCCAGCTGCGCACTCGCCGTGAGCGCCTCGCAACCGAGCGCCAAGCTCTGGTCGCTCCGGACGCCGCGCGTTTGGACGAGCTGAAGCAGCAAAGTGCCGCGGCCGATGAGAGCCGCGATGTTGCCGATGCGCGCCTGCAGGAATTGCAGGAACAGGTGCCGGCGCTCGACGAAGCGCGCCGCCAGGCCCAGCAGGACGCGAATGCCCAGCAAGGTCGGCAAGGTGATTTGTCGGCGCGCCTGGATGCTTTGCGTGCGCTGCAGGAAAAAGTTCAGACCGAAGGCAAGCTCAAGCCCTGGTTGGCCAAGCATGGCCTGGACGGATTGCCCGGCTTATGGACCAAGCTGCACATCGAAGCCGGCTGGGAAAACGCGCTGGAAGCGGCGCTGCGCGAGCGCCTGGGTGCACTGGAAGTGGGCAGGCTGGAAACGGTGCGCGCCTTCGCCAGCGATGCCCCGCCGGCTCGCCTGGCCTTCTATTCGCCACCGAATAACTTCATTGCCAACACGCATGAAACGCTGCCGCGCCTGAGTGATTTGCTGCGCTTGCAAGACGCCGGCCTGAAGGCTTTGCTGAATGACTGGCTGGAGGGCGTCTACACGGCTGCGTCTATGGACGAGGCCTTGGCCGCGCGCGCCCAACTGACCCATGGTGAGTTGATCATGACGGCCGGCGGCCACGCGGTGAGCCAGTTCGCGGTGAGCTTTTACGCCCCTGATACCGAGCAAGCCGGCATGCTGGCGCGTGCCCAGGAAATTGAGCAGTTGGTGGTGGACCTGCGCGCGCAATCCCTGATCGCGGAAGACGCCAAGAGCGCTCTGGTGCGCGCCGAGGCTGCTTACACCGAAGGCTCGCAGCGCCTGCTCAACCTGCGCCGCGAAGCCGGTGAGGCGCAAAGCCGCGCCCATCAGCTGCAAGTGGAGTTGTTGCGCCTGTCGCAGCAAGCCGAAGCCGCCAGCAGCCGCCGCACGCAGCTGGAAGACGAGCTGTTTGAGATCGACGCGCAAAACGAGGAGCTGCAGGAACGCCGTATGACTGGCGAAGCCCGCTTTGAAGAACTCGATCTGCAACTGGCCAACACCCAGGAGCGCCATGCCGAGCTGGACGACGGGGTGATTGCCGCCGAGCGCAAGCTGTCCGAGGCGCGCGAGCAATTGCGCGCCCTGGAGCGCCGCGCGCAGGAGGCGCAGTACAGCGCCCGCGCTTTGGCCTCGCGGCGCGGCGAGTTGCAGCGCTCGATTGAAACGGCCGTGCAGCAGCAGCAGACCAATGCGCAGTCGATTGAGAGCTTGCAGCGCGAGCTGGGCACACTCAATGACGCCGCCGCACAAGCCGGTTTGCAAGACGCCCTGGCCCTGAAGATGGAGCGTGAACACGCGCTGGCCGCTGTGCGCAGCGGCTATGACGACTTGAGCCTGCGCTTGCGCAAGGCCGATGAACAGCGCCTGACGTTTGAGCGCAGCTTGGATCCCTTGCGCGAGCGCATCACCAAGCTGCAGCTGGAAGAGCAGGCGGCGCAACTGGGCGGCGCGCAGTATCTGGAGCAACTCAGCGCGGCCGCGGTGGACCTGGACGAGTTGGCCAAGACCGTGGAAGCGGGGCAGGTCAAGCTCTACGGCCTGCAAGGCGAGATCGACCGCATCAACCGTGAGGTGGCGGCCCTGGGCGCGGTCAATCTGGCGGCGCTGGACGAATTGACGGCGGCGCGCGAGCGCAAGACCTTCCTGGATTCGCAATGCGCCGATTTGCAATCGGCCATGAAGACGCTGGAAGACGCCATCCACAAGATCGACCTGGAAACACGCGACTTGCTGGGCGCCACCTTCGATCAGGTCAATATGCACTTTGGCCGCATGTTCCCGACGCTGTTCGGCGGCGGCCAGGCCAAGCTGGTGATGACCGGCGAGGAAATTCTGGATGCCGGCATTCAGGTGATGGCGCAGCCACCGGGCAAGAAGAACAGCACGATTCACCTGCTCTCGGGCGGCGAGAAGGCGCTGACGGCCATCGCCTTGGTGTTCGCCATTTTCCAGCTCAACCCAGCACCGTTTTGCTTGCTGGACGAGGTGGACGCGCCTTTGGATGACGCCAATACCGAGCGTTATGCCAAGCTGGTGGCCGAGATGAGCAGTGGCACGCAGTTCCTCTTCATCTCACATAACAAGATTGCAATGGAAATGGCTGAACAATTGATTGGGGTGACGATGCAGGAGCAGGGGGTGTCGCGCATCGTGGCGGTGGACATGGACAAGGCCTTGGCCATGGCGGAGGTGGCATGAGCTTGACCACCATGTTGGCCATTCTGGGTGGCTTGATTTTGGCCGCCGTTGTGGCGCATGGCGCCTGGAGCGCCCGCAAGGCCGGGCCGCGCCGTGCCGAACAACTCGAACCCTTGATGGACGGCCAGCGGCTTGAGCCCGGCTTGAACCCGCTCACCGGCGACAGCGCTGAGCCGCAGGTGGACGGGCAGGCGCAGGTCTGCGACGACAGCCTGCCGGTAGTGGCGCGGCCCAGCCGCAAGCCCTCGGCCCGCATTGATGCCTTGATTGACGCCATTGCCACCCTGACCCTGGAAGCGCCGATCAGTGGCGAGATGGCCTTGTCGCATCTGCCCGGCAGCCGCCGCGCCGGCACCAAGCCCTTCCACATCGAAGGGCTCAATGCCGAGAGCGGCGAGTGGGAGCTGCCCATGCCCGGTCAGCGCTACGGCGAGTTTCAGGCCGGTGTGCAAATGGCCAATCGCAGCGGTGCGATGAACGAGATTGAATACTCGGAGTTCGTGCAGAAGGTGCAGGGCTTTGCCGACGGCGTGGGCGCCTTTGTGCAATTCCCCGACATGCTGGATGTGGTGGCACGCGCCCGCGAGTTGGACCATTTCGCTAGCGAACATGACGCACAGTTGGCCGTGGTGCTGCGGGCCCGCAATGCCGCCTGGACTTTGGGTTATGTGCAGCAAATGGCGCTGCGCCATGGCTTTGTGCCGGGCGCGATGCCGGGCCGCTTGGTGATGGCCTCGGCCGAGGAGGGCGCACCGCCCATCCTGACACTGAGCTTTGATGCACAGGCCGCGCTGGCCGAGAACCCGCAGCAATCCTCGCTGCGCGAGCTGGCTTTGGCCCTGGATGTGCCGCAAACCCCAGAGGCGCTGGAGCCATTTGCCTCCTGGCAAGAGGCCGCGCGTGGCTTGGCGCGAGACATCGATGCGGACGTGTGCGACGACCGCGGGCAGATTCTCAATCTGCATGCCTTCGCCTCGATCGGGCAAGAACTCAACACGCTTTACAAGGCCTTGGGTTCGCGCGACCTGGCTGCCGGCTCGTTGGCCGCGCGACGCATGTTCAGCTGATTGAGGCTGACCTTGAGCTTGAGTCGCTAGGGCAATCGGCTCGGTTCTTTGGCGGCAGTTGCTGAGGCGCTCGCTACACTCTCACCTGGGACTAACGGAGGGAGCCACTTGAGCCTAAGTTTTCTGTTCATCGCCTTGCTGATCGCTGGCAGCGCCTTTTTTTCGATGGCGGAGCTGTCGGTAGCAGCCTCACGTCGACTCAAGCTGCGCCAACTCGCCGACGAAGGCGATGCGCGTGCGGAGCGGGTGCTGGAAGTGCAGGCGCAACCGGGCCACTACTTCACCGTGGTGCAGATGGGCGTCAACACCGTGGCCATTCTGGGCGGTATCGTGGGTGAGGGCGCTTTGACGCCGCATTTCGCGGCTGCGCTGCAACTGGTGCTGGATGCGGATCAGGCGCAGAGCTTGGGCTTCGCGCTGTCCTTCATCAGCATCACCTCGCTCTTCATCGTTTTGGCCGATCTGGTGCCCAAGCGGCTGGCCATGAATGAGCCGGAGCGGGTGGCGCTGGCTTTGATCGGGCCGATGCTGGTGTTGTGCACCTTGCTCAAGCCCTTGTCCTGGGCTTTCAGCCAGCTGAGTGAGGTCTTGATTCGTTTGTTGGGTCTGCCCGCTGCGCGCGATGACAGCATTACTCATGCCGACATCTTGGCCTTGGCTGAAGCTGGCAATCTGGCGGGTGTGGTGGCCGATGCCGAGCAGCAGATGATTGAGAACGTGTTCGAGTTGGATACCCGTCGGGTTGAGAGTGCCATGACGACCCGCGAGCATGTGGTGTTCTTCTCGCTGGATGACGATGACACCCTGATCCGTAACCGCATTGCCGAGGCCCCGCATTCCACCTATCTGGTCTGCGACGGCGAGATCGATCAGGTGATGGGCTATGTGGATTCCACCGATCTGTTCCAGCGCGTGTTGCGTGAGGAAGCCATCAATCTGCGCAGCAGCCAGTCGGCCGGCCTGTTGAAAAAGGTCTTGATCATTCCGGACCGCCTGACCCTGTCAGAGGCGCTGGGTCAGTTCCGCCAGGCGCATGAGGACTTTGCCGTCATCGTCAACGAGTACAGCTTGGTGGTGGGCATCATCACGCTGAACGATGTGATGAGCACGGTGATGGGCAATTTGGTTGCCTCGCATGACGAGGAACAGCAAATCGTGCGTCGTGACGATGGCTCCTTCCTTGCCGACGGCATCACGCCCATCCCCGAAGTGCAGCGCGCTTTGGAGTTGGAGGCTTGGCCCCATGCGGGCCAGTACGACACCCTGGCCGGCTTCCTGATGGTGATGCTGCGCCGCATCCCTAAGCGCACCGATCAAGTGGTGTGGGAGGGCTGGTGCTTCGAAGTGGTGGACGTGGACAGCCACCGGGTCGACCAGGTGATGATCGCGCGCGTGCCAGTTCGGGATGATGGCGCGGGCGCTTGAGCCGCGACGGGCCTTGATTTGAGTTGCGCCTTGCCTGATTTGCATCCTTTGCTTCGGTGACATTGGCCCGTCATTCGCTGGCAGCGCGCCGGCTTGAATGACAATCCGGCTATGAGTCAGTTGCCTAGCCCTCCCCCTTCAAGTTCCACCCCGTCTGCCTCGCCCGCCGAACAAGCCGCCAGCTTGCGCGAGGTCTTGAATCACCACGCTCATCTGTACTACGTGCTGGACCAGCCCAGCCTGCCGGATGCCGAGTACGACCGCCTGTTTCAAGCCTTGCAGGCCTTGGAGCGAGATCACCCCGAAGTGCTGACGCCGGACTCCCCGACTCAGCGCATCATCGGCAAAGTATTGGATGGTTTCGCCCCGGTTCGGCATGCGGTACCCATGCTCAGCATCCGCACCGAAACCGATACCGAGGCCAGTGGGGCCCATGGCTTTGACCAGCGGGTGCGCAAGCAGCTGGAGCTGGACGAGGCGGCGCCAGGCGTGGAGTACGCCGCTGAGTTGAAATTCGATGGGCTGGCCATCAATCTGCGCTATGAGTTCGGCGTGCTCAAGCAAGCGGCCACCCGTGGCGACGGCGAGACCGGCGAAGATGTCACGCAGAACATCAAAACCATCGGACAGATTCCCTTGCGGCTCAAATCGGTGGATGCGCCGGTGATCGAGGTGCGCGGCGAGGTGTTCATGCGCCGCGATGATTTCGAGGCCCTGAACGAGCGGCAGCGCCAGGCCGGCGAGAAGACCTTCGTTAACCCGCGCAATACCGCTGCCGGTGCGGTGCGCCAACTCGATCCCGCCTTGGCTGCGCAGCGCCCCTTGAGCTTTTTTGCCTATGGGCTGGGCGAGGTCAAGGGTTGGGACTTGCCTGCAACGCACAGCGCCATGTTGGACGCTTTGGCTGCCATGGGTCTACCCGTTTGTGCGGACCGCGCGGTGGTGCAGGGGGCGGCAGGCTTGGTGGCTTTTCACCAAACCATGGGCGCCAAGCGCGACAGCCTTGCGTTTGACATCGATGGCATCGTCTACAAGGTCAATAGCCTGGCCTTGCAGCAGCGCCTTGGCTTTGTGACCCGCGAGCCGCGCTGGGCGGTGGCCCACAAATATCCGGCGCAAGAACAGATCACGCAATTGAACGACATCGAGATCCAGGTCGGCCGCACCGGCAAGCTCACGCCGGTGGCCAAGCTGGAGCCGGTGTTTGTGGGCGGTACCACGGTGTCCAACGCCACCTTACACAACGTCTTCGAACTGCGCCGCAAAGGCGTGCGGGTGGGGGATCAGGTGATTGTGCGGCGCGCCGGTGATGTGATTCCCGAGGTGGTGGGTCGTATGCCCGGAACGCG
This sequence comes from Roseateles sp. PN1, assembly GCF_038419725.1. Taxonomy (NCBI): domain Bacteria; kingdom Pseudomonadati; phylum Pseudomonadota; class Betaproteobacteria; order Burkholderiales; family Sphaerotilaceae; genus Roseateles; species Roseateles sp. PN1. The sequence goes on along the minus strand of NZ_JBCARA010000003.1, from coordinate 332,533 downwards.
CGCCAGCTATGTGCCTAACTTTCGGATTCCGCGCGCTTGCCCGGTATGCGGCAGCGAGGTGCTGCGCGAGCGTGGCGGCATGGACTACCGCTGCAGCGGCGGCATCTTTTGCCCGGCCCAACGCAAGCAGGCGATGCTGCACTTTGCCGGCCGTCGCGCCATGGATATTGAGGGCCTGGGCGATAAATTGGTGGAGCAGTTGGTTGATGAAGGCATCGTCAACAGCCTGCCTGGCCTCTACAAACTCGGCGTGGGCAAGCTATCTGCACTGGCTCGGATGGCGGACCGCAGCGCCTTGAATTTGCTGGACTCGCTGGAAAAGAGCAAGCAAACCACCTTGGCGCGTTTTTTGTTTGCGCTCGGGATCCGCCAAGTCGGGGAGGCCACGGCCAAGGATTTGGCGCGTCAGTTCGGCTCGCTCGATGCCTTGATGTCCGCCAGCGTCGAGCAACTGCTGGAGGTCCGAGATGTCGGCCCCATCGTGGCCCAAAGCATCCATCACTTCTTTGCCCAGCCGCACAACCGTGAAGTGGTGGAGCAACTGCGGGCCGCTGGTGTGCAATGGCCCGAAGGGCAGGGCGCGGCGGCCGATCAGGGCCCCAAGCCCTTGCTGGGCAAAACCTTGGTGCTGACCGGCACTTTGCCGACTTTGTCGCGGGACGCGGCCAAGGACCTGATTGAAGCTGCCGGCGGCAAGGTCAGTGGGTCGGTCTCCAAAAAGACTGACTTTGTCGTTGCCGGCACAGAAGCGGGGAGCAAACTCGTCAAGGCGCAGGAGCTTGGCCTCAGCATTCTTGATGAAGCGGGCTTGCTCAGTTTGCTGAGCAACTGATTTGCGTGTTGGTCTTTTTTACCTTTCCGCTTGCCGGACTGTGTCCAATTTGCCCCTCCTTCCGAGAAGCCCTGCGGGCCTGTGCAATACGCACGCTCGCGCCCAAGTTGACCACCACGAAAGGGCAATTCCTGCGATCTACTCCACCACGATTGCGCAGGCGGGCATGCGAAGGCTTTTTATTGCCAGCGAAGTGAGAAATGCTACTCAGCCGCCCCCTTCAAACGGGGGGCTTTCAATGGCGGCTTGTGCAGGCATGATCACCTCGCAAATTCAGCAAAGTCTCAGCGCAAGATTTGGCTAGATTTGGGTTCGTAAGGCGGCTTCAATTGGCCTGTCGATGCGTCATGTAACGGTCGTCGATTTGACATATTTGAAGCACCAACGAATCGGGTGCAGTTGGAATTCTTAGGGGAATGACATGGTCCGGATTTTCAGTCACTACCTGCACAGGCAGACTCTGCTTCATGTCCTTTTCGACTTGGGATTGATTCTGTTCGCTGTCGTGGCGGTGGTGCTCAGTCAAGGTGAAGCTGTAGCTTCTGCAATCCCCTTTGTGGCTTCACATGGCTTGTCCCTCGCGGGCTGCATGTTCATCATCAATTCGGCGAGTGGCCTTTACCAGCATGTCCACAATCGCTCGATTACTGAGTCCTGTGCCCGTGCGCTGCTGGGCTTGATGTTCGGCTTGCCACTTGCCTACGCCATTTTCAGTTTCCTGCCGACAAACACAGGGCACCGCGAGCTGATTACCCTGGGCGCCATGGTCGCCGTGGCTGCTGTGATGGTGCACCGGGTGTACGCTGCGCACTCCGCGACGCAATCGCGTAGCCGTATCCTGATTTTTGGTTGCGGTGCGCCGGCAAAGTCGGTAGGTGCCACGCTGAAGGCATCTGACCCCCAGGCTCAGATCGTTGGCTATCTCCCTGGCCCCAACGAAGAGACTTCATGCATCGCCGAGGATCAGATCATCCAGATGCAAGGCACCCTGACGGATACCGCTCGCCGCCTTAATGTCAACGAAATCGTGGTGGCTTTGTCTGAGCGTCGTGGCGGCAGCATGCCTCTGCGCCAACTGCTTGACTGCAAGTTGTACGGCATTCGCGTTGTTGATATTGCGACGCACTTCGAGAAGACTCTGGCGCAAATCAAGATTAGCCACGTCAATGCAGGCTGGCTGATTTTCGGCGATGGCTTCAATCAAGGTGTGGTGCGCACCGCCATCAAGCGCGTGTTCGACGTTGTCTCTGCTTCGCTCATTTTTATCGCCGCCCTGCCGGTCATGCTGGTGACCGCGGTTTTTATCAAGCTGGAGTCCACCGGCCCAGTTTTCTACCGCCAAGAACGTGTGGGCTTGAATGGCAAGCCATTCAAGGTCATCAAGTTCCGCAGCATGCGCACAGACGCTGAAAAGGACGGCAAGCCCCGTTGGGCGACGCTGAATGATGACCGGGTGACCAAGGTTGGTCGTTTCATCCGCAAGGTGCGTATCGATGAGCTGCCGCAATTGATCAACGTCTTGCAAGGCGATATGAGCATGGTCGGCCCTCGCCCGGAGCGCCAGTACTTTGTTGACGAGTTGATCAACAAGATTCCATATTTTGCAGTGCGTCAGAGCGTCAAGCCTGGCGTGACCGGATGGGCGCAGGTGCGCTATGAATATGGATCCACGGTCGAAGACTCGGTTGAAAAACTGCAGTACGACCTCTATTACGTCAAGAACCACACCATGTTCCTCGACATGCTGATCATGCTTGAAACCGTCGCCGTGGTGCTGACGGGTAAAGGTGCCCGCTAATCGTCAAGATTTTTTCCTGGTAACAATACCAGGAGCTCTGGCGGGCCCGACCGCATGTTCCAATCACGCATGCTTAGTGGCTTAGTGGATCTTGCATTGATTGGCGATGGCTTGGCGATGCTGGCGTATGCTGCATTCGCTCTGTATTTCGGGCGCCGGCTTTGGTTGACCCGAACGGCTCAGGTCAATCCAGTTTCTCTGACCTTTATGTCGGCACTCTTGTGCAGCGGCATTTGGGCAGGTTTCAATCTGCTAGGGAAATGGCAGGTTGGCCAGAACACCTTAGTGCTACTGGTGATTCCATTTGCGGATTGGCTGCGCTATGGCCTCTGGTTTGGCTTCCTGTTGCTACTGCTTCGGCCAAATGCCGAAAAAAAACTGAACGGGTCAGTTTCTCAGTTCTTGCCATTTGTTCTTGCTAGCCTTGGATTTGGCCTGGTCTTGCTCATCGCTCGAGGGGCAGACGAGAAACTAGGAAGCGATCTGGCGCGCTATTCAGCGTTTGCGCTCTTGGCTCAGGCCGTGTTGGGCCTGCTTTTGGTGGAGCAATTACTACGTAATGCCACCGAAGATTCGCGTTGGAATGTCAAGCCGGTTTGCCTGGGCTTGGGCACCATCTTTGCTTTTGACCTTTTTACCTATTCTCAAGCAGCCCTCTTTCGTCAATTTGACGGCGATGCTTTGGTGGTCAGGTCGGCTGTTCATGCCTGCGCCGTTCCCGTGCTCTTCGTCGCATCGCGGCGTCATGTCAATTGGCTCGAGAAGCTTCATGTTTCCCGTGCGGCAGTATTCCATTCGGCAAGCCTTTTGCTTGTGGGGAGCTATTTGCTGCTTGTTTCGGCCATTGGATACTACGTTCGCTTTACCGGCGGTGAGTGGGGTCGCGCCTTGCAACTGGCCCTGGTTTCGGGTGCCTTGCTGGCACTTGCCGCGCTGGTGCTGTCAGGATCGATGCGATCTAGGCTAAAAGTCTATATCAGCAAGAATTTCTTCAATTACCGATATGACTACCGCGAAGAGTGGCTGCGCTTTACGGCGACGCTATCTTCAGGCGATGCATCGCAAGGCATGGGCATCGTGGTCGTCCGGGCGTTGGCGAATTTGGTGGAGAGCCCTGCTGGATCGCTATGGCTGCAACGCAGCTCAGACCGAATACTGAATCAAACTGCCTGCTGGAATTTGCCGGCCGATGCAAACCTTGAGCCTACAAATTCGCAGTTCAGTGAGTTTTTGCGCCAACAAGCGTGGATCCTTGACCTCGACGACGTTCGCACCAAGCCGGCGCAGTACCGGGATGTACACGTGCCAGCTTGGTTGCTCTCAGACACGAAATACTGGTTGTTCATTCCCCTTTTGGTTGGTGATGAATTGTTTGGTTTTGTGATCCTTGGGCATTCGCGCGCCAGCATTGAAATTAACTGGGAAGTTCGAGATCTGTTGAAAACTGCCAGTCGACAAGCGTCCAGCTATCTGGCTCAAATGCTGGCTTCCGAAGCGTTGCTGGAATCAAAGAAGTTCGATTCTTTCAACCGAATGTCTGCGTTTGTCGTCCATGATCTTAAAAACATCGTGACTCAGCTTTCTTTAATGTTGAAGAATGCTCAGCGCTTGCGCGACAACCCAGAGTTCCAACAAGATATGCTCGATACCGTAGAAAATTCATTGACGAAGATGCGTCAACTGATGCTTCAGCTGCGCGAGGGGGAAAAACCGCACGGTGTCGTTAGCGGGGTTGATCTTGCGCAGATCTTAAAGCGCTTGGCCAATACTACAGCTGCAAAAGGAAGAAAACTCGAACTGCAGTTGGATACTGGCGTCAGTACCCGAGGGCATGATGATCGAATTGAGCGGGTCCTCGGTCACGTGGTGCAAAATGCCCTAGATGCCACATCACGGGGTGGCCGGGTTGTCGCGGTATTGGAACGCTCTGGAAGCCAAGCCTGTGTAAAGATTACCGACGATGGTTGTGGCATGACTGAAGATTTCATTCAAAATCGCCTTTTCAAGCCTTTCCAGTCGACAAAAGAGTCAGGTATGGGCATTGGCGCCTATGAAAGCTATCAGTATTTGCAGGAGCTGGGAGGCAAAATCTCAGTCGAAAGCAAAATAGAGCATGGGACGGTGGTAACTATTTTGCTGCCACTTTTCCATACTTCAGTAGTGTCTGACCATTCTGAGCCCCTGCATCAATGAGTTCTGATCGCCTTTTGGCCCCGTTGTTGATCGTAGAAGATGATCTGGCCCTCCAAAAACAATTGAAGTGGTCTCTAGATCGCTATGAATCAGTTGTTGCGGACGATGTTGCGTCTGCAGTGTTGCAATTTCGACGCTATTCCCCGTCGGTGGTCACGATGGACCTGGGTTTGCCGCCAGACCGCGATTCAGTCTCTGAGGGCTTTCGTTGTTTAGAGAAGCTACTGGAGATTGATCCAGCCGTAAAAGTCATTGTCTTGACTGGGCAAAATGATCAAGAAAATGCCTTGCGTGCCATTCGGATCGGCGCGTACGATTTTCTAGCGAAGCCCGTCGAACCTGAAGTTCTTAGTTTGACAGTGGAACGGGCTTATCGTTTGTATGAGTTACAGCAGGAAAATCGGCGTTTGCAGGCTGCCCAGCAGACCGAAGCGCTAAGCGGCTTGGTCACCCGTGACTCTGGCATGCTGCGCATTTGCAGAACCTTGGAAAAGGTTGCGAGCAGCGACGCGACTGTGTTGTTGCTTGGTGAAAGTGGCACCGGCAAAGAGTTGCTGGCTCAGGGGCTGCATGAGACTTCGAAACGAAAAGGTCGTTTCGTTGCCATCAATTGCGCGGCGATTCCAGAAAACTTATTGGAAAGCGAACTCTTCGGCTACGAGAAGGGCGCCTTTACTGGCGCGTCAAAAACTACCGTTGGCAAGATAGAAACCGCCAACGGTGGCACTTTGATGCTGGATGAAATTGGTGATTTACCAATGGCGTTGCAGGCTAAATTGCTGCGCTTCTTGCAAGAGCGAAGCATTGAGCGTGTCGGCGGGCGTCAGGAGATACCGATTGACGTTCGGGTGGTTGGGGCGACGCATCAGAATTTGAGGAATTTGATCAGCGAAGGCAAGTTTCGGGAAGACTTGTACTATCGCTTGGCCGAAATCGTGCTGGAGATTCCACCGTTGCGAGAGCGTTGCGGCGATGCCGTGTTGCTCGCAAATGTCTTTTTGAAGAAATACTCAGCAGACCGACGCCGTGCTGCTATGAGCTTTTCTGAAGAAGCCGTACGGGCCATTGAATTGCATCAGTGGCCCGGAAATGTTCGGGAACTGCAAAATGTGGTGAAAAGAGCCTCCATCATGGCTGACGGCGACCGGGTCACCATGCAAGATATTGACCTGCCTGTCGAAATGCCAGATCTTGAGTCCGGAGACGGCTTCCCTAGCCTCAAGGCGGTGCGCGAAGCTGCTGAGCGCGAGGCTGTGGTCAATGCCTTGGCGCGTTCCAATGGCAACATTGGTAAGGCGGCGTTAATGCTGGGGGTAAGTCGCCCCACTTTATACGACTTGATGACTAAACTGAATATCACTTGATTGCTTAACCAGGATGATTCGCATGAATTTCAAGAGCCATGCCGTGACGCCATTGTTGCTGAGCTTGATGGTTGCGCTTTCGGCTTGTTCTGGAGGGTCGGCCGAAAGCATGTTGAAATCGGCCAAAGAGCACATTTCAAAAAATGAGTCAAGTGCTGCAGTCATCCAGTTGAAGAATTCCTTGCAGAAACAACCGGCGAATCCTGAGGCTCGCTATTTGCTCGGCAAACTGCTGCTTGAAACCGGAGATGCGGTTGGAGCTGAAGTTGAGCTGATTAAGGCGCTAGAGCTAGGTTACTCCGCAGAAGAAGTCGCCCCGCATTTGGCGAAAAGCTTGCTGGCTCAAGGAAAGTTTGAACCTTTGTTGGTTCGCTTTGCCAAATCCAAATTGGCGAGTCCGGCTGCCACTGCGGAGTTGAAGGCGACTGTTGCGCTAGCCTTTGCGCAGCAAGGCAAAGGGGATGAGGCCAAGAGCGCGCTGCAGGAGGCTTTTTCTGCTGATCCCAAAAATGTCTCTGCGCAGTTGCTACAAGCTCGAATGTATATTCACCAGCGCGACTTTCCTGCCGCAATGGCGGTGCTTGATGAAGTAATTGGCCTTGCGCCAAAAAATGCAGATGCATGGCAGTTGAAGGGTGACGCTATGCTGGAAAGCGGCGCATCTTCGGAAGCCGCATTGGCAGCCTATCGGCAGGCTATCAAGATTGACAAGAAAAATCTGCTCTCCTACGTTGCCATCATTTGGACAGAATTTAGTAAGAAGGATATTGAAGCGGCAAAAAAGGATGTCGCTGACTTAGCGAAGATATTTCCAGACCATCCGCAGACGAGATTCTTCCAAGGCATGATCGCATTGGAAACCGGGGACTTGAAGACTGCGCAAGAACAGGCGCAGTATCTTTTGAAGGTGGCTCCAGATAGTCTCAGGACAATGCAGTTGGCGGGGGTCGTCGAATTCCGCAGGAACTCTCTTATCCAGGCTGAATCTCACCTGAAGAAATTTGTCAAGGGCGCGCCTGAGTCGATGCAGGCGCCGAGTCGACTCATGCTCGGCCAAATTTATATTCGAAATGGTGAACCGGCCAAGGCGCTCAATATTTTGCAGCCACTTCTGACCAATGATTCAGTCAATTCAAATGCTTACTCCTTAGCGGCAGAAGCGTATCTGCAGCAGGGTGACTCAGCGGCTGCTCAGAATTACTTTTCAAAGGCAGTCAAAAACAATCCGAAAGACATTAGAAGTCGCACTGCGCTGGCCTTGGCCAAGGTGTCAAAAGGCGGCGAAAGTGGCTTTGACGAGTTGAAGGCTATTTCGAGTTCCGACAAGGAAATAACTGCTGATTTGGCTTTATTTAGTTCCTATTTGAATCTTAAGCAGTGGGACTCTGCAGGCCGTGCGCTTGAGACGATCGCGAAGAAGCAGCCGGATCGTCCCACTGCCGATAATCTTCGCGGCCGCATGGAACTCATGCGAGGGGATAAGGTGGCGGCGCGTGCAGCATTTGAGCGTGCCCTCAAGATTGACCCAAAGTACTATCCTGCTGTGGCGACCTTGGCTGCGCTTGATCAGGGCGACAAGAAACCTGATGCCGCCATCGCTAGACTTACGGCACTTCTGGCCCTTGAACCTAAGAATTTGCAGGCGCAACTGAGCATCATTGAGCTTCAGTCGTTGTCTGGCAAGCCTTCCGTAGAGATAGAGGAGGCACTTGCCAAGTTGGTCAAGGATTCCCCGAATGAGGCAGCCCCGCGCCTATTGCTGATTCGTAAATTGATTGACCGGAAGGAATTGAAGGCTGCCCTGGCTTTGGCCCGTGATGGGGCCGTTGCTCTACCTGACCAGCCAAATATGTTGGCAGCGCTCTCGCAAGTAGAACAGTTGAACGGAGAAGCCAATCAGGCAGTCTCCACTGCAAATAAGTGGATGGCCTTGCAGCCTAATTCGGTTCAACCACTGATGCGCTTGGCGGAGTTGTATGTATCCATGAAGGATCCGGCAGGCGCGGTACAGAACTTAAATCGTGCCTTGGCAATTGATGAGCGTTTTTTGCCTGCCCAACGAATGTTGATTGCTATTGAGGAAGGGCGTGGGCGTACTGACGCGGCGCGCAAGGTTATCAAGGTCGTTCAAGCTCAACATCCCAATGATGCCGTGGGACAGCTTTTAGAAGGCGAGTTTGAGAGTGAGAAAAAGAACTGGGCCGTCGCAACTGCTGCCTACCAGGCCGCACTGAACAAGAAACCGAGTACGGACGTCGCGATCAAACTTCATTACGCTTTTTTGGCTGGTGGTAAAGCTGCGGAGGGGAGCGCATTTGCCACGCGCTGGTTGCAGAAGAACTCGGGAGATGTTGCGTTTATCTATTACTTGGGTGATGTGGCCTTGACGGCAAAGCAATATGACCAAGCGGAGCAGCAATACCGGGCCGTACTCAAATTGCAGCCTGAGAATGCGTCCGCATTGAATAATGTGGCATGGCTTTTGAATCGGGAGAAGAAGGCTGAGGCCTTGGAGTACGCTGAGCGGGCAGTGAAATTGCAGCCAAATCAGGCGCCTTTGCTTGATACTTTGGCTGATATTTACGCGAGCAGGGGCCAAATGGATAAGGCCATCGAGGTGCAAAAACAGGCAGTGAATTTGATGCCGGGTGCCCATCTGCACCGACTGCATCTTGCAACCTTCTATGTCAATGCCGGTAAGAAGGCCGAGGCGAAGGAAGAGTTGAAACGGTTGGCTGATTTGGGTGACAAGTTCCCGGCGCAGGATGTGGTCAAGAAGTTGTCTGCCGGCCTTTGATACCGTGTAGGTTGCCCTTGCTTGGCTTCACTATTGCTACTCTCGGTAGCAATAGGTTTAGTGGCAGCGATTTACGCTTGAAATATCATGTGTAGGGACGATGTATGACAAAAATCCGCGGTTCCAGCCTGAAAAAGAAATTCCATCAAGGCCTGAGGAGACTTTTTGGGGTGTTGCCCAGCCACTTGCGCTTCAAGATATATCGTCAGATGGTGGAGTGTGATCCGTCGCCGGACGCTCGGCTGGAATTGAAAATCGCGGACACCCAGGCGGAATTAGAGGACTGCTTCAAGCTTTTGCATGGCGCTTATGTCGCGAGTGGATTTATGTTGCCGGATCCTTCGGGCATGCGTGTCACGATTTATCACGCGTTGCCGACGACAACCACCCTGTGTGCCAAGTATGACGGCAAGGTGGTTGGCACCATCTCAATGATTCGAGAAGGGGTGTTTGGATTTCCCTTGCAGTCAGTCTTTGATCTTCAGCAGGTAAGGGCGAAGGGCGGCAATATCGCAGAAATATCAGCCTTGGCAGTTCATCCAGACTTCCGGGCTACCGGCGGTGCAATTCTGTTTCCGTTGATGAAGTTCATGCATCAATATTGCACGGAATACTTTGATACGCGCCATTTGGTTATCGCCGTCAATCCAGAGAAAATCGAGCTGTACGAGGCTTTGTTGTTTTTTGAGCGCCTGCAAGCGAATGTAGTGGATCAGTATGACTTTGCAAATGGTGCGCCAGCAGTCGGTGCGACATTGGATTTGAAGCATGCCGCCGAAGTATTTAAGGCTGGATACAAGGGGCGGCCAAGTAGAAAGAACTTACATCGCTATTTCTTCTTGCAAAGCCTGCCTAATATAAAGCTGCCAAAGAGAAGGTATTTCACCACCAATGATCCGGTCATGACCCCGGCATTGCTTGATTACTTTTTTAATGAAAAAAGCAAAGTATTTGAGGCAATGGATGATCGCAAGAAGTCCTTGCTCTGGTCAATTTATGATTTGATCGAGTATCGTCGGGTGTTGCCAATGCTGTCAGGTACTGCGCTTGAATCGCATCCCCTGCGGCGTCATCAACGTTATTCCATTAGGTGCCCCGCTCAAATACATTTTGAGTTAAATGGTGTTCCTAGGAATTTTGTCTTGAATATCATAGAGATATCATTGTCTGGCTTCCAGGCCGAGTGCAGGATTGACGTGCCGCTGCAAATGTCTGGGCATGCCAGTATTGTTTTGGGTAGTGCCGATAAATCTGAGATCACGGCCGTGGCATTGCGCTCCAAAGTGACGGATGCTGGCGTGTTTTATGGCTTCCGTGTGGAGGAGCCCGACGACGTTTGGCGCGCTTGCGTCACGGCTCTCGAAATGGGCCAAACATCAGCCGACCTTTCGATGGCATGAACTGGGCGAGCAATAATTTGAATCGGCGATCAGCACTGGTTGCGTTGACTGCGCTTTCTGCGCCTGCAGTTTCCAGCGTCGCGGATGAGTTGAGCGCAAGCAAGGCTGGCGACCAATTTGATCTGCCAGCCTTGATCAGGCGCGCACGAAGCTCGGTACTATTGGTTGGTACATTCGGGGAAACCGATAGTCCTCGTTTTATGTTTCGTGGCACTGGCTTTGTCGCGGCGCGAGGGAATCTTGTTATTACGAATAGCCATGTCTTGCCTGAGGCTGGTGCGCTAGCCGGCGGGCGGCGCTTAGTGGTTCAATCGGCAACGGGCTCATCTGGCCGGTGGGTGCTGCGTGAGGTCGAGGTCCTCAAGCTTGATCGTGAGCGTGATCTGGTGCTGCTCAAAGTTCTTGGAGATGCGCTTCTCCCATTGCCGTTGGCGGGGGAGCAAGTGGCGCAAGAGGGTAAGGCCATCGCTATTCTGGGTTTCCCGGTTGGCGGAGCACTGGGATTTTCCTTGGTAACCCATCGTGGGATTATTTCTTCGATTGCGCCGATTGCATTGCCGCAGAGTGCTGCGCATGCTTTGAACGAGAAGTCGATTCGAAAGCTCCGTGAGGGCAGTTTCAATATTCTTCAACTCGATGCGACGGCCTATCCTGGCAATAGCGGCGGACCGGTGCTTGATCTGGAAACTGGTGCCGTCGTGGGCGTTTTGAATATGGTGCTGATCAAGGGATCGAGAGAGTCGGCCTTGACGCATCCGACTGGCATCAGCTACGCGATTCCTGTTGATTTAGTTGCGAAGCTGTTGGCGCGTCCCGACTGAGAGCGACTGGCAAAAAAAAGGCCCCGCAATGCGGGGCCTTTTGATTGAGCCACTGAGGCTCAATCGAGTCAAATTACTTGGCGTTCTTGCTGCGGCGTGCGAAGCCAACTGCGGTCAGCGCCAAGCCAACCAGGGCCAAGCTGGCTGGCTCAGGAATAGAGCTCATCTGCACCGAGCTGTTTTGAGTAGCAGTGAATTGGTAGGAGTGGCCTGCCTTCAGGACAACGTCAAGCGAATCAACCGCACCGCTGTTCTCGACCTTCTTAGCCGAACCATTGTTTGCCGTCGCGGTAGAAATGCTGCCATTCATGCCGCTTGGCTGCCAGGCACCGTCTTGACCGGTGCCGAGTTGCAGCCAAACACCATCGGTCTCGTCAAACACGGTCAAATTGAAGTTGATGCCAGCGGAGGTCGACGACTTGCCGTTATTGCCGTAATGCTGTGCATCGATGAAGGTGCGCATGAAGGAGTCGTAGATCGCGTAGAAATCGGCGTTGAACGTGGAGACAGCAGTGAAGACCGCCTCTACCGACACTTCATTGATCAGGTTGCCGTTTGCATTGGCAAAATTGGTTGGGCCGCTGATCTGGCCGTTGGCCCGTGTCAGGCCAGCCGAACCACCTTGCAAGGCGCTACCCAGAATTTGGCTGTCGCCCAAAGCGTACGTGACGGCCGGCACTTGGGGCAGGTTGATGTGCGTCGTAGCGTTGTTGTTGACCAGGTTGCCGCCATAGGCTGCGAGGAGGGCTGCGTCGCCGCAAGCGCCCAAGCATTGGCCCAGTGCGTCAGCATTGCCGACAGCGTCGGCCGACTTAGAGTCGTTGGCGCTCACGCCATTGAGGAAGGCGCTGCTCTTGCTGGTGCGGGTGCCACCAACGATTTTGACATCGTCTTCGAGCACAAATTTGCCAGTATCCAGATTACGGATGGCCAGCAGACCGATCGTCAGATCAGCCATGCCGATGACGCTAGCGTTAGCGGTCAGCGTAGTTGCAGCGAGTGCGACGACTGCTGCGATGGAAGACAGTTTCAGTTTCATTTGCGTACCCCGGTTGAAAAAGAAGAAGCACGTCAACTGAAGCAGGTTTAGTGCCAGGTGTAAAAAAGTGTTGTTCAACAAGCACTTACGAATTTGCCCTGACGAGGCAGGTGTATTGTTGTAAAGAATTCCGACGTTTGCTTGCGGAGGTGTGGTGGTGTAATCCTGAGGCGGATGAGATCCTGATAAGGATCGATACTTGCTTGGCAACGCGACTGGAGTGCTGAAAGTGAATGCGGATCAATCAATTCTTGCGAAAGATGTCACCGGTGCTGCCGCCTTTTCAGGCGTGGTGCATCGCCCCAAGTCAGTCGCGGAGGTTCAAGCGCTTGTCCTTGAGGCGCGGCGGCGCAAGATTGCCTTGCATCCCACCTCGACGGGTCTCAATTGGGGCTATGGGCATATGCCTCAGGCTGGCTCGGACATTGAGTTGATGGATCTCAGTGGGCTCGACCGTATCCTCAATGCGGATCAAATTTCAGTCTCGAATCCTGTTGCGGTCATCGAGCCTGGGGTTACGCAAGGTCAGTTGTCGGATTTCTTGCTGCGCCATCATCCTGGGCTATTTTTCAACGTCACTGGATCGGCTCGAAACAGCAGCATCGTTGGCAATGCCCTTGATCGGGGGGTAGGCTATTTGGGGCCCCGCCGCGATGATCTGTTTGGCATGGAATTGGTGACGGGGGCTGGGACAGTTCTGAGTACGGGCTTTCGTCGATTGGGTGACGCGTCACCCTTGGCGCACTGCCATCCTTTTGGCCTGGGTCCAATGCTTGATGGCTTGTTCTTCCAGGGGAATTTTGGTGTTGTGACGAGTGCCTGCTTCAAGCTGTTGCCGCGCCCAGCCAAACAGGTGGCTGTTTCGCTTGCACTTTTGAACGAGCGCGACTTGCCGAGGTTTATTGACCTTTTGGCTGGATTGAAGCGTGAAAAGGTGATGGGCAGCGTAACTCATATTGGTAATCGCGCGCGAACTAGGTCGAGTTTGATGTATGGGATCGTTCAATATCTTGAGACGCAAGGGGGCTTGTCCGGTGGGGAGTTGACGCGTGAGGCGGACCGGGTTCTGGCTTTGGTGGCGCCTGATCAATGGACTAGCTTGGGTGGTATCGCTGGCACAGCCAAGCAAGTAAAAGCCGCGATGGATGAGGTGCGTTCGCGCATGGGCGAGGTGGCTCGTGTCATGTTCATTGACGATTTCAAATTGGATCTGGGCTATGCGGTGTTGAATCGTTTTCGGTTCATACCGTGGGCTAAAGCAAACGCGGCAGCGATATCAGCGATTCGGCCTTTGCATGGTCTGGCTGCAGGTATACCGACCGATGCTGCGATAGACAATCTCCTGTGGCGCTTTGGCCGGTCTGATCTGCCGGCCGAACGCTTGGCCGAATCAAACTGTGGAATGTTGTTTATCAGCCCGGCATTGCCGATGGATGGCGCCTTTGCGGCGAGGCTGGTGGCGCGCATGACCGAAATCGCGGCAGGGTTCGCTCATGATTTGTATGTGACCGTCAATATCGAAACTGACAATTCAATGGTGGCAGTCACGAATTTGCTTTTTGATCGCGCGGATCCGGCCGCTGTTGAGCGGGCGCATCGGTGTGCTGGAGCCTTGCATGCGGAGGTGAAGGCACAGGGCTTGGAGGTGTATCGGGCGCGCGTAGATATGATGCCGGAGGTGGTGTCTGCCGATTCGGATTACTGGAAGGTTATTCGTCAATTGAAAGCCGTTTTCGATCCAGATAATATAATTTCACCAGGTCGATACAATTTTCAAAATTGAGCCTTCACCTGGGTTTAGTGGTGCGGGTCGGCCATGTGGATTTGATGGTATTTTTCACCGGGCTTTGCCCTGAAGGTGGATGCGGGCCTGATTTGGGCATTGAATCACGGATGAGTTGTGCTCGCCACACAACTTGCAGGGCTAAGTGCGGTGTTGATGTGGTTCAATCCGGTGATTGCGTAGGCCGGTTCGATTGTGAATTTTGTTGAGGGGATTGCCTTGAAAAAAACTGAATCTATCTTCTGGCTGCGCGGTTGCCAGCGCGTGTTGGTCTGCGGTGCTTTGACCGCGCTGACATTTTTGACGGGCTGCGCTTCAACTGCAGGGCGTTTGCCGCCGGCTCCGGTGTCCGCATCCACAGAAAGTTATAGCTACATTGTTGGTCCGGGTGATTCACTCAATATCATCGTTTGGCGTAATCCGGAATTGTCGATGAGTGTCCCGGTACGGCCTGACGGGAAAATATCCACGCCGCTGATTGATGAGTTGACGGCGCAGGGTAAAAACTCCACTGAAATCGCCAGGGATATCGAGCAGCAACTCAGTAAATACGTCCGCGACCCGGTGGTGACGGTGATTGTGACGAGCTTTGTTGGGCCTTACAGCGAACAGATTCGGGTGGTTGGCGAAGCGTCTAAGCCCCAGGCCTTGCCGTACAAGCAGAAAATGACGGTCCTCGATGTCATGATTGCAGTGGGTGGTTTGACCGATTTTGCTGCTGGCAATGAAGCGACGATTGTTCGTTCTGGCGAAGGCAATAAGCAATATTCAGTCAGATTGAAGGATCTGATCAAGCGCGGTGATGTGTCGGCCAATGTTGAAATGCGGCCAGGTGATATTTTAATCATTCCGCAGAGCTTGTTTTGAGTTGGCTTGCCTGTGCTGCGCTCGCCAGGCTTAGTTGATACCCAGGGTTAGTTCTTTCGATTCGTCGACATTGCGAATCTCCTCGCTTTGAACTTGAAAAGTCGCCTCAATGGATTTGTTGATTGCTCAATTGCTGGCCGTCGTGAAGTCGATGTGGAAGCATCGCTGGACCGGTTTGGCGGTGGCCTGGATTGCCGGGTTAGTTGGCGCCGTTGTTGTTTTGATATTGCCTGATCGGTATGAGGCGAGTGCACGTATTTACGTGGATACGCAGTCAATCCTGAAGCCCTTGATGACGGGGCTTGCGGTGCAGCCCGACGTCGAGCAACAGGTGATGATGCTCAGTCGCACTTTGATCAGCCGACCCAATGTCGAGAAGCTGGTCCGCATGGCTGATCTGGATCTTAAAAACCAGTCCAAGAGCCAGCAAGAGGCCACGATTGAGACGGTGACCAAAAATTTATCGATTCAAAGCACGGCTCGGGATAATTTGTACACCTTGGCTTATCGGGATACCGATCAGGAAAGCGCCAAGCGGGTGGTGCAGTCCTTTGTTTCGATTTTTCTGGAGTCGAGCCTGGGTTCGAGTCGCAAGGATACGGCCACTGCCACGACCTTCATCAACGAGCAAATCAAGGGTTATGAAGCGAAGTTGGAGGAGGCGGAGTCGCGCTTGAAGGAGTTCCGCCTGCGCAATATTCAAACCATGTCGGGCGATGGCAAGGATTCCGCGTCTCGCTTGGGTGAAATCAGTGCACAGCTTGAGCGTGCGCGCTTAGATTATCGCGAAGCTGTGAATGCACGCGATGCTGCTAAGGGGCAGCTTGAGGCAGAGCGTAAGGGCTCGGCAGGTGGCGGCGCGGTGCAAAGCGCGTTGCAGGAGTCTGCGGCGGCTGTTTCGACGCCTGAGATTGATGCTCGGATCGATGTTCAAAACCGCAGTCTCGACGCGCTATTGCAGCGCTACACCGAGCAGCACCCCGATATCGTCAGTGCTCGCAAGACGCTGAAGGAACTCGAGGCGCAAAAGAAGAAAGAGGTTGCCGAACTGCGCAAGGCCGCGTTGGCCGCGCCAACTGTCGGCTCGGGTGGCAATACGAACCTAGCGTTCCAGGAAATGGGACGCTTGCTGGCCAATTATGAGGTGCAGGTGGCGGCGATGAAGGCTCGGGTGGATGAGTATTCCAGCCGCTACGCCCAAGCGATGGCTGCTGTTAAGACGGCACCCCAGTTGGAAGCCGAAGGCGCTCAGCTGAATCGAGATTACGCGATTCACAAGAAGAACTACGAAGACTTGGTGTCACGCCGCGAATCAGCTGCAATCTCGGGCGAGCTTGATGTGGCATCGGGTGTGGCCGACTTTCGCTTGATCGACCCGCCGCGAGTCTCACCCAAGCCAGTGGCGCCAAACCGTTTGTTGCTGCTTGCTGTGGCTATGGTCTTGGCGCTGGGTTTGGGCATGTTTGCCGCTTTTGTCAGCAGCCAATTGCGCCCCGTTTTTCACGATGTCAATGAGCTTCGGTCGCGGGTGGATCTGCCTATCTTGGGTGTGGTGACCCGATTGACCACGGATGAGGACAGGCGTCGGCACCGGATGGACATGATCCGATTCAGCGTTGCATCGGCGAGCTTTTTCGTACTTTTCGCGATCGGGCTGACAGTGATGGCAATTTTTATGAATCGGCAGGTGGGTTGAGATGAGTAGCCTGATTGAGCAAGCCACCCAACGCCTCGAGCAACTGCGCCAGGCCGGCGTGTCAATGCCGGACGATGTGCAGGCCATTGGGGCGGGAGCTGCGCCCGGACAAGCTGGTGCGGATGTAGGGATGGCCGTGCCCGGTACCGCGGGTGCGCCAATTGAGACGCCCCATCACCCAGCCAGCAAACGCGTGGACCTTGATTTCACTGCCTTGGCGGAGCAGGGATTCTTGACGCCCAATGCCGGACGCTCCCATTTCGCGGACCAGTACCGTGTGATTAAGCGGCCGCTGATCAAGAACGCGATGGGTAAGGGCGCTGTGACCCTGAACCACGCCAATCTGATCATGGTGACCAGCGCTTTGCCGGGTGAGGGAAAGAGCTTCACTTCGCTGAATCTGGCGCTGAGCATCGCGGCGGAAATGGACAACACCGTGATGTTGGTCGATGCTGACGTGGCCCGACCTTCTGTCTTGCGTATGTTGGGCCTGCCTCAGGGGCCGGGCTTGCTGGATGTGCTGGAGGATTCTGTTGACATGGCCAGCGTGATGCTGCGCACAAATGTCGACAAGCTCACCCTGTTGCCTAGCGGCACTCCCCACCCCCGGGCGACCGAGTTGCTGGCCAGCGATGCGATGAGCCATTTGCTCGACGACATGGCCAAGCGCTACCCGGACCGAATCATCATCTTTGACTCGCCGCCCCTGCTGTTGACGACTGAATCGCGCGTGCTGGCTTCGCATATGGGCCAGATCGTGGTGGTGGTGCAAGCGGGCAAGACGCCACAAAGCGCGGTGATGCAAGCGCTTGCCGCGATCGAGAGTTGCCCGCTGAAGATGATGTTGTTGAACCAGTCCAGCACCAACGCAATTGGTGGCTATGGCTATGGATACGGCTACGGCTACGGCTACGGTTATGCCAGTGAATCAAGCAAGAGCTGATCGGCATGACGCTTCGCCGCTCGCGGTGAAGAGCCTTCTGCACACGCCGTCGCTACATCGCGTCAGCCGGGCCTCCACGCTGTTGGCTTGCCTGGCTGCATTCGCCACGGCGCAGGCTCAGGCGCAGGAGGCGGCGCCGGTGGGGCGGTCGGGTACCTCCCTCACGCCGAGGGTGACGCTGAGCCAAACCTGGACCGACAACAATACTTTGTCCTCGGGTGCCAAAGATGCGGCCTTGATCACGGTACTTTCTCCTGGCTTGACGCTGGCCAGTAAGACAGGGATGTTGAAGGGTTCGCTGGACTACGCTGTCAGCGGCGTGTTCTACGGCAAGAGCGAACAGAAGGATAGGACTCAACAGTCGCTGACGGCCAGCGGCGTGGCTGAGTTGATTGATAACTTCTTGTTTGTGGACGGGCGCGCCACGATTGGCCGGCAACTCACTTCGGCCTTTGGTCAGCAAAGCGTTGATCAGTCGCTCAACAACCCGAACAGCACCGAGGTTGCCACCGTCAATTTCTCGCCTTTTGTGCGAGGTCGTTTGTTCGGCTTGGCGAGCTACGAGCTACGCGGCACTTATGCCGAAACCAATGCCAAGGGTACTTCGGTGAGTGATAGCACCGTGGTCGGCAGCAACTTTCGCCTGGACAGTGCCAGCTTTGGTCAAGTGGGGTGGTGGATCAATGGCAACACGCAGCGCTCGCACTTCAAGTCTGGCGTGGACAACAACACGGCCTTGGTTTCACTGGGTTTGAGGTATCAACCTGATGTTGACTGGCTGTTCCGGGTCAATGCGGGGCGCGAGAGCTCTGACTATCAGCTCGGCGTCGCCACAAGGGGTAATAGTTACGGGGCCAGCGCCAATTGGCAGCCAACGCCGCGGACCACCTTGCTGGCGGATTGGCAGAGCCACGATTACGGCAATTCGCACCTGCTGAGCTTTGAACACCGCATGCCTCGCTCGGTTTGGCGGGTGTCTGATTCGCAAAACGTTTCGACTCAGACAAGTGGCAATTTGCCAGGTCAAAACACGAACTACGATCTGCTCTTCACCCAATATGCGTCGATTGAGCCCGATCCGATCAAGCGTGATGCCAAAGTCCGCCAAACCTTGCTTGAGCTCGGTCTGAATGCTAATGCAGCGGCCGCAAACAGTTATCTGAATGCTGGCCCGACCCTGGTGCGCACGCAAGGGCTGTCTTTCTCATTCGAAGCGCTGCGTACGACCTTGACGGCATCGGCGACGCAGTCCACCACCAAGCAGCTGGGCAACGGCGTGCCCCCGGGTGGCGTGGGTGGGCAAACCGGCAACATCGTCCAGCGCAATGGCAGCATCAATCTGGCGCGCAATTTGACGCCTACGACCAGCGCCAATGTGAGCTACACACAGTCTGAAACACTAAGTGACGCGAATGCCGTGAGTAGTTCGAGCACCACCTTGCGTTCAGTGACTGCGAATTGGACCATGCGTCTGAACCCGCGCTCTAGCGTCTCGCTGGGCGGGCGGGTTGCACGTTTCGACAGTTCGCTGCTGCCTTACCGTGAAAACGCGGTTTTTGCCACACTCGTTCACCAGTTCTAGCCCATGTATGAATCCTTTTATGGGCTCAGCAGCAAGCCGTTCCAGCTCAGCCCTGATCCCAACTTCTATTTCGGCAGCAAGCAGCATCGCCGGGCCAAGGCCTACCTGGATTACGGCGTCTTGCGCAATGACGGCTTCATCGTCATCACCGGTGAAATCGGCGCCGGCAAGACCACGCTTCTGCGAGGTTTGCTGGACAGCCTGAATCGCAGCAATGTGGTGATCGGCAATCTGGTCACCACGCAAGTCGATGCGGAAGACACTTTGCGCCTGGTCGGTGCGGCCTTTGGCGTGCGCGTCAAGGATCTGCCTAAGTCCGAAGTGCTGATGAGCTTGGAGGCCTATTTCGTCAATCAAGCCAGCCACGGCAAGCGCTGCTTGCTGATCGTGGACGAGGCGCAGAACCTGACGGCGCGGGCGGTTGAAGAGCTGCGCATGCTGTCGAATTTTCAATTCGGCAATCAGTCTCTGCTGCAAACCTTTTTGGTCGGGCAACCCGAATTCCGCGGTATCTTGCAGCGGCCCGAGATGGAGCAATTCCGTCAGCGTGTGGCAGCAACCTGCCATATCGGCCCGCTGGACGAGGAAGAAACGCAGCGCTATATCGAGCACCGCCTGAAGTGCTCGGGCAGTACCGGCAAGCCCAGCTTTGAGGCCGATGCCTTCCCTGCCATCTACAAGGCCAGCGGCGGCATCCCGCGTCGTATCAACTCTTTGTGTGACCGCCTCTTGCTCTTGGGCTTCATGGCCGGCAAGACCCATTTGGGCTTGGCGGAAGTGGATGAAGCCTTGCGAGACATCGCCCAGGAATTGGCGCCGACTAAAGCGGTGGCGAATGAGGCCGGCAAGCAGCCCGATCAAGACCTAACTCTGGATCTGTCGCGCTTGCGCCTTGACGCTGGCGACGTCGCAGGTCTGTCAACTGAGTTTGCTAGCCTTGGCAACGAGGCTATGGCCGAGCGCTTTCAGCGCATTGAGAACAGCTTGGTGCGCCTCGAGCGCGTGAATATGCAAACGCTGGCCTTGCTGCAAAAGTTGGTGGAGGCGGTCAAGTCGAACTGAGTCTTAGGGCTCGGCGCAGTTCAATTCCAAATACGTCTAGATCGGCGGTTCCAAAGGGATCCAAGCCGGCGGCACAACAGGGGTTTTATGCTGATGGCAACAAGGGCAGGGGCGATCCGCAACGCCATGACGATTGACGTGGAAGACTACTTCCAGGTCTCGGCGTTTGCGCCTTATATCGCGCGCAGCGATTGGGATGCGAGAGAGTGCAGGGTCGAGCGCAATATCGAGCGCATTTTGGCCTTGCTGGATGAGCGCCAAACCAAGGCCACCTTCTTCACCCTGGGCTGGATCGCCGAGCGCTACCCGCAGTTGGTGCGCGACATCGTGGCGGGCGGGCATGAGTTGGCCAGCCACGGCTATGGCCATGAGCGAGTCAGTGACCTGAACCCGCAGACCTTTGCAGAGGATATTGGCCGCGCCAAGAAGCTGCTGGAGGATCTGGGCGGGCAAGCGGTGCTGGGCTATCGCGCCCCGAGCTTTTCCATCGGCGAGCGTAATTTGTGGGCTTTCGACACCTTGCTGGAGCAGGGCTATCGCTACAGCTCCAGCGTCTACCCGATTCAGCATGACCATTACGGCATGCCCGATTCACCGCGCTTTGCCTACCCGGTGCGCGAGGGCTTGCTGGAGGTGCCGGTGACCACCTTGCGCAAGTTCAATCGCAACTTTCCGTCTAGTGGCGGCGGCTATTTCCGTTTGCTGCCCTATGCCCTGTCGCGTTGGATGATTCGCCAGGTCAATGAGATCGACCAGCAGCCTGCGGTGTTCTATTTCCACCCTTGGGAGATCGACACCGAACAGCCACGTGTGGCCGGCATCGACGGTAAATCGCGCTTCCGCCACTACGTCAACATCCCCCGCACCCATGGCCGTATTGCTCAATTGCTGAGCGATTTTTCCTGGGGACGCATGGACGAAATTTTTCTGGCTCAGCCGCCTGTGGCTCAGTCCCTCACACTTGCCGCTGCTGCCTGAATGAGCCCTGCCGACGTCCAGATCAAGCGCCTTCAGTCAGGCGATAGTGCCAATGCCAAGCGCTGGGATGCTTTTGTGTTCGCCAGCCCGCAGGCCACATTCTTTCACCGCGCCGGTTGGCTGCGTATGGTGGAAGATGTGTTTCGCCATCAGGGCTTTTTTCTCTATGCCGAGCGCGGCGGCGAGATCGTTGGCGTCTTACCTTTAGGCCAGGTCAAGAGCCGCTTGTTTGGGCACTCGCTGGTGGCCTTGCCTTTTACTGTCTACGGCGGCGTGGTGGCCGATGACGCGGAAGTGGCCGCGAGCTTGGAGCAAGAGGCCCATCGCATTGCGCAAAGTCTGGGTGTCGATCATCTGGAATACCGCAACACCAGTCCACAGCACCTTGACTGGCCCAAGCAAGACCTCTACGTCACCTTTCGCAAGGAGATATTCCCGGAGGAAGAGGCCAATATGCTGGCCATCCCGCGGAAGCAGCGCGCCATGGTGCGCAAAGGCCTGAAGAATGGTCTGCAAAGCCATATCGATGCGGACGCCTCGCGCTTCTTCTCGCTCTATGCCGACAATGTGCACCGTCATGGCACGCCGGCCATGCCCAAGCGCTATTTCCAAGCCTTGCTGGATGAGTTCGGCGCGGACGCTGAAGTGCTCACCGTCACCGACGACAAAGGCCGCGCCCTGAGTTCGGTGCTGAGCTTCTATTTCCGCGACGAAGTCCTGCCTTATTACGCCGGCGACGATGAGTCGGCACGCGACTTGGCCGCAAATGACTTCAAGTACTGGGAGCTGATGCGGCGCGCCTGCGCCAAGGGGCTCAAGGTGTTTGACTATGGTCGCAGCAAGCAGGGCACAGGCTCCTACGCTTTCAAGAAGAACTGGGGCTTTGAGCCGACGCCGCTGCACTACGAGTACCAGCTCTTCAAGCGCGACAGCGTGCCGCAGAACAATCCTTCCAATGCCAAGTACCAGTTGCTGATCAAGGCCTGGCGCAAGCTGCCCCTCGGTGTGGCGAATTGGCTCGGTCCTTTCATTGTTCGCAACCTTGCCTGAGCGATGGCCAAGATTCTCTACCTGGTCCACCGCCTGCCATACCCGCCCAACAAGGGTGACAAGGTACGCTCCTTCCATTTACTCAAGCATTTGGCCGCCCGGCATCAGGTTTTTTTGGCGACCTTTGTTGATGACCCGGATGACCGTCAGTACATCGCGAAGGTAAGGGAGTACTGCACCGAGTTGTATGTGAGCGAACTTCAGCCCGGCCTCGCTAAGTTGAAGTCCTTGCAGGGATTGCTGAGCGGCGAAGCCCTGAGCCTGCCCTATTACCGCGATGCCGGCATGGTCCGCTGGGTTCAAGAGATGGCTCAGGCACATGGATTCGACGCTGTCATCGTGTTCTCGTCGCCGATGGCGCAGTACGTGAAACACGCGCATGGCCTGCAGCGGGGTGGGGCGGATGTGCCGGTGTTGATTGATTTTGTGGACGTCGATTCCGCCAAATGGGCGGACTACGCCAACTCGCGCACCTGGCCCATGTCTTGGCTGTATCGAAGGGAAGGGCGGCAGTTGCTGGCGTTTGAGGCGGATGCGGCCGACGCGTCGGCTTGTTCCTTTTTCGTCACCGACAAAGAGGTGGCTCTGTTCCGCCAGCTGACGCCCGGGCGCCATGCCGCGGTCGAGTCGCTTTGCAATGGCGTTGATGCCGAGTTTTTCGCGCCCGCGAAGGACCGTCCATCGCCTTTTCCAGCCGGGCAGTTGCCGCTGGTATTCACCGGCGCGATGGACTATTGGCCGAACGCGGATGCCGTGATCTGGTTCGCCGCTGAAGTCTTGCCGAGCTTGCGCGCGCAGTGGCCTGCCTTGCACTTTCACATCGTGGGCCGTAGCCCGACGCCGGCGGTGCAGGCGCTGGCCGGGGAGGGTATTTCGGTGTCGGGGACCGTGCCCGATGTTCGCCCCTATCTGCAGCACGCCGCTGCCGTGGTGGCGCCACTGCGTTTGGCGCGCGGTATACAGAACAAGATCTTGGAGGCCATGGCCATGGGTCAGCCCGTGGTGGCCGCGCAGAGTTGCGTTCAAGCCATTGATGCGATCGATGGGCAAGAACTGATGGGTGCCACCGAGCCTGCCGACTTTGTGCGGGCTTTGAGCGCCTTGCTGGCCGACCCGCAACTAGCCTCCCGCATCGGGGCGGCCGGCCGTGCCCGTGTTCAAGCCAGCTATAGCTGGGATGCCCATTTGGCTGGGCTCGATCGCCATCTCGCCCAAGCCATGGCGAGCACCGAAAACCAAGCCGCATGATGCGATCAGATTTGAAGTTATCAAAAGCGTGGCAAGCCGCCTTGCCTGGCTTTCTATTGGGCCTTTTGGCGCTTCTGTGGTTGTTCCGGGATACCGGCTTGGCCATGGTGGAGATTTGGAATCGCTCCGAAACCTTTGCCCATGCTTTTGTGGTGCCGCCCATCTCGCTCTGGCTGATCTGGCGCCAGCGTGCGCTGCTGGCGAGCTTGAACCCGCGCCCGGCGCCACTGTGCCTGCTGCTCATTGCTGCGCTTTGTGCGCTGTGGCTGTTTGCAGAATTGGCGGTGGTCAATGCCGCCACCCAATTTGCGCTTGTCGGCTTGATCGTGCTTTTGGTGCCTGCCACCCTGGGCTGGCAAGTGGCGCGCAGCATTGCCTTCCCGCTGGGCTTCTTGTTTTTCTCCGTGCCTTTCGGTGAATTCGTGATGCCTCAGTTGATGGAGTGGACTGCTGATTTCACTGTCACTGCTTTGCGACTGAGCGGCATTCCCGTGTTCCGAGAAGGCTTGCAGTTCGTCATCCCTTCAGGCAGTTGGTCGGTGGTGGAGGCTTGCAGCGGCATCCGCTATTTGATGGCCTCGGTGATGGTGGGTACTTTGTTCGCCTATCTGAATTACCGTTCCCACATGCGCCGCTGGATTTTTGTTGGCGTGGCTATCGTGCTGCCCTTGGCTGCGAATTGGATTCGAGCCTATCTGATCGTGCTGCTCGGCCATGTTTCTGGCAATAAGCTCGCGGCCGGCGCTGACCACCTGGTGTACGGCTGGGTCTTTTTCGGTGCCGTCATGTTGCTCATGTTCATGATCGGTGCGCGATGGTCGGAGCCTGATGCGCAGCCCGGCGTAGCCGCCAGCGAGGTTAATGTCGTGCCAAAGGCAACAGATGCCGCGGCCGCACTGAGCGAGGCCGGCGATGTTCGTTCCATGGCAGTCAGGACAGCATTGACCTTGGCAGGCCTGCTGGTGTTGCTGGGCACTCCGCATTTCTTCCTCCATTCGATCTTGGTGAACGCCCGTTCGGCGGATGTGACATTGGCGGCACCCGATTTGAGTGATAGAGGCTGGGCTTTGCAGACCGGCCCGGCGCCGGTGTTCACGCCGGCTTTTGAGAACCCGCGTGCGGTGTTGCAAGCCAGTTATGCCAAGCCCGGGGAGGCGGCGGTCGGCTTGTATCTGGGCTACTACCGTCACCAAAGCTTCAATAGCAAGCTGATCAGTTCGAACAATGTGCTAGTGACGTCAAAGGACGCGGTTTGGAGCCAGGTCGCCTCGGGCAGCCGTGAACAGGCAAGTCCCGTGTACTCCATGCGTGTACGCACGGCAGAACTGCGTCGCAAGGAAATGGGCCATGAAGGCGTGGCAGGCAGCCGCCTACGGGTCTGGCAGCTGTATTGGATCAATGGCCGTTTGCTCACAAGTGATTGGCAGGCCAAGCTGTATGGCGCCTTTGATCGACTGATCGGACGCGGGGATGACGCCGCCGTGCTGGTGTTCTATGCCGATCAATCCACGCTAGGCCCCGACGAGGCCTTGCTGAGCGCTTTCGCACGCGACAACCTTGAAGCATTTACTACGCTACTGAAGGCCACCCGCGACGCGGCTTTGCTGGCCGATGGCCAAGGCAAGCTGACCGCTGCTGCCGGGCAGACCTCGCGGGCGTTTTCGCCATGAAGGTAGGTTGCGTCAAGCTCGGGCTGATTTGGCGATCTCCGAATGGCGTGGTTCAGCACCCTGAACGCGGGATAGCCGTAGCTGGGCCGGCTGGCGGACCGAAGCACAATGCGGCCTGAGCTTCATGCTGTGGATTTTCCAAACGGATATGAGCCGGCGCCGCGCAGCAAGCGGCCTCGAGCACTCCAACAACGACTGAGCTGAATTATGTGCGGCATCACCGGAATTTTTGACACGCGCGGCCAGCGAGATATCTCGCGTGCTGTGCTGCAGCGCATGAACGATTCCCAGCTGCACCGCGGTCCTGACGAGGGCAGCTTGCATCTGGAGCCAGGCTTGGGGCTGGGGCACCGGCGTTTGTCCATCATTGACATCGCCACCGGCCAGCAGCCCTTGTTCAACGAAGATGAATCGGTGGTCGTGGTCTTCAACGGCGAGATCTACAACTACCAATCCCTGATCCCCGAGCTGCAGGCTCTTGGCCATGTGTTTAAGACCAAGAGCGATACCGAGGTCATCGTTCATGCCTGGGAGTCCTGGGGCGCTGAATGTGTGCAGCGCTTTCGCGGCATGTTTGCCTTTGCCTTGTGGGATCGCAATCAGCAGACCTTTTTCATGGCCCGGGACCGCCTTGGCGTCAAGCCTTTCTACTATGCGCTGCTCGATGATGGCTGCTTGCTGTTTGGCTCGGAGCTGAAGTCGCTGATGGCCCATGGGGGCCTGAAGCGCGAGATCGATCCCTGTGCGGTGGAAGAGTATTTCGCGCTGGGCTATGTGGCCGAACCACGCACCATTTTCAAACAAGCAAAAAAACTACCACCCGCCAGTACATTGTTGATTCGGCGGGGTGAACGTGTCGGGGAGCCTCGCCGTTTCTGGGATGTGCGCTTCAGCCTGGATGCCAAGATTAGCGACCAGGAGGCTTGTGAGACCCTCACTGCCAAGCTGCAGGAATCGATTCGTCTACGCATGATTGCCGAGGTGCCGCTGGGGGCATTTTTGTCCGGTGGCGTTGACTCCAGTGCGGTGGTGGCGATGATGGCGCGGCAATCAGGCGATGAGTCGGTCAATACCTGCTCCATCGCGTTCGATGATCCTGCCTTCAACGAGGCCGCCTTTGCCCAGACCGTGGCGGACCGGTATCACACCCGCCACCGGGTGGAGACCGTGCAGAGTGATGATTTCGACCTGATCGACACCCTGGCGCGCCTCTACGACGAGCCCTATGCGGACAGCTCGGCCATACCGACCTACCGTGTTTGCCAGTTGGCACGAAAGCATGTGACCGTTGCCTTGAGTGGCGATGGTGGGGATGAAACCTTCGGCGGCTATCGTCGTTACAAAGATCACCTGATGGAAGAGCGCCTGCGCGCCACGCTGCCCATGGGCGTGCGTCGACCGCTGTTTGGCGCGCTGGGCCAGCTCTATCCCAAGGCCGATTGGGCGCCGCGCGTGTTCCGTGCCAAGACTACTTTTGAAGCCATGGCGCGTGATTCGGTGCAAGCCTATTTCCACACCATGAGCTTGCTGCGCGGCAAAGAGCGCATGGCGCTGTACAGCAATTCCTTCAAGTCCGAACTCGCCGGCTACACGGCATGTGAAGTATTCAGCCGCCATGCGGCGAACGCCGGCACCGATGATCCACTGGCCCTGATTCAGTACATTGACACCCACACCTATCTGGTGGGTGATATCAACACCAAGGTGGACCGTGCCTCGATGGCGCATTCGCTGGAGGTGCGTGAGCCTTTGATGGACCATGAGATCGTGGAGTGGCTTGCGACCCTGCCGTCATCCTTGAAGATGCGCAGTGGCGAGAGCAAGTTCCTGCTCAAAAAAGCGATGGAGCCCTATCTGCCCAATGACATCATGTACCGACCGAAGATGGGCTTTGCCGTACCGCTGGCCCGCTGGTTCCGCGGGCCGCTGAGACAGCGCGTTAGAGACGCATTGCTGGCAGGGCCTTTGGTGGAGTCGGGCATGTTCGACGTGAGCGCCTTGCAGGGCATGGTTGAGAAGCATGAAAGCGGCCGCCGCGACTACAGCACACCCATGTGGAGTTTGCTGATGTATGACGCGTTCTTGCGCAATGTGATGGGCGAGACGGCCGCGCCTCAAGTCAAGTAATTTTTCAGGGCAACGATGAAAATTCTGTATCACCACCGAACAGCATCCAAGGATGGCCAAGCGGTCCACATCGACGAGATGATTCACTCGCTGCGTGAGTTGGGCCATGAGGTTCGAGTTGTGGCTCCCGGCCAGGGGGCGGAAGCCGACAGCAGTGCCAATCGAGGCGCACAGATGGGCGCGGATGTCAGTTGGGTGCAGCGACTGAGGCAGCGTTTGCCCAAAGCGATCTACGAGCTCCTCGAGTTCGGCTACTCGTTATTGGCCTATTGGCGCCTGGCCAAGGCCGCGAAGGAATTCAAGCCCGATGTAATCTACGAGCGCTACAACCTGTTCTTATTGGCAGGCTTGATGCTCAAAAAGCGTACGGGACTGCCGCTACTGCTTGAAGTCAATGCCCCCTTAGCACAAGAGCGTGGGCAGTTTGGTGGCCTGAGCTTGACTTGGTTGGCTCGCTGGAGTGAAGGCTTGGTGTGGCGCGGTGCCGACTTTGTGTTGCCTGTTACTGCGGTACTTGGCGGCTTGGTACAACAAGCGGGCGTTGTACCGGAGCGTATCGTTGTGATCCCTAACGGAATCAATGAGGATCACTTTGCTACAGCGCCTACGGCCGAGCAGGCTAAGCAAGCCTTAGGTTGGCAGAAGGCTCTTGTGCTGGGCTTCACCGGTTTCGTGCGCGATTGGCATGGCATGGATCACGTGATTCGCTGGATGGCGGGCGCCGATGCACCGCTTGATGCAAAGCTGCTGATCGTCGGAGACGGCCCAGCGCGAACAGACTTGGAACACTTGGCGCAAGAGTTGAACTTGGGCGACCGAGTCCGGTTCACTGGTGTGGTTGCGCGCGACCAAGTGCCGGCTTATGTGGCGGCCTTTGATATTGCCCTGCAGCCTGCTGTTGTCGCATACGCCTCGCCCTTGAAACTGTTCGAGTATTTGGCCTTGGCCAAGGCCGTTGTGGCACCAAATCAGCCCAATATTGCGGAGGTGTTGGAACATGATCGCAATGCCTTGCTTTTTGACCCGAATGAGATTGGCGCCTTAGCCCGAGCATTGGCCCGTTTGAGCAATGACTCTGAACTGCGACTCCGTCTTGGCGGTGGCGCCTATGACACGATTAGCCGTTTGGATCTGACTTGGTTGGGTAATGCAAAACGTGTGGTCAAACTGGCGGCACGTGCTGGCGCTAAGGATCGAGCCGCGACGCTGATGACTTCGTAATGTCGAATCTCAAAATGCCTTCGGCCTTGTCGAAGTTGCCCGCTTACAGGATTCATCTGGAACATGTTTTTTTGGCCCAAATTCAGCGTCCTGAGTTAGTGGCAAACGGCAAAGATGAATCCCCGGTGATGGGACCGCAGCTCTGGTCTTGTGTCACTAAGGCAAGCGTAGGTGTGTCTGCAAGTCCGGGCTCGTTAGTGTCCATGACGAAAGGGCACGGCACAGCGCGTGCTGCTGCGCTCAGGCGGTTCTTGGCCGCTATGCCGGGTCGGGTGAGGACGTCGGCTCGCCTAGAGCAACTTCGTGGCGCGGCGGCATGCGGTGTTGGCCGAATTTGCTCGTTAAGTGGGGCCCATTCGGCCGTCACTCAGCGGAGGGCGGTGCGCGATGCGTGACCTGGTTTTGGGCGTGGTGTTGCTTTGGCTGATCTTCAAAGCAATCAAGCATCCCTGGATTGGCATCATGGGCTGGACCTGGATCAGCATCATGAACCCGCATGCCTACAGTTATCGCTTGAGTGAGTTGCCGGTAGCGGCAGCGATGGCTGGCTCAGCCATGATTGGCATTCTGCTGACCAAGGACAAGATTAACTATTTTGTCAGCCGTGAGTCTGGTGTGCTGATGCTATTCATGCTGTGGATGTGCATCACATTGCCGTTTTCTTTCTTTTTCGACCGCAGTTTCGAGCTCTGGACCCGGGTCATGAAAATCGATTTCATGATTTTGGTGGCCATGCTGGTGCTTTACAGCAAGAAGCACATCATGGCCCTTGCTTGGACCATAGTGGCATCGATTGGGTTCTATGGTGTGAAGGGCGGCGTATTCACATTTGCCACAGGTGGTAGCTACCGGGTGTGGGGGCCGGAGGGTAGCTATATCGAGGGCAATAACGAGATTGCCTTGGCCCTGATCATGGTGATTCCCTTGATTCGATTTTTGCAGATGCAACTGCCCGCCACGGCTAAGTGGGCGAGCCGAGCACTCAGCATGGCCATGCTTTTATGCGCCGCTTCTGCATTGGGAAGCCAGTCGCGGGGGGCATTGTTGGCGATTGCGGCGATGACGCTGGTCCTTTGGTGGCGAGGTAAGCGCAAGCTAGAAATGGGTTTGGTGTTCCTGGTTCTGGGT
Organism: Roseateles sp. PN1; assembly: GCF_038419725.1. Classification (NCBI taxonomy): domain Bacteria; kingdom Pseudomonadati; phylum Pseudomonadota; class Betaproteobacteria; order Burkholderiales; family Sphaerotilaceae; genus Roseateles; species Roseateles sp. PN1. The sequence continues at coordinate 302,934 of NZ_JBCARA010000003.1, read as the reverse complement.
GTGATGCTTATCATATTCATGCCTGATAGCTGGACCGAGCGAATGTCCACCATCAAGACCTATGACCAGGACGCCTCGGCCGGGGGGCGTATCAATGCCTGGTGGATGGCTTTTAATCTTGCCTCCCATAACTTCTTTGGTGGTGGTTTTATGGTGAGCTCGGGCTCCCTTTTTGCCCTATATGCACCTGACCCCAATGCTGTGCATGCGGCGCACAGTATCTACTTCATGGTGCTGGGTGAGCATGGTTTTGTGGGCTTGTTTCTCTTCTTGTTGCTTTGGTATTTTGTTTGGCGGTCGGCTGGACGTCTTTACCGATGCTCAAGTAGCGCTGCTGAGGATAAATGGTTGTCCGACTTGGGTGCAATGTGCCAGGTGAGTTTGGTTGGCTACTTCGTTGGTGGGGCATTTCTAAGTCTGTCGTATTACGACTTACCCTATAACATTATGATTTTGGTGGTCCTAGCCTGTCGCCTCATGGATGGCAAGGTGAAGGAGTTGCCTTCACCCTTAGAACTTGGCGCGGATCGGGCCCGGGCACGCAACTTGACTTAGTCGTCTTCATGCCTCTAGCCTGAGACTTATTCCCATATCTTTCGCGCTCGACTATGGATTTCATTCGTCAGGGTTTCAAACTACTTTCTGCCACGGCCGCTTCAGGGCGACTATCAGTTTTGATGTTTCACCGGGTACTGCCCCGTCCGGATGAAATATTTCAAGACGAACCTGATGCCCAGCGCTTTGACCAGATTTGCGCTTGGCTGAAGCAATGGTTTGAAGTGCTGCCCTTGGATCAGGCAGGCCAGATGTTGGTTGAAGGTCGGCTGCCGGGGCGTGCATGCTGCATCACGTTTGATGACGGTTATGCCGATAACCACGAGGTTGCTTTGCCAATTCTGCAAAAGCATGGCCTGCCTGCGACATTCTTCATTGCGACAGGTTTTTTACAGGGTGGGCGAATGTGGAATGACACGGTCATAGAAGCCGTTCGTCATTGTCGCCAGCCTGAGTTGGACTTTGGTGCGTATGGCCGCTTTGCCTTGAGCAACGCCTCAGCACGCCGCAAAGCCATTGAGGCCATCATCGGAGCGATCAAATATCTGCCTATTGCAGAACGTTTGGCGGCGGCTGAAGATCTACTCGAGCGAAGCGGTGCGCGCTTAGAGGAGCAACTGATGATGGGCCCGGACGGCGTTCGACTCCTGCATGATGCGGGCATGCAGATCGGTGCGCACACAGTCTCGCATCCAATTTTGGCGAGAACCGAGCCTCAGATTGCTAGGCAAGAAATCCTCGACAGCAAATGCTATTTGGAGGACTTGCTAGGGCAGGGTTGCAGCCTATTTGCCTACCCCAATGGCAAGCCCGGCCGTGACTATTTGCCCGAGCATGTGGAAATGGTGCGCGAGTTGGGTTTCAAGACCGCCGTTTCAACCGCCTGGGGCGCCTCTGGAAAAGGTGCAGACCCCTTGCAACTCCAGCGATTCACACCCTGGGACCGTAGCAAGGGAGCTTTTGGTCTGCGCCTGATGCGCAACTTGCTGGCCTGATGCGGAATCAGTCCGCAAGAGGCGTTTAGACTTTGTAGTTGGGCGCGTGCTGCTGTAGCCACTGTTCCAGCATCATCAAAATCCAGAGCATTTCGCCGTAATAGCCCGGGTGCTCTGCCAAGCGCTGATCCAGCAGTTGGCGGACAAAAGTCTTATTGACCACGCCGCGAGCAAGCAGGCTCTCCAGCGAATTCGCCGCCAGGCCCTTTAACTCTTCATTCCGGTTGGCCCAGACGCCGAAGGGCAAACCAAAGCCTTGCTTCTTCTTGGTGATGGTTTCATCAGGCAGGAATCCGCGCAGGGCCTCCTTGAAGAACCAGCGCAGCTTCAAGCCTTTGAGCTTGTACTGCGGTGGCAGCTTGAGTGCGATGGCCAGCATGCGGTCGTCCAGCATCGGAAAGCCCACCTTCAGGCCAGCCAACTGGGTGGTGCCGCGAACCTTGGGCAGATCGGCTTCGGCAAGGGTGTAGCGCCAATCGAAGGCCAACATGCGATCCACCAGATGATCGGCTTTGGGCTCCGCCCAGACCTGGGCCTGCTGGTCATGCGGGCTAGCTTGATCGACCGACTGGAGGAAGGCGGGCGATAGAACCTCGGCGACTCCCAGACGTTCCAGCAGGTTGTAGGTTTGGAAGCGGCCAGGCATTGGGACCTTGGCCTGGCGCACATAGCTGCTCGCCTTGCGCAAGAGCGGCGTGGCTTCAGCCGCGCGGTTCAACAGCAGGGGGTCGACGAGTGTCGTCCGCAGGCCTTGAGGAATGTCGTCGTAGACGCCGAAAACCTTTTGCTTGGCATAGCGGGTGTTGCCCCCGAATAGCTCATCGCCGCCGTCACCCGCCAAAATCTTGGTGACGCCGTCTTGCTTGGCCATCTTGGCGCAGTAATAAGCGGGCAGGGCTGAGGAGTTGCCAAAGGGCTGGTCGTAGAAGCCCGCCACCAAGGGAATGCTCTGCACCAGGTCTTTGGGGGTGACGTAGTACTCGTGGTGTTCGGTGTCGAAATGTTTGGCGGCCAGACGGGCATATTCCATCTCGTCATAGCCCTCGGCCTCGAAGCCGATGGAGTAACTGGCCGGTTTTTGGCCGCTGACGCGAGCCAACATGCCAGCGATGGTGGAACTGTCGGTGCCACCACTTAAAAAGCACGCCGCTTTGCCGCCGTCCAACTGGGACTGCACCGAGTCCGCCAGAGTTTGCAAAAACTCACTCCTGAGTGTGCCGAAATCGGGCTTGCTGAGCGGCTGAAAATCGGCGGTCCAGAAGGGCTGAACGCTGAGCTTCCCTTGTGAGAAAACCGCGAAATGGCCGGCGGGCAAGCGGAAAACATTTTTGAATATGGTGCGTGGCGCCGGGATGACGTGGAAGTAGAGGTAGTCGTAAATCGCCTGCGGATCGATTTCGGCTCCGCTGGCCAACTCGTCGGCCCGGCTGGCAAAACGCAACTCATTGCCAACTACCCGGTAGCACAGGGTTTCGATGGCAAAGCGATCCACCGCCAGCACCGTCCGGCCGTCGTCAAGATCCATGCCGAGAGCGAAACTGCCCTCGATGCCAGCCAGTACCTGCGCTGGGCCTGCGTTGGCAAAAGCTTGTCGCCACGCGGCTTCTAGGCCCTGGTTGTCCTGCGCCTGTGGCTGTTTCGCAGCACTGAAACGTGGGTTGCCGGTCAACAAGGCGCGGGAAAGTGCTGTCATTTTCGGTCTTTATCAAAAAACTGGGATCTTTTACACAGGTAGCGCAGTATCGGAAATGCCGAGCGAATATAACCGATGGCCGTTGCAGCGATATGAGCGAGTCGTCACTTGATTGCCCTTTGTTTACGGGGGCGAATTCAGCGTTTCGCTCAAGTATCATCAGCTTCAGATTTTCCGCGGAGCCCCATTGAATCGTCGAGTTCTCATGATTGCCTACCATTTCCCGCCTCTAGCGGGCAGCAGTGGCATCCAAAGAACGTTGCGCTTCGCCCAGCATTTGCCTGCGCTGGGCTGGCAGCCTTTGGTCCTGAGCGCCAACCCAAGAGCCTACCCCAGTACCAGCGCGGATTTGCTCGCTGAGATCCCCCCCGACTTGGTGGTCCAGCGTGCTTTTGCCCTGGATACAGCGCGGCAGTTATCGATTTTTGGCCGCTACCCTGGCTGGATGGCGCGCCCCGATCGCTGGTTGAGTTGGCGCTTTGATGCGGTGCGCCAGGGCCTGCAGATGATCAAGCGCTATCAACCTGACCTGATCTGGTCCACCTTCCCGATTGCGACGGCGCACTTGATTGCGGCGGATTTGCAGCGCAAATCCGGCTTGCCCTGGGTGGCTGATTTTCGTGATCCGATGGCGCATGATGAATATCCGCGCGACCCCAAAATTTGGGCCTCATATCGGCGGGTAGAGCAAATTGTTTTTGACCAAGCCAGCCATTGCACATTCACTACACCGGGCGCCTTGGAGTATTACCGTCAACGGTATCCGCAGCGGGCAGACGATATTTCTCTTCTGGAGAACGGCTATGACGAGCCGAGTTTTCAAGCGGCGGAAAAGAAACTCGCGCTTGCAGCGAATATGGTGGGTGCCGAGGGGCGCACCAAGCTAGAAGAACCGATGGTCTTGTTGCATAGCGGCATCGTCTATCCCTGGGAGCGGGATCCACGCCCCTTGTTTGCCGCGCTGGCCCACCTAACAGCCTGCGACCAACTCAAACCAGCCCAACTGCGCCTACGCTTTCGGGGTTCAGCCCACGAGGAAGAATTGATGGAAATGGCAAGGGCTGCCGGCGTATCGGACTTCGTCGAGTTGTGCCCGCCGCTGCCCTATGAAGAGGCCTTGGCGGAAATGATGTCGGTCGACGGCTTGCTGCTGCTGCAGGCAGCTAACTGCAATACCCAAGTGCCCGCCAAGCTCTATGAGTATTTGCGCGCGAATCGTCCTGTGCTGGCACTGACAGATGCAGCGGGAGATACCGCTGCCTGCTTACGAGCGGCCGGCCTACCGGATGTGCTGCCCCTGGATAACGCCGAAGCTATTGCCGCAGCCTTGCCGCAATGGGTGGCCAAGTTGCGCGCAGGAGTGGCTCAGCTGCCGCGGGGCAGCGTCGTTGCAGACGCGTCCCGTGCCCAGCGCTCTGTGGCGCTTGCAGCACTGTTTGATCGGGTCAGCGCGGGCGGCTGACTATAGGCGCCAGGTGATCAGCGAATGTCCAGGGCAGGGAAGCTCTTGACTAGATCGTCCAGCGCCTTGAGCTGGCTCAGGAAGGGCTCCAGCTGGTCCAGGGGCAGGGCGCTTGGGCCATCGCACTTGGCTTGATCCGGATCGGGATGCGCCTCGAGGAATAGTCCCGCCAAGCCCACAGCCAAGCCCGCACGGGCCAGATCAGCCACTTGTTGGCGGCGTCCGCCGGAGGCGGCACCACCCGGGTCTCGTTGTTGCAGGGCATGGGTAACGTCGAAAATTACGGGCAAGTCGTGGCAGATTTTCTTCATCACGCCAAAGCCCAACATATCGACCACCAAATTGTCGTAGCCGAAGCAGGTACCGCGGTCACAGAGGATCAGTTGCTCATTGCCTGCTTCCTTGAATTTCTCGACGATGTTGAGCACCTGCGAGGGGCTGAGAAACTGGGGCTTTTTGATATTGATGACCCGGCCAGTTTCAGCCAGAGCCACGACCAAATCAGTCTGCCGCGCCAAGAACGCCGGCAGTTGCAGTATGTCCACCACCTCGGCCACCGGCTTGGCTTGCCATGGCTCATGCACATCGGTGATCAGGGGCACGCCGAATTCGGCCTTTACTGCTTCAAAGATCTTGAGCCCCTCTTCCAGTCCAGGGCCACGGTAGGAGTGGATGGAGGAACGATTTGCTTTGTCGAAGCTAGCTTTGAAGACGTAGGGAATACCAAGTTTTTGCGTGACGCGAACGTACTCGGCACAAGCGCGCAGGGCCAACTCTTTGGACTCCAGCACATTGATGCCGCCAAACAAGACGAAGGGCTTGTCATTGGCGACGGTGATTTGCGAGTTGATGGTGATCTGCATGGTCGGTGCGTCCTTGAGTTCTTGTGGGCAGGCTAGCCAATTGGCCAAACCTGCTCTGAATGGGCTCAAGTGTAGCGGCGCCCCTGCGCGGGGTCCTAAGAGCGGGACTGAGCGAGGGGCGGAATGCGGGCAGCTAGATCAGGGTTTGATGCGGCCCAGGATATCGACGATTTGCTCTGCGGCTTTGCCGTCACCATATGGGTTTTGGGCATGGCTCATGACTTGGTAGGCCTGTGAATCGTTCAGTAACTCAAGCACATTAGCGACAATTTTTTCGGTCGAGGTCCCCACCAGGCGCACCGAACCTGCTGCCACGGCCTCGGGCCTTTCGGTCACGTCACGCATGACAAGCACTGGCTTGCCTAAGCTGGGCCCTTCTTCCTGGATGCCACCGCTGTCGGTGAGGATCAGCTTGGATTGATCCATCAGGTAAGCAAAGCTCTCGTACTCCAGTGGCGGGATCAAATGGATATTGGCCTGGCCGGCGGTCATCTCCTCCACCACCAACTTGACGTTGGGATTGAGGTGGAGGGGGTAGACCAGATCGATGTCGGGGCGCTTGCGTGCGATTTGCAGCAAAGCCTGGCAAACGTTTTTGAAGCCCTCACCAAAGTTCTCGCGGCGGTGGCCCGTGATCAATACAAAAGGCCGCTCGCCCACCGTGTAGCCGTTTTGCACGACTTGCTCATGCAGGCGGGCGCGCACCTCGGGCTGATTCTGAAAGCGATCCACGGTCCAAAGCAGGGCATCGATGACGGTGTTGCCGGTGACGAAGATGTCGCCTGAGGGGATGCCTTCGCGCAGCAGATTGTCCCGGCTGCTGGCCGTGGGGGCAAAGTGCAGGCTGGCCAGGCGGCCGGTGAGACTGCGATTGAGTTCCTCGGGAAAAGGCGAGTAACGCTCGTGAGTGCGCAGTCCGGCTTCTACATGGCCAACGGGAATCTGTTCGTAGAAGGCCGCCAAGGCAGCGGCGAAGCTTGTCGTCGTGTCGCCATGCACCAGACACATATCGGGCTTGGCCTGGCGTAACACTGCGCGCAGTCCCAGTAGGCAGCGAGAGGTGACGTCGAACAGGTCTTGCCCGGACTGCATGATGTCCAGGTCGAAGTCGGGCTTCAGATTGAAGTGCAACAGGGCCTGATCCAGCATCTGGCGGTGCTGGGCCGTGACGCAAGTCAGCACCTCGAATCGATCCGGGTGGCGCTGCAATTCCAGCACCACGGGCGCCATCTTGATGGCTTCTGGGCGGGTGCCGAAGATAGCCAAAACTTTGAGTTTGCTCATGGTGCAGCGGCTTTCTTAAGAGGCTTGCCCGTCAGGAAATCTCGCAGGCCTTTCAGCAGTGCCAGCAGGCCCGGTGTGCGATAGCTCAGCCACATGCGCAGCCATAGATTGCCGCTAATACGGTTCTGCAGGCGTTGTTGTTCGGTGTAATCGGCGATGCGGCCGCGCAGTGCATCAGCGTCCGTGACCGGCCGCTTCCTGGCCGTGGCCAGGGCTTGCAACAGGCTCTCGCCGGCACGCTGCCAATCAAAGTGCTGCTCTGCATGCGCACGGGCCTGGGCCTTGCAGGTACTGAGTTGCTGCGGGTGATCGACATACCACTGCAGGGCTTCGGTCAAGCTGGCCACGTCCACGATGGCCTGAGGCCAGAGGTAGCCGTCGGCCCGCGCGATGTGGCGCGCCACTTTCACTAGGCGGCCATTGTGTTCGTGCCGGATGAACTCATTCATGGGCGGCGCATCGGTCACGATGACCGGCAGGCCGCAGGCTGCCGCCTCCATGATGGTCAGGCCTATGCCCTCCAGCCGAGTGGGGTAGACATAGACATCGCCCAGATGGAAGAGCCCAGGCGCAGTGACGGTGCGCTCTTCGGTCTCGAGTCGGCCCTCGGTGCGCAGTTGGTCGATCAGGGCAGCTTGCTCGGGCAGGGCCTTCTTGAGGTCGCGCTGGATGTGGATCAACAGCTTGGCGGGCCCGCGCACATGCGCAAACGCGCTCAGCAGCAGGTCTGTGCCTTTGCGCCCGGGGCTGATGCCGGCCGAATGGAAGAAAACGACCTCTTGCTTGTCTGCTGAGGCCGAGGCTGGTCGGGCTTGCGGCTTGAAGACCGAGACGTCCGTGCCCCAGGGCACGAAAACGGCCCCGGGGTGCCAATCAAAAGCGCTCAAGTGGCGTTTTGTATTGCAGATCAATCGGTCGTAGATGCCGAAGAAGGGCACCGTGGTCTCGGTGTAGTAGTCGATGTAGGCGCAGGTGATCACGCCGAGCGCATTGGCATGGGCCACAGCCGGCCACCACCATTGTTCGTTGAAGATCAAGAGCTCGATCTGGTGGGCCCGAATCCAATGCTCGAAATCCTTCAGGCACATCTCTGTTGGCACTTTGGACGGCAGTTGGCGACCCCAAGTGACGTCGGGGGTATCCCAATTCGGATCGCCCTGCGCATAGGACTCGCCACCGCGCGCGTAGATGAAAACCTCGTGCTCCTTGGCCAGCACATCGCGATACTGGCGCGATACATAGGCGGCGCCGCGTTCAAACCAAGTGGTGACGATTCCTATCTTCATGGCGTCTTGGCGCTTCGCGCTTTTTTTCTGTTCCAGGCATCCAGCACCAGGCGACTGAGCTCTATGTATGCTGGGTGATTGATGGCGCGAGCGCAGAGGATCCAGCCCAACACGGCGGCAACACCGGTGACGATCAGGCTGATCAGACTGGGCAGTTCCAATAGCACGCAAGCTTCAAATGCTAGGGCCTGCAAACTTACCGAGACCAAGGCCACCCACAGGCTGGCTAGCGATGGGCGGAGGATGTCTCTGATGCGGGTTTCAAGAATCGCGCTGACTTGGCGTAGATAGAGGAACACCATGATGGCATTGCTCAGACCAAAGACCGCCGCCATGGCTTTGAGGCTGAAGGTGGAAGCCAGGGCAATCAGAATGATGTGAATGGGCGCATAGACCAGCGTGACCTTGAGCCGGCGTTTGATGTTGCCCGTGGCGGCCAACAGATTAGGGGCCAAGTTCATCATTGCATTCGGCAAGATGGTGATTGCCAAGATGGTGGCCACTGCAGCTGCAGCATCCCAGTTGGCGCCGAACAAAACCCGGATGATGGGGCCAGAGGCAATCGCCACAAAGCCGAAGAAGGGCCAGGACAGCGAGGTCAGGATGGCCGTTCCCCGCGCATAGGACTCAACCAAGGAGTTGCCGGCACGGTGATCCTTGGCAAAAGCCGGGGTGGCAACTCGCATGATGGCTGAGGCCACATTGTGGTGGAACAAATCCATTAGGCCGGCGGCCTTGCTGAAGATGCCTACCGAGGCAAAGCCAAACTGCTTGGCAATGAAGAATTCGTGAGTGTTATTGGTCAGAGTCTCGATGACGCGCGAGCTGACGAACATCGAGCCAAAGCCCAGCACGCTGTTGGCGTGTTTCAGGCTGGGCCACACAAAGGAGTCGCGCGGCCGCAGATAACTCAGCAGTAGTGTCTGACAAGTGATGCTGATCACCGGCGCCCAGGCCAGACTCATATAGCTGAAGCCATTCAGCGCCAGGGAAATGGCTGAAACCGTCTGCACTGTGTTGGCCACGGTCTGGACGATGAAAATCTTGCGAAACGCCATCTCGCGATTGAGCAGGGCAAAGGCCGGAGAGGCAAAAGGCAGGATGAAAAAGTTCAGACTCAACACCGCCAGCACCTTGGCGACCCCAGGCTCGGCGAAGTAGCTGGCGACAAAGGAGCGGGAGAAAAAAACAATCAGGCCAATCGACCAGGCCACAACGATGGCGATGCCGAAGGCGGCCTTGATCTTGTCCTTCGTCAGTTCTTTTTCCTGGATCAGGAACTCACTAACGCCGAAGTCGCGCAGGATGCCGGCGATGGCGGTGAAGGCGGCACACACTGAGAATACGCCCACCTGAGCGGGTGTCAGCAGGCGCGCCAAAACCATGGTGCTGACCACGGTTATTCCTAGACTGAAATATCGCTCAGCAAAAGACCAGAGCAAGGCCTTGCGGACAGTACCGCTCATCGAGCCCAGCCCAATTTTGCTTTGATGGTGCCAAAGATATGACCAAGCATAGCCAGACTGGGGGGGTTCTCACGGTAGAACATCGACACATTGCGCCAGTTGACCTTCTTGCGAGCACGCAGTCGATGCAGTACATCCTGCAACATATTGGCCTGTAGCTCTGCCAAGCGTGATCGCAAGCTGGACTTAGTTCGCTCGGCCTGGGCATAACTGAGCAGCACTTTTCGACGAAAGCGTGCTTCGTCCACGATGCGCATCGCCAAGCCGTCTGTACCCCAGCCGCTGCCGTACCACATATTGATACCGCTGCCGCAGCGAACCTCGGCTTCAGTCGAGTAGACAAAGCGGGCGCCATGGCTGATCAGGTCCATCCAGTACAAGTAGTCACCGCCGCCATGCCGATGCGCCTGCGGAAAACGGGCCTTGCCTAGGCTCGCAGCGTTAATCACCAGCGAGGGCATGAAGATGATGTTGGCGGTGGCGATTTGATGGACCATATCGCCTTGGTAGACGCGAAGACTGGGGTCACTGCCAAGAGGCGGGTGATCTTCGTGGCGAACTCGCTTGGCCTTGTCGAACTCGTTGGTGGTGTCACCGAGATGGAATAGGTTGGCGAAATAAGCATTGCCTTTACCTGAGCTCAGCGCGAGCACAGCACGCTGCAAATGCTGGCCAATCCACTCGTCATCCGAATCCAAGTAGGCGACAAAATCGGTGCCCGGTTCCAAATTGGCCAAGCCAGTGTTGCGCGCCTCATTGGGGCCAGCATTGGCCTGCTCAACGACATGAACCCGCAACTGCTGTGTGATGGGATTGTTCTCCAACTCTGCCTTGGCTGGGACGGGCGAGCCGTCATCAATGATCAGCACATAGATCGAGTCGGCAGGGTAGCCTTGGGCGAGGACGGAGTTCAATGCGCGGTCGAGAATGCCGGACTCCCTTTGGAAGAAGGGAATGATGACCGCGATCTTTGGGCTAGTGTTCATGGACTGTGATCAACTTTGCTTGCTGAGTTTGGCCTTGATCGCTAAGAGCTTGGGGATCGCCCCGAAGCGGAAAAAATTCGCGTGGTAAAGCCCACGGTCTACGTCCGTCCAGCGGGTGTGCCATTCCATTACCTTGCCGTAGAACTCGATTCGCTTGAATTTTTGTTCTTCGAACAGTTGCTGGAATTCGGTTTGGCGCATCAAGGTGGAGGGGGAAACTGCCTTGTAGGATTCGTCATAGGTGGTTTTGAGAATCACGATGACACTGCTGTCCTCGATGCACAGGTCCATGGCCACGACCTTGTCGCCGAACCAGTATTGGTAAACCCGCGCTCGCCCTTGAGCTGCAAAACTCTCCAACATCTGGCGGTAAAACCGCCCCTGCTCATTGTCGGGATGGATGGCCGTACCGTCAGCCGTTTTCCAGCCTGCGCTCTCCAAGCGTCCGTATTGCTCAATCGCAGGCCCCATGTCAGCCACAGCCTGCAGGCATTCGAGGCGAGGCTCAATGCCCTCGGTCTGTAGCTTGTTGCGTTGCTTGCGGGTGTTTTGCTTGAGGTTCTTGCCCCGAGCTTCCCAGTACGCATCGAAGCTGCCACTGATGTCCACCCAGGCGGTTTGGATGTAATCCTTGCTCTGACGCTTGAGTGAATCAGCCGGGCGCGGATCGAAACTGGGATCCAGCTGCGTTAGACCCAGGCCAAGGCATAGGCCGGGCAGCTTGCTCCAAAGGCGGGGGGCAACCAGTTCGATGTCCACGGAGCCGTCGCTGAGAAAGGCCCCGAGTGGCAATTGCGAGGGCTGGAAGGTTTGCCACATGCCTTTGCCTTTGCCTTGCTTGGTCAAAATCATCGCGATGCGCAATTGACCCTGCGCTGCGTACAAGCAAAGCAATTCATCGCCGCGCCCGAACGCAGCTAACGCGGGTTGAATGAATCCGGACCGCAAAAATGGCGCCCCGACACGGCTTTGCGCCAAGGTGTCCCAGGCGCTGCTGTGCGCGGCGAATTCTTGGATTGGATGAATGGACCAACTCATGCTTCGCCCTTACTTGTTCTTTTGGTGGGTGAATAGACGCTTTTGATCATGGCCACCATACGGCGCATTTCGTCCGGGGTCAGGTCTTGATGGCAGGCCAGTTGCAGGATGTGGTGCGACCACTCCTGGCCGACGTCACCAGTAATATGACTGACATCTGGCCACAGACGGTCCCAGCGCGAGACCGGGAAGCCAAGGCGGCGCAACTCGAAATAGCCGGGATCCGGGTCAGCCACCCAGAGGGGGAAAACATAGGGGGCAGCGTCAGCGGGAAGCTCGGCGACCAGTGGTCGCGCGAACTCACAACTCTGAAATGCCTGTGCGAAAAATAGATACTGTTGCCGCCGTCCTTCAACAATACGTTGCCGGGGGGTTTGCAAGGCCAACCAACGGCATGCACCAGTCAATTTTTGGTGGGTTGGTCCTAGATTGAATTCGAGGCTGTTGCTTGAACCGACGCCATCGTCTGCTTGAATGAGGGGGGCTTGCTTGCGTCCAAATTTAAGCAAACTCAGCATGAATTCAAGAGTGGAACGTAAGCCCTTGAGTCGGCCGTGATTGACGCCTGCATGGACAATATCGAAGGCCGCTTTGACCTGTTCTTTGGCCGTCGGCTTGCTGAGAAGTGGGAAATTTGGCAAGCCTGAATTATTGATGAGGCAACCACCTTCTGGGACAGGCAAAAACTTAGTTAAGCTGGCAATTGCCAAGTCCCCCCAATTGCCAACAGGTCGACCATCGCTGATCCCAAAGAGTGCATGAGCACAATCTTCAATCAACCTAATCTTTCGGGTATCACACCAAGTCCTTAATTCAGCCATGGCCTGCGGAAGACCGAAAAAGTGGGCGGCTAGAATGACGCGAACGCGGCTGATGTCTTGGGTTTCAATCCAGCGCAAATCCGCAGAACCGTCGTCGTTCAAGGGGTAGAAAATAGGTTCGGCCCCTACCTTGATGATTGGCGTAATCATGGTCGGGCAATGATAGGTCGGCACCAATACTTGGTCGCCTTTGCCAATGCCAAACATTTCCAGCGCGATCAAGATCGATGCCCGCCCGCTGTTCGTGAACTCGGCCCCCGACAAATTCAGCAAGCAAGGCAAGCTTGAAGACTGGGGCCCAGTGAAGGTTTGCCAATCAAGGACAGGCAGGCGTGGAATTGGGGGGCTCTTCGCCAATGCGGGTTGATGAGGCAGATTACTCAAGATAGTCAGCACTCATTTCTCAACTAATTCCGGACTCGAAGCGGCAGCACTTGCTGCATCGGCAGCTGGCGAAGTAGGAGGCTCGACTGCTTCAGGAGGTTCGCGCCATTGCCCCACGGCCTTGAGTTTTTCGCTCAGGTCGATGCGATCAAAGCCAAGCTCTTTGGCTCGCCAAGCACTCTGCAAAGCCGCGGAGTAGTCTTTTAATTCGAAATAAGCTAAGCCAATGTTGTAATGACTGAAAGGACTATCCTTGGCGAGATCAGTCGAAATTCTTAGTTGCTCGGCCGCTTCTGCGGTGCGATTGTATTTTTTTAAATACGTCGAGTAGAGGATTCGGCTAATGACATCGTCAGGGGCAAATCGAATGGCGCGCTCAAAATAGCACTCCACCGGATACTGCAATCCGGGTGGACTTTCTGTTTTGAATTTTTCTCCATAGCGCATAACCGAAACCAAGGCGCGATGATTGTTTGGGAATGCACGTAGGGTATAAGAAAGGTCTTTGCCGGGCGGCCCAACTCGCTCGCCGGATTGGGCGCCGATAAGGTTCTCCACCCGTGGCGTGAAGTGGTAATCTTCAACTAGGGCGCGTCGCTCTGCGTGTGATAGGCGGTTAACGTCCGGCTTATAGTTGGCTGGACGATAGTCGTAGGGGCCGTAATGGGTGCCTCGTAGGGAGCCGCATAATGCCTCGCTGACTGCTGCGTTACTTGACTGTAGCCAAAGCAGGCCCAGAAGTGCCAAGATCAAGGTGCGGTATGCTGCCAATTTAGTGCCTTTATGCGTTGAGCTTGCGGATGAATTCCAGCGTTTGCGCGTGCACCGCCTGCCGATATTCGTAACTGGAGAAAGTGTGATCTGCCTGCGCAATAGTCAGTGTGCAGACCTTTTCTTCGCTAAGCAGTCCGCGCCACTCAGGGGCATTCTTGCAGTTGTCCAAAAACTCTTTCGCTACTAGGTCTCGGCCACTGATGATTAACTGGATTCGGCCATCAAAACAGGCCCAGGCTTTTGCCATCCTTGTCTGAAATGGCGCAAGCGGTGCCATCCTTTTTTTTGTCGATGAAGAAATCGCCTGCTTGGCTGTGCGTAGTACTTCCGTCAGCGCTGTCACTGCAACCTTGCCACTCAATAACTTCTTCCAGAACTCTGGCTGGCGTAAACGCTGCCCGTAGTAATGTTTGATCTGGGTCTTGGCTTGGGTGGTGTCGGATCGCACCCAGGGATTCAGAAGGCACAAACCGCGTACACGGGCATCGTTCGCATGACCGCAGTACAAAAGCGCGGCAGCGGCAGCATCACATAAACCCCAGATTGCCACTTGTTGAATCTTGCTGGTGGTACCGGCCAGCAAAGCATCGATGGCAGCGGCAATGTCCTTGGAGACATGCTCAAAACTGCGTTGCGCACCCTCGCTGTCACCCATGCCGCGATAGTCCAGTCGCAAGGAGGGATAGCCCTGCTCCGCCAAAAATCGAGCCAGCAGCGTGAACTGCCTATGACTGCCTGCTCGGTACTGTGGGCCTCCGACCAGAATCAGGATTGCCGTCTTGACCTCAGGCGCGACTACTCGAGGCGCACAGACCAAGCCCAGCAATTGGTCTTCCTCGCAATTGAACTGCAAGGCATGCTCTTGATAGGGCAGGCACAGTTCGGCGTCAATTTCCTTGCGTTCCCCATCGGCCATCGTCGTGGCGTCAAAACTACCTGCATCAGCCATCAAAGATTGCTCCTTTCCTCGGCTTGCCTGGCAGTTAAGGTCGCCAAGGTGCTCGCCAGCAGAGCAGGAGCATCTTCAATTTCACTTGTTTGCCAAAAGGCTGGGCCGGTGACCGGATGATGGTGGATGGCTAAACCTTGCTCTCGCCAGCGCGCCAAAGCGCTTGCCAAGGCGGGCGCCGGCTCCAGCGAGGGTTGGCTGGACATTTCGAAGCAATGTGCCTCCGTAAGCCGCATGCGTGATTGGGCGGGTATGTTCAGGCTAGCCGCCTCTAGACCGGCGGCAAGCTCGGACGAGAGCGCATAACCCGCGATTTCAACGTGGCCTACGCTACTCAATTGCGTCTTCAAGGCCTCCATGGTCGTGCCGCCACCACCGTCGAGCAAACCGTTGGCCAACTTCAGCCGGAGGAACTGCTGCAGCAACACTCGGCCTTGAGCCGGGGGGTGCCAGAACAGCAAATTGCACGTGGGCTCGTCAATGCGGGCCAGCAATTCACAGGCGAGTAAACAACCGGCACGGTGGCCCCATAGCCACAGAGGTTCATCGCCTTGAGTGGCCAGCCACTTTGCGGCTGCACTCAAATCATCCAGCCAGTCCTGCCAGCTGGCGTCCCCAAAATCGCCACTGCTGTCGCCGCAGCCAAACAAGTCGATTTGCAGAACTGCAAAACCAATCTTCGCCATGGCCCGCGCCTGCAGCGCCGCCATGCGACGTGACTTGTTCATCTCTTCGGCGAAGGGGTGGATGTGCAGAACCCGTCCGCGCTGAATGCCATCGGCAGGATGAAAAATGCAAAAACGTTGGCCCTTGCCCTGGGGTGAGGCAAGAAAAAAGGGCTGGGCTTTGCTCATGCTTTGCGGGCGATTGCTGCGTCCGCTCAGTCCAACTTGGCGGCGACGAAGTCAGTCAGGGAACCGACGCTGGAAAACGTCGCGCCGTCGATCTCATCGTCCGCCACCACAATGCCCAATTGCTCTTCCAGCGCGGTCAGCAGGCTGACGACGGCCATGGAGTCCAACTCCGGCAGCGCACCTAACAGCAAGGTGTTGCGGTTGAAGGTGGCGCTGCGCCCATTCAAGCTCAGAACTTCGTCGAGGATGCGCAACACGTGCTTTTCAGTAGTCATGGAGTCGAGGTGCCGGATACAGGGGCGGTCTTGCTGATTGAGAGACGCCGCATCTTACCCGTGGGATTTTTCAGTTCCGTGTGTGGATGCCCCCCTGATCCGAGGCCCAAATGAGGAAATATTGCGGGAACCTGCACTTGACAAGACATGGGGCGGGTTAAAAAGTGGCGCTCCCCTCCGGACGAGGGTGGCGAAGCTCTGGCGATACGCTACATTTTGGCGATTTCCTTGGCGTCTCCTCCCATGGTGACGCCACCGTTCAACCAGCTATTGACCGCATGACAGCCACCTCTTCGGACGCTCAGCAAGACCTCTCGGTGCTTCTTCATGATTTGCCGCTGCTTCAAGCGGCGCGCAGGCCGGCAGCGATTGCCTTGAGCTTTGGCTCGCAGCAGATGACTTACGCCGAGCTGGGCGCGCAGATCGAGGGCTTCGCGGCGGGCTTGATGGCGCTGGGTTTGCCGCGTGCCACGCGGGTTGGCATCTATCTTGAAAAGCGTTTTGAGACCGTGGTGGCCAGCTTCGCGGCGCCGGCGGCGGGCTGCGTCTTCGTGCCGATCAACCCTTTGCTCAAGCCCGAGCAGGTGGGTTTCATCATGGCGGATTGTGGCGTGCAAGTGCTGCTGACTTCGCCTGAGCGGCTGGCCATGTTGCAAGACACCTTGGCCGGTTCGGCTTCCTTGCGCCATGTGCTGCTCACCGGTGCTGGCGATGGCGGGCAGGGCGTAGCTGACATTGGCGCGGCTGCGCTCGATGCCCGCTTGCGCCTACCTCTCTGGGCCGACTTTGTTGCGACCGCGCCGCGTGCAGGCTACCGCGTCATCGACACCGATATGGCCGCCATTCTCTACACCTCGGGGAGCACCGGCCGGCCCAAGGGCGTGGTCTTGTCGCATCGCAATATGGTGGCAGGCGCCAAAAGCGTGGCCTCCTACCTGGAAAACCGGGCGGACGATGTGCTGCTGGCCGCTTTGCCTTTGTCGTTCGATGCGGGTTTTAGCCAGCTCACCACCGCCTTCCACGTGGGCGCGCGGGTGGTCTTGCTGAACTATCTGATGCCGCGAGATGTGCTGCGGGCCATGGAGCGCGAAGGCGTCACTGGCCTGACCGCCGTGCCGCCGCTCTACATTCAGCTGGCTCAGCTGGACTGGCCTGCCGCCATTGACGCCAAGCTGCGCTATTTCGCCAATACCGGCGGCCGCATGCCGCGTGAGACCCTGGGCTTGTTGCGCCAGCGCGCGCCCAGCGCCAGTCCCTTCCTGATGTACGGCTTGACCGAGGCATTCCGCTCCACCTATTTGCCGCCGTCCGAGGTGGATCGTCGGCCGGATTCGATTGGTAAGGCAATTCCTAACGCCGAAATTCTGGTGCTGCGCGAAGACGGCAGCGCTTGCGCGCCGGACGAGGTGGGTGAGCTGGTGCACCGCGGCGCCTTGGTGGGCCTGGGCTACTGGAATGATGCCGAGAAAACCGCCGAGCGCTACAAGCTGCTACCCGCAGGGGCGCCAGGCCGTGAGGCCGGCTTGCAGCTGCCGGAGTACGCGGTGTTTTCCGGCGATAACGTGCGCATGGACGCCGAGGGCTATTTGTACTTTGTCGGCCGTCGCGACGAGATGATGAAGACCTCGGGCTATCGCGTCAGCCCCACCGAGGTGGAAGAGATTCTTTACGCTACCCAGCTGGTGGGGGAATGCATTGCCTTTGGCGTTGATCACCCAAGCTTGGGCCAGGCGATTCAGGTCATCGTTACCGCGCCTGTGGGCGCCGAGGGCGTGGATTTGCCGGCCTTGCAAGCGCAATGCCGCCAGCACATGCCGGCCTATATGGTGCCAGCGGGCATCGAGGTTCAGGCGGGGCCTTTGCCGCGCAATCCGAATGGCAAGATCGACCGCAAGCTCTTGGCCGGCCAGTGGCTGGAGCGGCGCGATCAGGCCTGAGTCCCGAACGCTCAATTTCAGCGCATCCTTTTTTCTATTGCAGACTCTGATCGAGAACCCTCGCACCATGTCCAGCTCGGCCACTGATAGCCCCATCTCGCCTCCCGCACCGAGCCGCCCCGCGCCTGTGCATGCCCCCATGACGCAGTTCGGCCGCGTAGAGGGCGATTTGCTGGTGGGCCAGCAGCCGCTGCGCCGCTTGGCTGCGCGCGTGGGGCAAACGCCGTTCTACGCCTACGACCGCGACTTGCTGCGCGCCCGCGTGGCG
Source organism: Roseateles sp. PN1 (assembly GCF_038419725.1). Taxonomy (NCBI): domain Bacteria; kingdom Pseudomonadati; phylum Pseudomonadota; class Betaproteobacteria; order Burkholderiales; family Sphaerotilaceae; genus Roseateles; species Roseateles sp. PN1. The sequence goes on along the minus strand of NZ_JBCARA010000003.1, from coordinate 285,044 downwards.
CAGCTGCGGCAAACCTTGCCACCTGAAATCAAGCTGCACTACGCGATGAAGGCCAACCCCATGCCCGCTTTGGTGGGCCTGATGGCAGGCCTGGTGGACGGCATTGATGTGGCCTCGGCCGGTGAGCTGAAAGTGGCGCTGGACGCCGGTGCTGACCCGGCCGAGATCAGCTTTGCCGGGCCAGGCAAGCGGGATATCGAACTGAATCAGGCGGTGGCGGCCGGCGTCCTGGTGAATGTGGAGTCGGCCCGCGAGTTGCCCGTGCTGGCGGCAGCCTCGGCGCGATTGGGCTTGCCTGCGCGGGTGGCGGTTCGCGTCAACCCGGACTTCGAGCTGAAGGGTTCTGGCATGAAGATGGGCGGCGGCCCCAAACAGTTTGGCGTGGATGCTGAAGAGGTGCCCGCGCTGCTGCAGGAGATCGGCCGCCTGGGCCTGGCTTTCGAAGGCTTCCACTTGTTTGCGGGCTCGCAGAACCTGCGTGCCGAGTCGATTTGTGAGGCGCAGCAGAAGTCGTATGAATTGGCTCTGCGCCTGGCGGCCCATGCGCCCAGCCCGGTCAAGTTCTTGAACCTGGGTGGCGGTTTCGGCATTCCCTATTTCCCGGGCGAAGCGGCGCTGGATCTGGGGCCGATTGCGGCCAACTTGGCTACGCTGGTGCAGCGTGCGGCTCAAGATCTGCCCAGCGCCTCGCTCGTGATCGAGTTGGGCCGCTACTTCGTGGGCGAGGCCGGGGTGTACGTGACCCGGGTGGTCGACCGCAAGGTCTCGCGTGGCCAGGTTTATCTGGTCACCGACGGTGGACTGAACCACCACCTGTCAGCGTCTGGCAATTTCGGCCAGGTCATCCGCAAGAACTATCCGGTCACCATCGTGGCGGATCGTGCGGTGGCTGCCGGGGCTGAGTCAGCGAGCCTGGAACTCGCGTCGGTGGTGGGGCCGCTGTGCACGCCGCTGGACTTGCTGGCGGACCGGATGCAATTGCCGCCCGCCGAGATCGGCGATCTGGTTGTGGTGTTTCAATCCGGCGCCTACGGGGCCAGCGCCAGCCCGGCTGGCTTTTTGAGCCAGCCGATGTTCGTCGAAGTGCTGGTCTAAGCGACTTTTCTGCTACAGCGTCAGCTGATGCCGGGGTAGTCGCCGTAGCCGTCTGGCCAAGGTGTTAGCACTTCGAAGCCATCGGAGGTCACCGCGACCATATGCTCCCATTGGGCCGACAAGGAACGGTCTTGAGTGACCACGGTCCAGCCATCGGCTAGTTCACGGATGCCGCGCTTGCCGGCATTGATCATGGGCTCGATGGTGAAGATCATGCCTTCCTTCAGCACCAGGCCCTGGCCGGCCTGGCCGAAGTGGAAGACATGCGGCTCATCGTGATAGATGTCGCCGATGCCGTGGCCGCCGTACTCGCGCACGATGCTGAAGCCTTCGCGGTGCGCTACCGTCTGAATGGCGTGGCCCACATCGCCTAGGCGGGCGCCGGGGCGAACGGTTCGGATCGCGGCGCAGAGTGCCTCGTAAGTGGTGTCGACCAAGCGGCGCGCCAAGGGGCTGATGGCGTCACCCACAAAGTACATCCGGCTGGTGTCGCCGAACCAGCCGTCCTTAATCACGGCCACATCGATATTGATGATGTCACCTGCCTTGAGAATCTTCTTGCCGGAGGGGATGCCGTGGCACACCACCTCATTGACAGAGGTGCAAAGGGTCTTGGTGAAGCCGTGGTAGCCCACATTGGCGGGCGTGACCTTCAAGTCATTGACGATGTAGTCGTGGCAAATGCGGTCCAGGTCTTCGGTGCTGACGCCGGGCTGCACATGAGGCGCGATCATGGCCAGCACTTGGGCGGCCAATTTGCCGGCCTCGCGGGACTTGGCCACTTCATTGGCACTGCGAATTTTGATGCTTTTCATTGCAGACCTGCTTTGCTGTTCTTGTCGGATTTATTGGGCTTGTGCGTCGGTGTGACTTTGGCTTGCCCTAACTCACTGGCGCAACAAGCAGCCACGGTGGCGAGATCGAAACCGCCTGCCTGCTCGGCGCGAATCAATAGCTGGCTGATCTCGCGGTGATCAAGGTCAGGATGCAGCTCGGCCACCATACCGATGCGCATCCAATGCTCGGCTTGCGCATTGATGGAGCGCGAGAGCGCATTGCTGGCGATGCGCAGGCTCTCATGCATTTGGTCTGAAATTTTGACGATTCCCATGGCGAAAATTATACGATATGCAGATGAAACGTATATTTTCAAGGGCCAGGCAGTCGCGGCAGCGCTGGCCGCGGCAGGCAGAATGCTGGCCATGAATTCGCCAGATAAGTCCACCCGCTTGCCCAATGCCGCCTTCTTGATCGTGGAGAACCTGTGCCTGGAGGTGGGCGGCCGTGCTTTGTTGACTGATTTGAGCTTTTCGCTGCGACCCGGCTTGAGCATGGTGCGCGGTGGCGATGGTCGCGGCAAGACCAGCTTGCTCCGTTTGATGGCCGGCGTTTTGGCGCCCAGCAGCGGGCAGCTTCGTCGTAGTGAGGGCCTATCCCTGTACTACCAATGCCCGGAGTCCTCGGAGCATGACGCCGAGCCTGCACAAGCGTGGTTGGCGGCGCTGCGGCCCAGCTATCCGGGCTGGCGTGCGGCTGAGGAGCCTGCTTTGATCGAGGCCCTGGGTTTGGCGGAGCACATGGCCAAGCCGATGTACATGCTGTCCACCGGCAGCCGCCGCAAACTCGGCTTGTTGGCCGCGGCGCTCTGTGGGGCTCAACTGCTTCTGCTAGACATGCCTTATGCCGCGCTGGATGGTCGCTCTTGCCGCTGGGTCCATGACTTGCTGAGCCAGGCCGCTGCCAGCCAGACCCAGGCTTGGGTGCTGGCGGATTACGAGTTGCCTGCGGCCTTGGCTGGCCAGACACTGGCGGCGCTGATTGACTTGGGCGATTGACCCGGGGCTTGTCTACCAAGTCGAGCGATGGTCCTCGGTCACGCCGAGCAGATCGCTGACCGCGTAGGGCGCTGCGTCAGCCGCAGGCTTGACCCAGCCGCTGAAAGTGCCGATGGGCTGGATGTACTGGCTGGCGGCGATGAGCAGATTGCGATTCTGCTGGCGCGCGCCCTCGGGGCTGAAACTCAAATCCAGCAGCCCGTCCTCCGTGCTGACGCGCCAGGGCTTGAGCGGCTGCTGGGCATCAAACTCGAAACGAGCTGCGCCCAGGGGAATGAGTTGCCCGTTTAACCACAGGACATTTTCATTGCCGCCGAAGTAGCCGTTTTGCAGATTGAAGCCGATCTCGGGACTGTGCGCGCAGGCCCAGCGCCATTCGGTGTTGCGCGCCAAGAGGCCGTTGGAACTGTCAATGCTGGCGCAGGCATCGTCCAGGGCGAAGGTTTGACCTTGAACTTGCACCTGGCCGCGCACCGGCAGGGCGGAGCTTTTCTGGGTCGCATGCGCCACTCCACCCGTGCCAATGGCGCCCACGGCGAGCAGCCACGGGGCTGTGGCAGACAGGTCTATTTCTAGCTCCAGGTTCAAGCCGGAGGTTTTGACCTTGACATGCATGCAATCTGGGGCTTGATGCTCAAAACTCAGATGAGCACCAAGCCCTCGGAACCAAGCCCAGGCACCCGTGACCGGCGCATCGCTCAACTGGCATTGCAGTCCGGGCAAGCCGTCCTGACTCCAGTCGGCCAGCAAGCGCTTGTTTTTGCGGTCAAAGACGTAGGCAAACGCGGTGCAGGTCCAGCCCACATCGACGATGGCCAGGCCGATGAACACCGCCTCATTGCCGAGGCCCACGTATTGCCAGCGCTTGTGATGAAAACGTCGCCAAACTGCTGAGCGCCTGAAAGAGCCGCTTAGCTCTCGCCAGTCGATGTGGGTGATGCGCCCAGCGAAGCGGCCGCTGGCAGGGGCGCCTTCGGCCACCACGCTGGGTGGCGGGGCGGGCAGGTGGCGGACAGTGCTCATGCCAGGCCCTGCAGTCGGGCTTGGACCATCATGCAGTTGTCGTTCAATCCAACACCACCTGCACCTTGCCCACCGGCACGCGCACCCGCTTGACCGAGGCGACAGGCGTCGTGGGTGCCGCGCCGCCACTCAAGGGCGCCATCTTCTTGAAGTCGCACACCAATTCGGTTTTGCTCAGGTTCACCAGGGCATAGCCTTGCGCATTGGAATCGGCATAGCTCAGCCATGGGTTGTTGGCGCTCGGCGGTTCACCGGTGGTGGCGTTAGCAAAGGGGTTCATCCGTTTGACCACCTCTGGGGCGGGCACAAAGCCAATCGGGATGCCCAGGGCCTTGGACAAGCTGTCGGCGATCAGGAGATACAGCGTCGAGCAAGCCGTCGACTTGCTTTCACCCGACAGACGCGCATTGGTGGCGGCAATGGTGTCACCCATATGGCCATTCAAGGTTTCGTCGAAGGTGTTGATGGGCGCAGTGCTGAGGCCCGGTGTGGGCTGCACGGCTGCCAGCGGAATCAAACCAGCACCGATGGCACCCATCACCGCCGCCTGAATGGCCGCGGTATTGCTCAAGTCGGTCACGCCCGAGGCCATGGCGATGGCGGCCGAGAGCATCTGAATGGCGATGTCCTCGCAAGCCACTTCATTGACCACCACCAGGGGCTTCACGGCCGCAAAAGCGGGTGAGTTGGCGGCGCCCACAAAGTAGCTGAAGAGCGAGTTGCTGGAGATGCCTGCGGTCACCAGATCCACCATCACCGGCTTGGGGCTGGCGGCATTGAAGTCGTCCATCACCGTGCCGGCAAAGAAGGCATGGATGTCGCCCGTGACGGCCACCACATTGCTGATCTTGTTCGTAGCCAGGTGGGCCATCAGCTGCTTGCGCTCGCCGTTATAGCCGTCCCATTGGTCGGCATTCAGCACAAAGCGGGTCTTCAGCGCGGCCGGTGCGGTGGGCAGCTTGGCGCCATCCACAATCATCTTCAGCAGCGAGGTCTCATTGCCCCAGATCTTCCACAGGGCGGTGGAGCTCTTCATTGTCTCCATCCACCACTGGCGCTGCGCTGTGCCCAGAACGCTGACCAGGGTCATCTCGTCGGGCAGGCCAAGCTTTTTGGCGGCGTCGATCTTCTGCGCTTCGATGCCGGCCAGGGTGGCCTCGGGCACCATATAGCGTGCGCCAATCTGGCCCAGTGGCTTGCCATCCAGGGGGCTGGGCGCCGCTTCAGGGATCAGGTGGTCAGCACGGTAGAGGCGCTGGTCCGTCATCACCAGATGCATCAGCTTGCCGAACTTGAGGTCGCGGTAGATGCGGATATTGCTGATGCCGTAGCCGGCGTCCAGCGTGAAGCTGATGTCGGCCGGCATGAACTCGAACCAGGCCTGGCTGGCCGAGAGGCGGCGCGAGGTCTGAACGGTGTTGTCCGCCGCGCCCGTGCCAGCGTTGAAGCTGCCGTTGTCGTAGGTGGAGCGGTCTTGCCAGCAGTCGTCTGAGAACTCGTGATCGTCCCAGATGGCGACGAAGGCGAAGCGCTCGTGCAGGGCTTGCAGGCGGGGGTCGCTGCGATAGCGCTTGTATAGATAGCGGTAGTCGGCGAGGCTGCTGGCATATTTGCCGCCACTGGGCAGGCTCACGCCATTGGGCAAGACTAGGGCGCTGTGGGCGGCTTCTACGCCCCCGGCTTGGTAGTCGGCGCCAACGGCTTCGTAGATGTAGTCGCCCAGGTGGACGACGAAGTCGATGTCTTCCTTCACCAGGCTGCTCAAGCCGGCCCAGTGGTTGACGCTCCAGTCCTGGCAGGCCATATAGGCGAACTTCAGGTTGCTGACGTCGGCGTCAGCCGCGGGCGCGGTCTTGAAGCGGCCCACCTTGGAGCGCGAGTCGCCGGCGGTGAACTGGTAGTAGTAGGTGGTGCCCGATTGCAGGCCGCGGATGCGGTGGCGCAAGGTGTTGTCGTAGAGGGCGTAAACCGGCACTTCGACATCGCTGGTGAGGGTGCCGCTCAGCGCCGTGTCGCTGCCCAGGGCGGCCGCGTTGTCTGCGCTGCTGATGCGCAGGCGCACGCTGAAGTTGGCGGGCGTGCCGGCGCTCAGGATGTCATCAGCCGCGGCCGGCACCACGCGTGCCCACAGCAGGGCGCCGTCGCTCTTGGGGTCGCCCGAGGCCACGCTTTGCGGGAACTTGTAGGCGCCAGTGGCGGCCGGGGTGGCGGGCACGGGCTGGTCGGTGCCGGGGAAGGTGGGCGGCAGGGGCACGATGGCCTCGCCGTCCGAGCCGCCGCCGCAGCCGCTCAAGCCTGTGAGTACTGACGAGGCGGTGATGAGGGCGCCAGCTTGCGCGACCGATTTGCGAAGAAAACTGCGTCTGTCCATGATGGCCTCGTGGGGGTCAGAATTGATAGTTCAGCTGCACGCCGAAGGTCTTGGCGGTGCTTTCGTAATTGCCGCGCACGGTGGAGTAAGCGCAGCTGCAGGGCTGGATGCCGGCGCCGTCGTCGGTGGCGCTCATCGGGGCCTCCTTGAGCTTCACGTAGCCGAAGGACAGATCCACGCTGGCTTGCTTGTTGATGGCGACGTTGGCGCCCAAGGCATACCAGGTGCGGTCGGAGTCAGGCAGCGCGGGGCTGCGATACACCGCGTCCACCGGGGACTTGTCGTAAGACACGCCCGCGCGCAGCATCAGCGCCGGGTTGACGCGCCAATTGGCACCGGCGGACAGGCGCCAGGAATCCTTCCAATGTTCGGCGGTCACCGACGGTGCTGCCGTGCTGTCAAAGTCAATGCGCAGGGTTTGCAGCAGCGAATAGCGGTACCAGGTGGCATCCGCCATCACGGCGAAGCGGCTGTCGATCTGGTGGAAGGCGTGAATGGACAGCGAGTCAGGCGTTTTGACCGACAGCGAGGCACCCGAGTCATTGTGGTCAAGCTTGCTGTGGCCATCGCCCGGCTTGCCGGTGATGGCGGCCAGCACGGTGGGCGGCAGGGTGCTGGGCTGCGTCCAGTCGGCATTGCCCTTGAGCGTATGCGCGATGCTGCCGCGCCAGGCCAGGCCCAGCCGGGTTTGCTCGCTCAGCTCCCACATCAGGGCGAGGTTGGGGCCAAAGGCCCAGCTATCGCCCTTCACGCGAATGGAGCCATCAAACGATGCGTCACCGAAGACCTGTGCGGCCTGTTGGCGTAACTGCAAGGCGAGGCCTGGTGCGCCACCCAGTGCGGCCTGCTGTGCAGCGGCCAACAAACCGCTGGCGTAGACGGAGCCATAGGGCACGGCGCGGGTTAGATCACCCTCCATGCGCTGGGCCGTGAGGCCGAAGGCCACAGACACGGCCTTGCTCGGCTTCCACGCCACATTGGGGTTGAAGGCGATGGACTTCAGGTCCACCGCATTGAGGTTGTAGCGGCCGCCCCAGGACGGCGCGTATTCCAGCTTGGCGCCAAAAGGCACGAACATGCCGGCGCCGAAGCTCAATGTGTCGGAGTACTGGTAGCTGGCGTAAAGATGGGGCACCACCGCCGTGCTGGTGATGGCTTGGGTGTCGCCGGCGCGCGAGATCGCCACAGGCTGGAAGCCTGAACCGGGTAAGGAAATGAAGGAGCCCTGATCGACAAACTTGATGTCAGCCTTGACATAGTCAATCACGCCCGAAAAGCGCAGGCCTGACAGGCGCGTGATGGCCGCGGGGTTAGCAAACAGCGCGCTGGCGTCCTCGCCCTCAGCGCCGTTGGCGTTGGCCGTGCCTTCGCCTGAGGCACTTTGCGTGCCGAAGCGGTAGCCGGCTGCCTGGGCTTGGTCCAGAGGCATGAAAAACGCCAGGCCGCTGGCGATCAAGGCGGCCAAAACATGTTGGCGGGGGAGGGCGTGAGCCTGAATGGGTCTGGCCATGGGGTGGTCTCCTGCGAGTGAGTGTCAAGCCGCTTGGGTTCAAAAAAGAACGCGAGGGCGGCTTGCGCTTGACGGAAAAACTTGCGGCTTTGAATTGGCTCTGATTTGGCAATAAGCGTACTTCAGCGGCAGGGCGGCAAGCTCAACTGGTTGATCCAGTCTTTCACCAAGGCATTGCCCTCGGTGTGATTGACTTGGCGTCCGATCACCGGCATGACGTCACCGGTCGTGGTGTGGCTCATGCGATAGAGCAGCAAGGACACGTCAGCCTGGCCGGGCTCAATGCCGTAGCGGTAGGGCGCGCCGGGGCCGCCATAGGCCAGGGGCTTCTTGCAAACACCCCACTGCGAGGTGGAGGGGCTGGTGGTGCCGACCGAGTCGATGTCCAGCATCAGGCCGGTCTGGAAGGCTGCACCGCGTGAGCTGTGGCAGTGCGCGCAATTGACGTCCAGATAGGCCTTGGCGCGGGCTTCCACGGTTTGCGTGGTGTCGCGCCAGTCGGCATTGACCGGAGCGCTGGCGATGCCAGGGAAGCCCGACAGCAGCTTCAACTCATCCCAGTGCACCAACTGATTCTTGGTGACGGTGGCGCTGTAGGCGTAGGTCTTGTTCAAATTGCGTGGCTTGGGGCCGATGGGCAGGATGCCCTGCCCGCCGGCCGACTGGGTGGCGTGGCATTGCTGGCAGCTCTGCGCGTTTGGCACACCGTAGACGAACTTCTCATTGGCGCCAGCGGCACCCACCAGTTCGAGCTTGACATCGGCTCCGCCGATCTTGAGCTTGGCGTCTTTTTGGTCGGCATCCCACAGATAGGGCAGGCCGGACCAAGTGCCGTTGGGCTGCAAAACCAGCACCCGCGTCTCAACCAGCAGGTTGTTGGCCAGATCAATCGAATCCCCTTGTACGGTCTGGCTTTGCCGCGCCACCGCGGCGTAGGCAGCGTCGGTGCCGGTGGCCTTGGGGTAGTAGAAGGTCTTCATCATGGCCGAGCCGATCGGGAATTCGATCGAGCCATCGGCCTTGTAAGTGATTTGCTTGCCCGGCGGCACATAGAGCGCGCGCAGCTTGAAGGAATAGTCGGAGAACAGGGGAGTGTTGAGGTCGTAGGGGACGACGTTCTTGTTCAAGCTCAGCTTTTTGCCATCGCTGATGACAAAGTGCCAATCCGAGAGTTTGTCCGGCGCGGTGCTTTGCTCGAAGATCTTGACCGCAGGCTCGCTCGGTGCGGTGGGCGTCACGGGCGGCGTGGGCGTTTCGTTGGCCGTGTTGTCGCTGCCACCGCAGCTGACGAGCAGGCCCATGCTCAGGGTGGTCGCGGCGATCCAGGCGAGTTGCTTGGGCTTCATGGTGTTGACTCTCATCTTGTTGTCTCCTGATGGGGCGGCGGCGTTTGGCTTAGCGCTCACGCCCACATGCCGACGGCATTAGCTGCTTTGTGCTCATGTGGGCGATGCCGAAACGGGGCCGCGCGTTGCAGTGAAGGTCGCTCAGTGCGGGTTGTTAGCCGGGGCCACTGATTCAGGGCAGGCCGGTTACCGCCGGCATGCTGATGCTGCAGTTCATGCGTTCCGGGAAGGGGAAGAGGGGCGCGCTGGACAAGCCCTGCATCAGGGCAACCAGATCCAGGTCGATGTTCTCGTAAGAAATCTGGCCCGGCACGGTCAGCGTGTCGATGACGTTATTTTTCGAGCACACCTGCAGATTGCCGGTGTACTTGCCGCCTTGGCCCTGGCTGCCCGTGCTGCCGGTGGCCACATCCACAATGCCGTCCCAGACCACGGCGGGCAAGCGCTGCGGCAAGTTATTGCTCTTCAGGTAGGCGAACAGGCCGTCTACCACCGGGCCAAGACTTGCCGGGTCGGCGAAAGCGGCAGTCGGTGCGCTGCCGAAATCGTCGATCTTGTTGTTGTGGGCATAGAAGCCGCGCAGATGTGGGTCGTAGACCTTGGGGTCGTAGGCAAACTGAGTGGCCTGGAAGCTGATGGCCAGCACGGCGGCTGTTTTGTGCTTGGTGATGATGTTGTCGTGCACCTCGGTGTTTTGCGAGGCCAGCACCATCACGCCGGTGCCGGGCGGCACGGCGGTGACAAAGCCGGTGGCATTGGCGGCCGTGGGCAGGTTGTTGTCAATGATTCTGTTGTTGCGAACGATGGTGCCGTCGTTGGTGGCGAAGCGATAGGTGCCTGGCAGAGCGAACACCAGGATGCCGCCGGTGTTGTCGTGCACATAGTTCTGCTCGACGATGGCATTGCGTGAGTTCTCGATCTCGATGCCGGCGACGTTGTAATAGACGTCATTGCCAACCACGCGAATATTCTTCGACTGGCCCACATAGACCCCGGCATCCCGGGTGCCGATGGCCTTGCTGTTGATGATGGTCACGTTGTCGCAAGCGACCGGGTAGAGGCCGTAGGCCATGCGCGAGGTCTTCACCGGGTCGGTGGTCCATTCGGCGCGCACCGTGTCCATCAGCACGTCGGTGGAGTTGGAAATCATGATGGCATCGCCCACCGCGTCTTCCACCGCAAATTTGCGCAAGGTCACGGTCTTGACGAAGCGCGCCTCCAGCCCGTTGGTCTCTGCCGCGTCCTTGAAGGACAAGATGGTGTTGCTGGCGGGGTCTGAGCCATTGCCTGCGCCCAGCACGGTGACGTTGTTGACGCTCAGTTTGAGCGTTCGCTTGAACACGTACTTGCCCGCCGGCAAGGTGATGGTGTCGCCTTCGCGGGCACGGAAGAAGATCGTGTTGAGATCCTCGGAGTTCATCTGTGCCGGGGTGACCACGATGCCAGCCACGGCCGCCGGTGGCGCCGGAGCCGGGGCTGTCGGCGTGACTGGGGCGGGAGCAGGGGTGAGGGTGGAGCTGCCTCCTCCACAAGCCGCGAGTCCCAAGGAAAACGCGGCCACCAGCCAAGGCGAGCGAGGGTTTTTCATCAGATCATTCCTTCTTTGGGTGCGTGACGGTCAATTGACAATGACCGACTTGATTCGCGAACAGCGTGGACCGCTGAACTTGTCTTGTTTTGAGGAGTACGAGCTGGCTGGATTATTTGGCGTGCTGGCTGTTCGCGCTTTGTCACAATCTGCCATGCCGCAGTCAATTGGCGACAATTAAGGTTAAACACTTAGGCATGCAGCGCGCTGGAGAGATGCCTTGCATAGCGAAGCCTAGAAACCAAAAAAGAAGAATGAACAATCGCAAGCCAACCGCACCATCCCGCTACGCCGGGCTGATGCTGAATCTGCTGGAGTCCTGGGGCATCCCCAGGGAGCGCGTGCTGGCCCGCGCCGGCATGGACCCGGCCGAGTTCAAGCACAAGCAAGGCAATCTGCGCATCACGCTGGAAGAAACCGAGCGCATCTATGTGTCCGCGGCGGAGCTGAGCGGCCGCGGTGATCTGGGCTTTGAATTCGGTCAAATGCTGACGCCGACGTCCCACGGTTTGCTGGGCTACGGCTTGATTGGCTGCCCGGACATCAACGCGGTGTGGAGCCTGGCGATACGCCAGCAGTTTCACCTGACCGCGGCCTTCAGCATCAGCTACCGCCGCAGCGAAAAACTGGGTCGCACCGAGTTTTCACCGGTCGGGCCTATGAGCCAAGACCGGGTCGCTTTCTACCAAGAAGTGCTGGCTGTGGCTACCCACACCACTTTGAAACTGCTGCTCGGGGAGCGCATGTTGCCTTGTGATATCCGACTCTCGATGCCGGAGCCCAAGCATCTGGATCGCTATCTGGCTTTGCAGCCGACGCGCTTTCATTTCAATGCGGATGCGCCGCCGGGGGTGGTGGTCTGCATGGACGCCGCCTTCCTCGCGCTACCTTTGCCCATGCCCTCGCGCGATATCGTCGCCAGCGTGGAGCAGCAACTGAATGACCAGATCTCTGGTGCTGAGCCCGAGGAGTCCTGGATCAGCGTGGTCAGCAAAATCATGAACCAGGCGGAGGTGTGGCCCGTTAGCTTGAAGGGCGTTGCTGCGCAACTGGGTGTGTCAGAACGCACCATTGACCGGCGACTCAAGCAAGAGGGCGTGCTGTTCAGTGAGTTGCATGACGGCCTGTGGCTGGACCGCGCCTGCGCGCTGCTGAGCAATGGCCGCGTGTCGGTGGCAGAAGTTGCTGAGCGCCTGGGCTATTGTGATACCGCCAACTTCAGCCGCGCCTTTCGCCGCCGCACGCAGAAATCACCGAGCGAGTACCGCAGCGAGCATCTCTGAAGTTGGCGGCTTGCCCGGCTGGGCAAACGACGTTTCCAGGCCGGCCGGCCGGGCAAGCTTGCGGCCCATGTGCTGTTTGATTTTGCCGGCCTGGAAAAGAAGTGAAATGCGTGGCTAACTGCTTGGGGTCTTTGCGCCTGGGAATAGAAAAAGCCCTGAAACGCGAAGTCAACAACTTGACTGCATTTCAGGGCTTCTAATCCACTGGCGGAGAGGGCGGGATTCGAACCCGCGGTGGGGATAAACCCACACACGCTTTCCAGGCGTGCGACTTAAACCGCTCATCCACCTCTCCGAAGCCCGCTATGATAGCTCAGTTTTTAGGCTCGAAAGGAAACTTGGCGAAGTTTCCTGAAAATAGTGGGCCGGGCGGTCTGGCTGGCGGAGGAGCTTACTTGGCTTGCTTACCGCGCATCAATGCCATGGCGGTGCCGATCAGGCCGGAGACCTCGGACATATTGCCCGGCACGATCATGGTGTTGTTCTTCTGGGCCAGTTGGGCGTAGGCGTCCACGGCCTTCTCGGCCACCTTGAGTTGCACGGCTTGGTCGCCCCCCGGCAGTTGAATCGCAGCGGCCAGCTTCTCGATGGCGCCGGCGGTGGCGTCGGCCACGGCGGTGATGGCGGCGGCATTGCCGGCGGCCTTGTTGATTTCGGCCTGCTTCTCGCCTTCGGAACGGGCAATGGCGGCTTCGCGCTCGCCGGTGGCGATATTGATTTGCTCTTGGCGGCGGCCTTCCGAGGCGGCGATCAGGGCGCGCTTTTCTCGTTCAGCCGTGATCTGCGCTTGCATGGAGTGCAAGATGGCTGGCGGCGGGGTCAGATCCTTGATTTCATAGCGCAGCACCTTGACGCCCCAGTTCAGGGCAGCTTCGTCCAGGGCTTCAACCACGGTAGTGTTGATGATGGCGCGCTCTTCAAAAGTGCGGTCCAACTCCATGCGGCCGATCACCGAGCGCAACGTGGTTTGCGCCAACTGGGTGATGGCGACGATGTAGTTGCTGGCGCCGTAGCTGGCGCGCATGGCGTCGGTGACTTGGAAGTACAGGATGCCGTCAACCGTGAGCTGGGTGTTGTCCTTGGTGATGCAAACCTGGCTGGGCACATCCAGCGGGATTTCTTTGAGCGAATGCTTGTAAGCCAGCCGGTCAATGAAGGGCAGCAAAAAGTTCAGGCCCGGGGTGAGGGTGGCGTGGTATTTACCCAGGCGCTCCACCACCCAGGCGTTTTGCTGCGGCACCACCTTGATCGATTGCACGATGAAGACGATGGCGATGATCAGCAGAATGAATGCGATTTCCATGATTTTTCCGATTCCCTCTGTGTTGTTGTGTGATGGTCGTTGATCAGTGATCGAGCAGCAGGCGGCTGCCTTCGATGGCGCGAATGGTGTAGCGGCCTGCCGTCGGCGCGCCGGTGCCGGCAAAGCGTGCTTGCCATTCGGCGCCGCGGTACTGCACCTGGGTGCTGCCGTCTGCGTGCCAATGTTTGACTTGCACGCTCTGGCCAATGTCCATCAGCACATCCGGATTGGCGTTGGCAGGCAAGGCGCGCGTGCCCAGGCTGCGCTTGCGATGCCACAGCGCGACGGCGGCGCCGCCCACGCCAGCTGCGGCCACCATCTGCGCACTGCCGCCCAGGCCGAGGTGGGCGGCAATGGCGCCAGCCGCACAGCCAATCGCCAGCATCAGCAGGTAAAAGCTGCCGGTGCCCAGCTCGATGGCCACCAAAAGGCCAGCGGCAATCCACCAGGCGGTGGACAAAGTCATCTCCATGTCATGCCTCCACAGTCATCATGAAAAGCAGTGTAAGCCGCGCCCTGCAGAATGACCGGAGATGGCTTTGGAGTTCTAGGGGCGGTGCTGAGGGCATCTACGGCTTGGCTTTGAGACCAAAGTGTTGTGCCGTTTTTGCACTTGGCCCGTCACAAGCCTAAGCTTGGCCCTACACTTCGCGCCTCTTGTTTTTCTGACCCCGCCCGCTGGAGGCTCAAAGATGCTTCGTTTCCGCTTTCCCATCGTCATCATCGACGAGGACTATCGCTCCGAGAATACCTCGGGTTTGGGTATCCGTGCCTTGGCCGACGCGATCCAGAAAGAGGGCTTCGAAGTGCTGGGCGCCACCAGTTACGGCGACCTGAGCCAGTTTGCTCAGCAGCAAAGCCGCGCCAGTGCCTTCATTTTGTCGATCGACGATGAGGAATTCACGCCCGGCCCCGAGCTGGACCCGGCCGTGCTGAGCCTGCGCAAGTTCATTGAAGAAATTCGCTTCAAGAACGCCGACATTCCGATCTACATCTACGGCGAGACGCGCACCTCCCAGCATCTGCCCAACGACATCTTGCGTGAGCTGCATGGCTTCATTCATATGTTCGAGGACACGCCGGAGTTTGTGGCTCGCCACATCATCCGCGAGGCCAAGAGCTATCTAGATGGCCTGGCGCCACCGTTCTTCAAGGCGCTGATGGACTATGCGCAAGACGGCTCCTATTCCTGGCACTGCCCCGGCCATTCCGGCGGCGTGGCCTTCCTGAAGAGCCCGGTCGGCCAGATGTTCCACCAGTTCTTTGGTGAAAACATGCTGCGCGCCGACGTTTGCAATGCGGTGGAAGAGCTCGGTCAGTTGCTGGACCACACCGGCCCGGTGGCTGAGTCCGAGAAGAATGCCGCGCGCATCTTCAATGCCGACCATTGCTTCTTCGTCACCAACGGCACCAGCACCTCGAACAAGATGGTCTGGCACCACACGGTGGCGCCGGGTGATGTGGTGGTGGTGGATCGCAACTGCCACAAGAGCATCTTGCACAGCATCATCATGACCGGCGCCGTGCCGGTTTTCATGACGCCCACGCGCAACCACTACGGCATCATCGGCCCGATTCCCGAGAGCGAGTTCTCGCCGGCCGCCATCCGCAAGAAGATTGCCGCCAACCCGCTGCTCAAGGGGGTGGATGTCAAGACCGTCAAGCCGCGCATCATGACCCTGACGCAAAGCACCTACGACGGCGTGCTCTACAACACCGAAACCATCAAGAAGAAGCTGGACGGCTGGATCGATACCCTGCATTTCGACGAGGCCTGGTTGCCGCACGCGGCATTCCACAGCTTCTACGGCAGCTATCACGCCATGGGCAAGAACCGCCCGCGGCCCAAGACGGCCATGGTCTACGCGACCCAGTCCACCCACAAGCTGCTGGCTGGCCTGAGCCAGGCTTCGCAAGTGCTGGTGCAGGACTCGCAGAACGTCAAGCTGGACAAGCATTTGTTCAACGAAGCGTACCTGATGCACACCTCCACCAGCCCGCAATACTCCATCATCGCCAGCTGCGATGTGGCGGCGGCCATGATGGAGCCACCCGGTGGCACGGCCTTGGTGGAGGAGAGCATCTCCGAAGCGCTGGACTTCCGCCGCGCCATGCGCAAGGTGGAGGCCGAGTACGACCAGGACTGGTGGTTCAAGGTCTGGGGTCCGGACAAGCTGACCGAAGACGGTTTTGGCGAGCCGGCCGACTGGATGCTCAAGGCCAACGAAAAGTGGCATGGCTTTGGCAAGATCGCTCCCGGCTTCAATATGCTGGACCCGATCAAGTCGACCATCATCACCCCTGGCTTGGACATGAGCGGCAAGTTTGCCGAGACCGGCATTCCGGCCAGCATCGTCACCAAGTTCTTGGCCGAGCATGGCGTGGTGGTGGAGAAGACGGGTCTGTATTCCTTCTTCATCCTCTTCACCATTGGCATCACCAAGGGGCGCTGGAACACCTTGCTGACGGCGCTGCAGCAGTTCAAGGACGACTACGACCGCAATGCGCCGCTGTGGCGCATCCTGCCGGAGTTCTGCGCGGCCAATCCGCGTTACGAGCGCATGGGACTGAAGGATCTGTGCCAGAGCATCCACGGCATGTATGCCAAGGGTGATATCGCGCGCCTGACGACGGACGTTTATTTGTCCGACCTGCAGCCGGCCATGAAGCCCAGCGATGCTTATGCCTACATCGCCCATCGCCGCACCGAGCGGGTGCCGATCGATGATTTGCTGGGCCGAGTCACGACTGTGTTGCTGACGCCTTATCCGCCAGGCATCC
The DNA here is from genome assembly GCF_038419725.1 of Roseateles sp. PN1. Lineage (NCBI taxonomy): Bacteria > Pseudomonadati > Pseudomonadota > Betaproteobacteria > Burkholderiales > Sphaerotilaceae > Roseateles > Roseateles sp. PN1. The sequence goes on along the minus strand of NZ_JBCARA010000003.1, from coordinate 268,909 downwards.
CCTTGCTGATTCCCGGTGAGCGCTTCAACAAGAAGATTGTGGACTATCTGAAGTTCACCCGCGACTTCAATGCCAAGTTCCCCGGCTTTGCCACCGATGTGCATGGCTTGGTCGAAGAGAAGGGCGAGGACGGCAAATCGCGTTACTTCGTCGATTGCGTGGACGCTGAGTAAGCGACAGGTCTGGCCGGCTTTCGGGCTGGCTTGCCTTGCTGGAATAAAAAAGGGCCTGCAATTGCAGGCCCTTTTCTCATTGCAGTGCTACTTTGATCAGGCTTCGCCAGCCATGGCAACGTGGCTGAAGCCGCCGTCTACATAGGTGATCTCGGCGCTGACGCCGCCGGCCAAGTCGGACAGCAAGAAGGCAGCCACATTGCCGACGTCTTCAATGGTTACATTGCGGCGAATCGGCGCGGACGCGGCGAACTGGCTCAGCAACTTGCCAAAGTCCTTGATGCCGGAGGCTGCCAGGGTCTTGATCGGGCCGGCGGAGATGCCGTTGACTCGCACGCCGCGAGCGCCCATCGATTGCGCCAGGTAGCGCACGCTGGCTTCCAGCGAGGCTTTGGCCAGACCCATGGTGTTGTAATTCGGCACATAGCGCGCCGCACCCAGGTAGGACAGGGTCAGCAAGGCGGCGCCGGGGCGCAGGCGCGGTGCTGCCAGCTTGGCCATGGCGGGGAAGCTATAGGCCGAGATGTCATGGGCGATGCGGAAGTTCTCGCGCGTCAGGCCGTCCAGGAAGTCGCCGGCAATGGCTTCGCGGGGAGCGAAACCAATGGAATGCACAAAACCGTCAAACTCGGGCCATGCCTCGCCCAAATTAGCGAACAGGGCTTCCATTTGCGCGTCGTCAGACACGTCGCAGTCAAACACCAGCTTGGAGTCAAACTCGGCTGCAAACTCGGTGATGCGGTCCTTGAAGCGTTCGCCTTGGTAGCTGAAGGCCAATTCCGCACCTTCGCGGTGGCAGGCTTTTGCAATGCCGTAAGCGATGGATCGGTTGGACAAGACGCCCGTGATCAGCAATCGCTTGCCTGCGAGAAATCCCATGGTTGCTCCTTTGTATTGAATCAGCCGCAGATTTTCGCATGGCTTAGAGCGAAACCGGGGCATCTGCTTGTCGGCACTGAGCTTGCATAGTACAATCCCGGCTTCGCTGAAGAGATGAGGCGAGCGTAATCACAAGCTCTTAATTACTTTGAGCGCTTGTTTCGAAGCCCCGGCTTGGCCAGGGTTTGAAAGTTGGGCGGATTCATCCAGCCCATTTTTTTTGCTCGATCGCTCTTTGCATAAAATTTGATTCACATTGATTTGGCTCGGGTCGCAAGACGCATGAGTTCTTGAAAAGTTGGAGCTGCACGACGCATGAATTGGCAGGAAGCTGTAGAAAAAACCGTAACCGGACTGGGTTACGACCTTGTGGACTGTGAACGCAGTCCCGCTGGCTTGCTGCGCGTGTATCTCGATAAGCTGCCTGAGCAGGCTTTGGCCGGCGAGCTGATCAATGTGGAAGACTGCGAGCGCGTGACGCGCCAGTTGCAATACCTGCTGGAAGTTGAAGGCTGCGCTTACGAGCGTCTGGAGGTTTCCTCCCCCGGCCTGGATCGGCCGCTGAAGAAGTCCAGCGACTACCAGCGTTTCGTCGGCGAAGAGATCGAGATCACGCTGCGCATGCCCTTCCAGGGGCGCAAGAAATATTCCGGCGTGCTGTCGGCGCTGCCTGCTGAGACGGCAGGCGCAGACGTAGCGGCTCCGGCCGAAGATGCGCCGGCAGCGGCTGCCTGGCGCGTAGTTTTTAGTGATGGCAAGGCCGAGCAGGCCCTGGATTTTTCTCTTGAAGAAGTTCGCGAGGCACGTTTGGTGCCCGTGTTCAGCTTCAAGGGTCGTGGCGGCAAGCCAGCAACCGGTAAGAAGACGCCGGCCAAGGTGAAGGCTGCGAAAACAGATGACAAGATTGACGGAGGTCCTGATCAATGAACCGCGAACTGTTGATGCTGGTGGACGCGATTTCTCGCGAGAAGAGCGTCGAGCTCGATGTGGTGTTCGGTGCTGTCGAGGCGGCACTCGCTTCGGCGACCAAGAAGCTGTGTGGAGGCGAGGCTGACATTCGCGTGTCCGTGGATCGGGATTCCGGTGCCTACGAGACTTTCCGCCGTTGGCACGTTGTGCCCAACGAGGCTGGCCTGCAAAACCCCGATGCCGAAATCCTGCTGTTTGAAGCGCAGGAGCAAATCCCCGACATCGAGGTCGAAGACCATATCGAAGAGCCCATCGAGTCGGTGCCTATCGGTCGCATTGGTGCGCAAGCGGCCAAGCAGGTCATTCTGCAAAAAATCCGTGATGCCGAGCGTGAGCAGCTGCTCAACGACTTCATGGCGCGCGGCGAGCAGATCTTCGTCGGCACGGTCAAGCGCCTGGACAAGGGTGACATCATTGCCGAGTCGGGTCGCATCGAAGGCCGCCTGAAGCGCTCGGAAATGATCCCCAAGGAAAACCTGCGTACCGGCGACCGCGTGCGTGCAGTGATCCTGGGTGTTGACCCGACGCAGCGCGGCCCGCAAATCATGCTGTCGCGCAGCGCGCCTCAGTTCATGACTGAGCTGTTCGCTCAGGAAGTGCCTGAGATCGAGCAAGGTCTGCTGGAGATCAAGAGCTGCGCTCGTGATGCCGGTTCGCGCGCCAAGCTGGCCGTGCTGTCGCACGACAAGCGTGTCGACCCGATCGGCACCTGCGTCGGCGTGCGTGGCAGCCGTGTCAACGGTGTCACGAATGAATTGGCCGGTGAGCGTGTGGACATCGTGCTGTGGTCGGAAGACCCCGCACAGTTCGTCATCGGCGCATTGGCTCCGGCCAATGTGCAGTCCATTGTTGTGGACGAAGAACGTCATGCGATGGATGTTGTGGTGGATGAGGAAAACCTCGCCATCGCCATCGGTCGCGGCGGCCAGAACGTGAGGCTCGCTTCCGAGCTGACCGGCTGGCGTATCAACATCATGTCGGCCGAGGAATCGGCTGTTAAACATGAGCAGGAATCGGAATCGGTGCGCAAGCTCTTCATCGAGAAACTCGATGTGGATGCTGAAGTCGCCGACATCCTGATCGCTGAAGGGTTCACCAGCTTGGAAGAAGTGGCCTACGTGCCTATGCAAGAAATGCTGGAAGTTGAGGCCTTCGACGAAGACACGGTCAATGAATTGCGTACCCGAGCCAAGGATGCGCTGTTGACCATGGAAATCGCCCGGGAAGAAAAGGTTGAGGAAGTGTCCCAAGACCTGCGTGACCTCGAGGGCATGACGCCCGAACTGGTTGCCAAACTCTCCGATGGCGATATCCATACCCGCGACGACCTGGCCGATCTGGCCGTCGACGAACTCGTTGAACTGTCTGGCATGGATGAGGGCGCCGCCCGAACCATGATCATGAAGGCTCGCGAACATTGGTTCACGGCTTGACGCTGCGCTTTCGCAGCAAAGAGTCAACACCAAGAATCGCCCAGCAAAGTACGCATAAGTTAAGGATCCAACAATGGCTGTGACCACCGTCGCCCAGTTTGCCGCAGAGCTACAAAAGCCTGCGAGCACGCTGCTTGAGCAGCTTCAAGCTGCAGGCGTCAAAACGGCGTCTACCGAAGACGCCCTCAACGAAGCCGACAAAGAGCGTCTGCTGAACTACCTGCGTACTTCGCATGGCACGGCCGGCGCTGATCGTAAGAAGATCACGCTGACCCGTAAGTCGACCAGCGAAATCAAGCAGGCCGATGCCAGCGGCAAAGCCCGCACTATCAGCGTGGAAGTGCGCAAGAAGCGCACCTTCGTGAAGATGGACGAGTCTGGCGCGACCGACGACGCCGCAGTGGCCGCCGCCGCTGCCGCCGAGGAAGCCGACCTGCAACGCCGCGAAGTCGAGGCGCAAGCCCAGGCTGAAGCCCTGCGTCGCCAGGAAGCTGAGCTGGCTGAGCGTGTGCGTGAGCGTGAAGAGGCCGAAAAGGCCGCCCGCGCCGCTGAAGAAGCACGTCGCCAAGAGCGCTTGGCTGCTGAAGCCGTGGCTGCGCAAGCTGCTGCGAACCTGGCTGCCGAACAAGCCGCTGCCGCCAAGGCTGCGAAGAAGCCGCCACGCCAGACGGCTGAGGCTGCTGCTCGCGAAGCCGCTGCCATCAACAAGGCGGCTGCCGCTGCACGTGCCCCGGCACCTGCACCCGTGGTGGCTGCGCCTGCTCCTGCCGCCGTGGCTCAAGCCCCGGTTGCTGAAGCTGCTGCTGCACCCGCTGCGCCCGTCGCTGCTGCTGCCGCCCCTGTGGCCGCTGCGCCTGTCGCTGAACCTGCCAAGCCCGCGCTGCGCGTGGTCAAGGCGGTGGACGTGGGCGTGGAAGAGAAGCAAAAACAAGTCGACCTCGAGCGCCGCCGCAAGGCCGCTGAGGCCGAGGCTGCTGCCATCCGCGCGATGATGAATGCCCCTAAAAAGGTCATGATCGCCAAGAAGGAAGAGCCCAAGCCCGTTGAAGCCCCGAAAGAAGGCATCAAGGGCACGATCCACAAGAAGCCAGGTACTCCCGGCGCCCCTGCGGCTCCTGGCACGACCACGGCTGCCAAGCCGGGTGACAAGAAGTCGGTTAAGTCCGAGAAGTTGTCGTCCAGCTGGGCTGATGACAAGAAGCGCGGCGTCAAGCCGGGTTCGACGCCAGCACCGGGTGGTGCACGTCCTTCCGCCGGTGGCTGGCGTGCGCCTAGCCGCGGTGGTGCGGGTGGCCGTCGTGGCAATGACCGCAATGACCGCGGCCAGAGCCAGTCCAACTTCGTGGCACCGGTCGAGCAAGTGGTGCAAGAGGTTCACATCCCCGAGACCATCTCGGTGGCGGACCTGGCCCACAAGATGTCCATCAAGGCTTCCGAAGTCATCAAGCATTTGATGAAGCTGGGCCAGATGTGCACCATCAACCAGCAGCTGGACCAAGAAACGGCCATGATTTTGGTCGAGGAAATGGGCCACAAGGCGTTTGCCGCCAAGCTGGATGATCCGGACGCCTTCCTCGAGGAAGAGGGCGCTGGCGCCGAGCAGGCGGAAAGCCTGCCCCGCGCACCGGTGGTCACCGTCATGGGTCACGTTGACCACGGCAAGACCTCGCTGTTGGACTATGTTCGCCGTGCCCGTGTGGCTGCTGGCGAAGCCGGCGGCATCACGCAGCACATTGGTGCCTACCACGTGGAAACCCCGCGCGGCATGATCACCTTCCTGGACACTCCGGGTCACGCGGCGTTTACCGCCATGCGTGCTCGCGGCGCCACGGCTACCGACATCGTCATCCTGGTGGTGGCGGCGGACGATGGCGTGATGCCCCAGACCAAGGAAGCGATCCACCATGCCAAGGCGGCGGGCGTGCCCATCGTTGTGGCGATGAACAAGATCGACAAGCAAGGTGCCAATATCGAACGCCTGAAGGGCGAGCTGGTGGCTGAGGGCGTTGTGCCTGAAGACTTCGGCGGCGATACACCTTTCGTGCCCGTGTCGGCCAAGACCGGCGAAGGCATGGACGCATTGCTGGAGCAAGTGCTGCTGCAAGCCGAAGTGCTGGAACTGAAGGCGCCTGTCGCCTCCATGGCCAAGGGCCTGGTGATCGAAGCCAAGCTGGACAAGGGCCGCGGCCCGGTCGCAACCATCCTGGTTCAGTCGGGCACCTTGAAGCGCGGCGACGTCGTGCTGGCAGGTTCGACCTACGGTCGTGTTCGCGCCATGTTGGACGAAGACGGCAAGGCTTGCTCCGAAGCTGGTCCTTCCATTCCGGTGGAAATCCAAGGTCTGACCGAAGTGCCGCAAGCCGGTGACGAATTCATGGTCCTGGCCGATGAGCGCCGTGCCCGTGAAGTGGCTACCTTCCGTTCGGGCAAGTACCGTGATGTGAAGCTGTCGCGTCAACAAGCTGCCAAGCTGGAGAATATGTTCTCCGACATGGCTGCCGGCGATGTGCAGACCCTGGGCATCATCATCAAGTCCGACGTGCAAGGTTCGCAAGAAGCGCTGTCTTCTTCGCTGCTCAAACTGTCGACGCCCGAAGTCAAGGTGCAGATCGTGCATGCGGCTGTGGGTGGCATCAGCGAGTCGGACGTCAACTTGGCGATCGCTTCGAAGGCCGTCATCATCGGCTTCAATGTGCGGGCTGACGCCGGCGCACGCAAGCTGGCCGAAGGCAATGCGGTTGATCTGCGCTACTACAACATCATTTACGACGCCGTGGATGAAGTGAAGGCAGCGATGACCGGCATGCTGGCTCCCGAGCAGCGCGAAGAAGTCATCGGTATGGCCGAAATCCGCACCGTGTTCGTGGCGACCAAGATCGGCACCATTGCCGGCTGTATGGTTACTTCGGGTACCGTCAACCGTTCGGCACGCTTCCGCTTGCTGCGCGAGAACGTGGTGATCTACACCGGCGAGATCGACACCTTGAAGCGCATGAAGGACGATGTGCGCGAAGTCCGCGAAGGCTTCGAGTGCGGTATCAAGCTGAAGAACTACAGCGACATCGCCGAGGGCGATCAGCTGGAATTCTTCGAGGTCAAGGAAGTGGCTCGAACGCTGTAAGGCGGAGTTGCCCCCAAGCAGCCAACCCCGCCCTCCAAAGAGTGGCGGGGTTTGTCTTTACGTGGGCATCCACTGAGGAGATCAAGATATGCGACATAAACGAGTCATCCCCAACCGCAGCTTCCGCGTGGCCGACCAGATCCAGCGCGATCTGGCTGAGTTGATCCGTGAGCTGAAGGACCCCCGCATCGGCATGGCCACGGTCAATGCCGTCGAGGTCACGCCCGACTACGCCCATGCCAAGGTGTTTTTCTCGGTGTTGGTCGGCGACCCGACCGAGACCGGCGAAGCCTTGAACGAGGCTGCCGGCTACTTGCGCAATGGCTTGTTCAAGCGCCTGCAGATTCATACCGTGCCCAGCCTGCACTTCCACTTCGACCGCACGATCGAGCGCGCGGCCGAAATGAGCGCGCTGATCCGCACGGCCAATGCCAATCGCGCCCTGGACGATGAGCCTGCCGCTGACTCGGATGCCGAGGCAGCAGGCAGCGCCGTCAAAAAGGCCGACGAGCAAGAGTAAGAAACAAGATGTCTGCCGCCCGCCCTCCGCGCATCAAAACCGTACGCCGTCCAATTCACGGCGTGCTTTTGCTGGACAAGCCCTTGGGCTGGACCAGCAACGACGCTTTGCAAAAGGCGAAATGGCTGCTGCGCGCTGAAAAAGCGGGTCACACAGGCACCTTGGATCCCCTGGCCACTGGCTTGTTACCCCTGTGCTTCGGCGCAGGCACCAAGTTCAGCCAAGTTAGCCTGGATGCCGACAAGGCTTATCAAGCCACCCTGCAACTCGGCGCCACCACCACCACCGGCGACCTCGAAGGTGAAGTGCTGGAAGAGCGCCCGGTGTCGGTGAACCGCGAACAGATCGAGGCCGCTTGCGCTTCGCTGCGCGGTGAGATTGATCAAGTGCCGCCGATGTACTCGGCCCTCAAATTTGAAGGCCGGCCTTTGTATGAATACGCACGCGCTGGCATCCAGATCGAACGCCCCTCGCGCCGTGTGACGATTCATGCGCTCGACATCATCGATTGGCAAGATGAGCTGAGCCAGCTGACCGTGGCAGTGCGCTGCAGCAAGGGCACTTATGTTCGCACCCTGGCCGAAGACCTGGGAGCAATGCTTGGTTGCGGCGCGCATCTGACCGCTTTGCGGCGGACGGCCTCCGGCCCGGTACGGGTAGAAGACGCCATCAGCCTGGACGCCCTGGCTGAGCTGACCGAGGCCGAGCGCGAGGCCTTGCTGCGCCCACCCGACAGCTTGCTGGCGGACTGGCCCGAAGTGCGCTTAGGCGCCGACGAAGCCGCCCGCTTTTTAACCGGTCTACGGCGCCGCCTGAACGCCCCCGACCAGCCCCATGTGCGGGTCTACGGACCCGAACCCCAGGCATTTTTGGGCGGGGCCCATATCAAGGCGGGTGAGTTGATCCCGGACCGTTTGTTAAGCCCTCAAGAGGTGTCCAGCCTCCTGGGTGTGTAAGAAGAAATTCCGAATTTTTTGAAAGCGTCGTATGAGTAAGCAGATTCGCAACATCGCCATCATCGCCCACGTTGACCATGGCAAAACCACCATGGTTGACCAATTGCTGCGCCAAAGCGGCACCTTCGCCGAGCACGAAAAAGTGGTCGACACCGTGATGGACAGCAATGCCATCGAACGCGAGCGTGGCATCACCATCTTGGCCAAGAACTGCGCCGTGGCTTGGGAAGGTACGCACATCAATATCGTGGACACCCCCGGTCACGCGGACTTCGGTGGTGAAGTCGAGCGCGCCCTGTCCATGGTGGACGGTGTGGTGCTGCTGATCGACGCCCAAGAAGGCCCGATGCCCCAGACCCGCTTCGTGACCAAGAAGGCCTTGGCCCTGGGCTTGAAGCCCATCGTCGTGGTCAACAAGGTGGACAAGCCCGGTGCCAAGCCCGACGCCGTCGTCAACGCCGCTTTCGACCTGTTCGACAAGCTGGGCGCCACTGACGAGCAGCTGGACTTCCCCGTCGTTTACGCCTCCGGCATCAACGGCTGGACTTCGCTGGAAGAGGGCGAGCCTGGCGCGCAATGGGGCCCCGATATGTCGGCCCTGTTCAACACCGTGCTGAAGCATGTGCCTTCGCAAAAGGGTGACCCGGCCGCTCCGCTGCAGCTGCAAATCTCGGCGCTGGACTATTCCACCTTTGTCGGCCGCATCGGCGTTGGCCGTATCACCCAAGGCACCATCAAGCCCAGCATGGACGTGCTGGTCATGGAAGGCCCGGACGGCAAGAGCACCAAGGGTCGTATCAACCAAGTGCTCACCTTCCAAGGTCTGGACCGCGTGCAGTCGGCCGAAGCCGGCCCTGGCGACATCGTGCTGATCAACGGTATCGACGAGATCGGTATCGGAGTGACCGTCACCAGCGTGGCCACCCCGGCCCCGCTGCCCATGCTCAAGGTGGACGAGCCCACACTGACCATGAACTTCTGCGTCAACACCAGCCCGCTGGCTGGCCGCGAAGGCAAGTTCGTCACCAGCCGTCAGATCTGGGACCGCCTGCAAAAAGAACTGCAAAGCAATGTGGCCCTGCGCGTCAAGGAAACTGACGAAGACGGCATTTTCGAAGTGATGGGCCGTGGCGAATTGCACCTGACCATCTTGCTGGAAAACATGCGCCGTGAAGGCTACGAGCTGGCTGTTTCCAAGCCGCGCGTGGTGTTTCAGACCATCGATGGCGAGAAGCATGAGCCTATCGAGTTGGTGACTGCCGACGTGGAAGAAATCCATCAAGGCGGCGTCATGCAAGCCCTGGGCGAGCGCAAGGGCGAGCTGGTCAATATGGAGCCGGACGGCCGTGGCCGCGTGCGCCTGGAGTACCGCATTCCTGCGCGTGGCCTGATCGGCTTCACCAACGAATTCCTGAACTTGACCCGTGGTTCGGGCCTGATCAGCAATATCTTTGACGGCTACGAGCCGCACAAGGGTGAGATCGCTGGCCGCAAGAACGGCGTGCTGATCTCCATGGACGCCGGTGAAATCTTCACCTACGCCCTGGGCAAGCTGGATGACCGCGGCCGTATGTTCGTCAAGCCGAATGACCCGGTGTACGAAGGCATGATCGTCGGTATCCACAGCCGTGAAAACGACCTGGTCGTCAACGCGACGCGTACCAAGCAGCTGACCAACTTCCGCGTCAGCGGCAAGGAAGATGCCACCAAGATCACGCCTCCGATCGACTGCACGCTGGAATACGGCGTTGAGTTCATCGAGGACGACGAGTTGGTCGAAATCACGCCCAAGAGCATCCGCCTGCGCAAGCGTTTCCTGACGGAAAACGAGCGTAAGCGCAACTCGCGCGGCTAAGCCCTGCGTGTCGCGCTCAGGTGCGACACTTTGGCATCTTCCAGCCTGGGCTTCTGTCCCGGGCCGCCGCCGGCTGAATCAGTCCCCTAGATTGACTCGGCCCGGGCATGGCCTCGCGCGATGCGAGGCAGCAATCAGATAGACGACCGCGCCCCGTTTCAGGGGCGCTCTCAATTCATCGGTATGACTCATCGACGCGCTGTTGCCCTGATGTTGTTGGTCACCTTGCTGTGGAGCACGGCTGGGGTGGTCGCGCGTCAGCTGGAGGCGGCGCGAGGCTTTGAGTTGACCTTCTGGCGCAGCGGCTTCAATGCGCTGGCCTTGGCGCTCGCCCTGCGCTGGATGCGCGGGCCGCAACTGTGGGCGCAACTGCGTCAGGCGCCGCGGCTGGTGTGGCTGTCAGGCGTGTGCTGGGCCGTGATGTTCACCGCCTTCATGGTGGCGCTGAGCCTGACCTCGGTGGCCAATGTCTTAGTCACCATGGCTTTGGGCCCCTTGCTCACCGCCTTGCTGTCCCGGGTGGTCTTGCGGCATCACCTCCCGCTGCGCACTTGGCTGGCGATTCTGGTGGCCAGCATCGGCATTGCCTGGATGTTCGGGCATGAGATGGCCGGGCAGGGCGCGTCCGCTGCCAGCGGTTTGGGCATTGCCGTGGCCTTGGGCGTGCCCATCGCCGCCGCGGTGAACTGGTCGGTGCTGCAGCATGTGGGCCACGGTGATGCGGCGCAGGCGCCCGATATGTTGCCGGCCGTTCTGATCGGCGCGCTGATCTCTACCCTCACGGTTTTGCCGCTGGCTTGGCCTTTGCAGGCTTCGCCACATGACCTGGTCCTTCTGGCAGGCTTAGGCGTGTTTCAACTCGCCTTGCCCTGCTTGCTGGTGGTGCGTCTGAGCCGCGTGCTGGCCGGGCCAGAGATATCCCTGCTGGGCCAGCTTGAAGTGATCTTTGGCGTGCTGTGGGCGTGGCTGTGGGCAGCTGAAGTACCATCTACGGCTGCCCTGTGGGGCGGCGCGATGGTGCTATCCGCCCTGATCGTCAATGAGCTGCTGGCCTGGCACCAAGGTCTTGGAAAGCCCCCGCAAGAACAAGCACAACAACCATCCCGGAGAGAGGTATGAGCGCTACTTTGAATTCCCCGCTGATTCCTGCCCTGCAGTCCGACGGTCAAATCTTGGCCGAGGTGAATGGCTGCCTCGGCATCATCACCCTGAATCGCCCCGAGGCTTTGAATGCCTTGTCGCTGGCAATGATTCATGACCTGACGGCTCTGTTCAAGGCTTGGGCCGCCGCGCCCGCCATCGAGGCCGTGCTCTTGCTGGCGGCTGGCCGCCCGGGCAAGCCCGCCGCCTTCTGCGCCGGCGGGGACATTCGCTTCTTCCACCGTGCGGCCCTTGCTGGGGACGCTGCACTCGCTGAGTTCTTCACCGCCGAGTACGCGCTCAATCACCTGATCCACCAATTCCCCAAGCCCACCATCGCCTTGATGGACGGCATCGTGATGGGCGGTGGCATGGGCATCAGCCAGGGCTGCAAGCTGCGCGTGCTGACCGAGCACAGCCGCCTGGCCATGCCAGAAACCAATATCGGCCTCTTCCCCGATGTGGGTGGCGGCCACTTCCTGAGCCAATGCCCCGGCCAAACCGGCCGTTGGTTGGCGCTGACCGGCCAGGCCTTGAGCGCAGGCGATGCGATCGAGCTGGGCTTGGGCGATGTGTTTGTGCAGAGTTCGGCCTTGCCCGCCATCATCGAGGCCTTCAAGTTCGGCGCGCAAAGCAGCGCCGAGCATGTGGTGGCCACCGTGATGGAGCGAGTCGACTTGGCCCCCGCGGCCGACCACATAAGCCTGCGTCAGCGCATCGACCAATGCTTCGGTCAAGACGATGTGCCGGCCATCCTCGCTGCCCTGGCAGCGCTGGATGACGAGTGGGCCCGCAACACCTTGGCCACCTTGTCCAAGCGCTCCCCCCTGATGATGGCGGTAACCTTCGAGCAGCTGCGCCGTGCGCGCAGCATGAGCTTGGCCGAGGATCTGCGCATGGAGCGCGATATGGTGCACCACTGCTTCCACCTGCGCCCTGTGGCGCAAAGCGAAACCGTGGAAGGCATTCGCGCCTTGGCGGTGGACAAAGACCACGCACCGCGCTGGCAGCCCGCCACGCTGGACGAGGTCAACGCGGCCGAGGTGCAGGCCTTCTTCGTGTCGCCCTGGGCGGCCGATCAACATCCTTTGCGCCACCTGGCCTGATCGGCATTCACACGCTGCGGCCGAGCCGCCGCGGCGCAGATAATGAAAAGCGAGCTCCTACCCGGACCTCGCTTTTTTCTTGTCCCACTCGGACTTCAACCAGGACCGACAGATGCCCACCGACATCGACATCGCCCAAGCCGCCAGCCTGCAAAAAATTCTGCCCTTGGCCCATGCCAAGCTGGGTCTGCCCGAAGATTCGCTCAGCCCCTACGGCCATTACAAAGCCAAGCTAAGCCTAGGCCAGGTGCAAAGCCTGGGCTCGGAGCCTAACGGTCATCTGGTGCTGGTCACCGCCATCTCACCGACGCCGCCCGGCGAGGGCAAAACCACCACCACGGTGGGCTTAGGCGATGGCCTCAATCTGATCGGCAAGAAGGCCATGATTTGCCTGCGCGAACCGTCGCTGGGGCCTTGCTTTGGCATGAAGGGTGGGGCGGCCGGCGGCGGGCGCGCGCAGGTGCTGCCGATGGAGGACATCAATCTTCACTTCACCGGTGACTTTCACGCCATCGCCCTGGCCAACAACTTGCTGGCGGCTCTGATCGACAACCACATCCACCACGGCAATGCGCTGAAGTTGGACGTGCGCCGCATCAGCTGGCGCCGCGTGGTGGATATGAACGACCGCGCCTTGCGCGACATCACTGTGGCCCTGGGCGGCCCCGGCAACGGCTACCCCCGCCAGGACGGCTTTGATATCGTGGTGGCCTCCGAGGTGATGGCCATCCTCTGCCTGGCCACCTCGCTGGCTGATCTGCAGCGCCGCTTGGGCAATATCGTGGTGGGTACCACGGCAGACAAGAAGCCGGTCACCGCCCGCGAACTCAAGGCCGACGGCGCCATGACGGCCTTGCTCAAGGATGCGTTAGCGCCCAATCTGGTTCAGACCCTGGAAGGCAATCTGGCCTTTGTGCATGGCGGCCCCTTTGCCAATATTGCGCATGGCTGCAATTCGGTGATCGCCACGCAAACGGCCCTGAAGCTGGCCGACTATGTGGTCACCGAGGCTGGCTTTGGCGCGGATCTTGGCGCCGAGAAATTCATGTCCATCAAATGTCGCAAGGCCGGCTTGAACCCCAGTTGCGCCGTGCTGGTAGCCACCGTACGTGCGCTGAAGTTCCACGGCCATGGCGATGATCTGGCGGCCCTGGAGCGTGGCTTGGCGAATCTGCGTCGCCATATCGAGAACATTCGCCAGCACTACGAGCTGCCGTTGGTGGTCTCCATCAACCGCTTCGACGCTGACACGCCCGAGGAAATCGCGCTGATCCAGGCCGCCTGCCAAGCGCTCGGCGTGGCCTGCGTGCTGGCTACACATTGGGCCGAGGGGGGCGCCGGTGCCGCTGAACTGGCGCGTCAGGTGGTGGCACTGTGCGAGGCGAATGCCAGCCGCGCTGCTGAACCCGCCGCGCAGATGTATCGCGATGAGGATCCCTTGGCCGACAAGATCCGAGCCGTCGCCGCCAAGATCTACCGCGCCGAGGAGGTGCAGTTTGAGGGGCGCACGCTGGCGCAATTGCAGGAGTGGCAGGACGCCGGCTGGGGCCATCTGCCGGTGTGCATCGCCAAGACGCCATATTCCTTCAGCAGCGACCCTACGCTGCGTGGCGCCGCCACTGGCCACACCCTGCGGGTTCGCGAGCTGCGCCTGAATGCGGGTGCTGAGTTCATCGTGGCCATCTGCGGCGACATCATGACCATGCCTGGCCTGCCCAAGGTGCCGGCGGCCGAGCATATCGGCGTGGACGCAGCCGGGCGCATCAGCGGCTTGTTCTGAAGTTGCTTGTTGGTCAGGGTCGGGTCCAGGGCAGTTGTGGCTACTGCGACTGCTGGCCCGCCTTTGTTCAGTTTCGGCACAAATAGGCAGCTTGTGATAACGGGCAAATTACACAGGCTTGGGCTCTGGCAAACTCAGCGCATCATTCACCTTGGCTTGCCTAGCTTCAGAACCATGCCCAAACCTGTTTTCAATTTCGCCCGCGCCGGCCTGCAATTGGCCTCGGCTATCTGCCTCGTGGGTTTGACGGCTTGCGCCAGCACGTCCTCAAAGCCAGGCAAGCCCGGCACTGATGAACAGGTGGCCGGGGCAGTGACCGCGCCGCTGCAGGATTTGAACCTGATTCAGGCCAAGATTCCCCCGGTCTTGCTCGCCGCCCAGGAAGCCCCGTTCAAACTGCCGGCCGATGAAACTTGCGCAGGTTTGGCGCAGGAAAAGGCAGCGCTGGACCAGGCACTGGGCCCGGACCTGGATTCGCCCGAGCGCCAGAAGCTGCAAAGAGATTTGATGCAAATGGGGGGTGAGGCGGCCAGCGACGCTGCCGTGGGCGCCTTGCGCAGCGCCAGCGAGAACCTGATTCCCTTCCGCGGCTGGGTGCGCAAGCTCAGCGGGGCTGAGAAGCATTCCGTGGCCGTCACTGCCTCCTTGGTGGCCGGGCAATCCAGGCGCTCCTTCTTGCGCGGCCTGCAATTGGGCAAAGCCTGCCCCTGATCTCGCTTGGCGGCGATGCCGTCTTAGCTATCGGAGGCGAGCGGGGGCGCCTCCGCGCGATCTTTGGGATAATCGGCGCTGCGCTCGGCGCGCCCTGAATGCTCAAGAAGGGCATCCCATTCGCTGGCTTGACACATCTTGCTCGCCAGTCGCTCGCTAGGCACCTACTAACGCTTGGGGGTCTTCGGTCCGCCAGAAGCCTCCCATAGCCCGACAAATGACAGTTTCCTCACATACCCCCGCAGCGCCCAGCCCCTGGCGCCTGAGTGTTGCCCCGATGCTCGACTGGACCGACAAGCACTGCCGGACCTTCCATCGCCTGCTGACGACGCAGACCCGCCTCTACACCGAGATGGTGACCACCGGCGCGCTGCTGCATGGCGACAAGCCGCGCCATCTGGACTTCAACGTGGTCGAGCATCCGGTGGCGCTGCAGCTCGGTGGCTCCGAGCCGGCCGATCTGGCGGCTTGCGCAAAGTTGGCCGAGCAGTGGGGCTATGACGAGGTCAATCTCAATTGCGGCTGCCCGAGCGAGCGGGTGCAGCGCGGCGCCTTTGGCGCATGCCTGATGGCCGAGCCGGCCTTGGTGGCCGATGGCATCAAGGCCATGCGCGACGCGGTGAGTATTCCTGTCACCATCAAGCACCGCATCGGCATCGACCGGCTGGAGAGCTATGAGTTTGTGCGCGACTTTGTCGGCCAAATCGCCGCGGCGGGTTGTGAGGTCTTCATCGTCCATGCTCGCAATGCCTGGCTGCAAGGCATCTCGCCCAAAGAAAATCGCGAGCTGCCTCCGCTGCGCTACGAGATCGTGCACCAACTCAAGCGCGAGTTCCCGCAGCTGACCATCGTGCTCAACGGCGGCATCAAGACCGATGATGAAATCGCCACCCAGCTGCAGCATGTGGACGGCGTGATGGTGGGCCGCCAGGCCTATCACGAGCCCTGGCAGATGGCCGCCTGGGACCAGCGCTTCTTTGACCAAGCCGGCCCGGCGCTCAGCCGTGAGCAGGTGGAAGCAGCTTGGGTGGTCTATCTACAGCAGCAGGTGGCCGCCACCGGCCGGCCCTGGAGCCAGGCCATGCGCCACGCGCTTGGCTTGTGGAACGGGCAGGCCGGCTCGCGCCGCTGGCGGCAGATTTGGTCTGACCACCAGTACAAAGCCATGTCCGTGGACGAGGTGGCTGAACTTGCCACGCAAGCCCGCAGTGGCATCGCGGCCCAAGTGGATGTGCACGAGCAGGGCTACCAGGCGCGCAAGCAGGCTGCGGCCTGAGTTCGCGCCTGAGTGCTAGCCGCGATGGCAAGACCTGACCCTCAGTACTTCTATTGCTTCGACACGGCCTTGGGCTGCTGCGCCATCGCCTGGACCGACGCCCATGGCGTGCTGGGCTCGCAACTGCCCGAAGAAAATGCCGCCGCCACGCGCGACCGCATGCGGGTGCGTTTTCCGCAGGCCCAGCACCTTGAGCAAGATCAGCAGCTGCCTGCCGAAATTGCGCAGGCAGTGGCCGCCATTCAGGCGCTGTTGGCAGGGCAGACCGGCGATGCCAGCGAGTTGCTACGCGTGCGCCTGGATGAACGTGCGCTGCCCGAGTTTGATGCCTGGGTGCTCGCGCTGACGCGCCACATCCCCGTTGGCCAGACGCTCAGCTATGGCGAAGTGGCAGCCCGCCTGGGCCAGCCGGGCGCGGCGCGCGCGGTGGGCCGTGCGGAAGGGCGCAACCCTTTTGCACCCATCGTGCCCTGCCACCGGGTAGTGGCGGCAACGCCAGGGCAGGGTGGCTTCTCGGCGCATGGCGGCCTGCAAACCAAGCAGAAGTTGCTGATCATTGAGGCTCGCGCCAGCGGGCAAGTGGTGAGCGAGCAGCAGGGCTTGTTTGAGTAGCCAGCCTCTGCAGGGCTTCAATTGCAGCGCTGCTGCGGGTTCGCTCCCTCTGGTTCTAGCTCTGGCCGTAAAATCACGCCTTCACTTTTAGGCCCTTCATGTCATTCGCTACCCTGGGCCTGTCGCCCGCCTTGTTGCGCGCCGTGCGCGAGCAGGGCTACCACGCCCCCACCGCCATCCAGTCCCAAGCCATACCCGCGATTTTGAGCGGTGCGGATGTCTTGGGCCTGGCGCAAACGGGTTCGGGCAAGACGGCGGCCTATGCCTTACCCTTGCTGCAGCAGGTGCTGCGGCAACGCCAGCAACAGGGTCGCTCCACCCAGCGCCTACCGCTGGCCTTGATTCTGGTGCCGACGCGCGAGCTGGCGGCCCAAGTGGGTCAAAGCCTGCATGAGCTGGCCGACTTTCTGCCCGGCCCACTGAAGATTTCCATCGCCTTCGGCGGCGTCTCGATCAACCCGCAATTGATGGGTCTGCGGGGCGGTACCGACATCGTCGTGGCCACGCCCGGCCGGCTGCTGGACTTGCTGGAGCATCGCGGCTTGAGCCTGGGTGCGATTGAATGCCTGGTGCTGGACGAGGCCGACCGCCTGCTGGATTTGGGCTTTGCCGAGGAATTGCAGCGGCTGCTGGCCGGCCTGCCCGGGCGGCGCCAGAACTTGTTCTTCTCTGCCACTTTCCCCAAGGCGGTCGAGGCGCTGGCGCAGGCCTTGTTGCGCGAGCCCACCCGCATCGAGATCGCGGCGGAACCGGCCCGCGTGGCCGCCATCACCCAGCGTGCGTTGGTGGTCGACGAAGGCCGCCGCACGGCTCTGCTGCGCCATTTGCTGGCCGAGGAGGGCTGGACCCGCGTGCTGGTTTTTGTGGCCACCAAATACGCGACGGAACATGTCTCCGACAAGCTCTGGAAGGCCGGCATCAAGGCCGCCGCCCTGCATGGCGAGTTGAGCCAGGGCGGCCGCACCGGTGTGCTGAATGCGTTGAAGAGCGGTGAGATTCAAGTGCTGGTGGCCACCGATGTGGCGGCGCGCGGCCTCGATATTCCTGAGCTGCCGGTGGTCTTGAACTATGACTTGCCGCGCTCAGCCACCGACTACACCCACCGCATCGGCCGCACCGGCCGTGCGGGGCAGACGGGCGTTGCGCTGAGTTTCATCAGCGGGCAGCTGGGCAATGGCGAAGCGCATTTCCGCTTGATTGAAAAGCGCCAAGGCCAGCGCGTGGCGCGCGAGCAGATTGCCGGCTTTGAGTCCAGCAGTGTTGCCAGCGCCGAGGCCGGCGTGGGCGGAGTCAAGGGCCGCCGCAAGAGCAAGAAGGACAAGCTGCGCGAAGCTGCAGCTGCGGCCGTCGAAGCCGCCGGATCAGCCGGTCCGGTTGACGAGACCAACTGAGTGAACTGAGCGTCCAGCGGAGGCCTGTCGAGTATCTGTCGGGCAGGTAGCGAGCACAGGCGGGCGTCTGCTTAATCGCCTGCTCGAATGATCTCGAGTTGGCTATCGCACAGCACGGGAATTACCCGAGGCTGCTGTCATCCTCAAGTTGTACGATGCCGCGCATCGGAGTCAATTGAAGGAGATCTGCATGAACAAGCTCGACCAACAACCCGTGCCCGGCCGTCGTCAATTGTTGGCCGGCAGTGCCACCGCTCTGGTGGCCGCTGGCCTGGGCTCCTTCACGCAGGCTGCCCGCGCCCAAGCCGCCTCGCAAGCCGTGGCTCCTGCAGTCAAACCCTTGCCGGCTTACGTCAGCTGGAAGGATGCCAACGCCTTGATTCTGCACAGCAGCAGCACCATCGAAACCAAGCGTTCGGCCATGGGCATGGGCTTGATCACGCCGGCCGAGCAGCTTTATGTGCGTAACAACCTGCCAGCACCGGCACCCACCATTCTGGAAAACCGTGATGCCTGGACGGTCAGCGTCGAGGGCGTGAAGTCGCCGCGCGCGCTGAGCGTGGCCGAGTTGAAGACCTTGGGCGTGGAGACCGTGGCCATGGTCTTGCAATGCTCGGGCAATGGCCGTGGCTTCTTCCCCAGCAAGCCCAGCGGCACACCGTGGAAGGTCGGCGCGGCCGGCTGCGTGGTCTGGACCGGCGTGCCGGTGCGCGAGGTGGTGGAACTGCTGGGCGGCCTTGTGTCCAGCCCTGAGTTCATGACCGGCACCGGCGGTGAAACCCTGCCCGAAGGCCTGGACCCTAAGTCGGTGATGGTGGAGCGCTCGCTGCCTGTGGCGGCCATGGCGGATGCCTTGCTGGCTTGGGAGATGAACGGCCAACCGATCTCGCTGGCCCATGGCGGCCCGCTGCGTCTGGTGGTGCCAGGCTATCAAGGCGTGAATCAGATCAAATACATCAAGCGCCTGGCCTTCGGCTCGGTGGAGTCGGACGCCAAGATCATGGCGCACGGCTATCGCATCTCGCCACCCGGCAGCAAGGCGGATGTGAGCCAGCCTTCGGTGCTGGAGATGGGCGTCAAGTCCTGGATCACTAATCCGCTGCCCGAGCGGCCCGGCGTGGCCGGCCGGGTGCAGATTCAGGGTCTGGCCTTTGGCGGCCTGCGCGGCATCAAGCGGGTCGAGGTCTCGGTGGACGGGGGCAAGAGCTGGAGCCGCGCTCGCCTGGTCGGCCCCGATCTCGGCAAGTACGCCTGGCGCCAGTTTGCTTTCGCCACCACCTTGCCCGCAGGTACGCACACGCTGGCCAGCCGCGCCATCGACACGGCCGGCTTCATCCAACCCGAGCAGCGCCTGGAGAATGTGGGCGGCTACAACAACAATAGCTGGGCGGATCATGCCGTCAGCGTGACGTTGGCATGAGATTGCGCCGCGCCTTGATGATTGCGCTCTTGGGCTTTGTTGGGGCGCAAGCCTCGGCCCAGGGCGCGGGCGAGGCCGCTCAGGCCGAGTTGGACTTGGGCAAGCAGCTTTTCACCAAGAGCGCCAAGCCTGCTTGCGCGCTATGCCACACCTTGCGTGACGCCCAAAGCGAAGGCGCGGTGGGGCCGGTGCTGGATGAAATCAAGCCCGATGCCGAACGGGTCAAGCGAGCCTTGCGCAATGGCCTGGGCAATATGCCGGCCTTCCCTCATCTGAGTGAGGCGGAGTTGGCGGCGCTGGCGCGCTACGTTTCGCAGGCCTCGGGCGGCGCTGCGGCCACGGCGGCAAAGTAGCCGCCTAATCGTTCGGGCTCGGCATCTGCTTCGCTCGAACGCTAGCCTTGGCTTAGGTCAGAACTCCACCACCACCGGTGCATGGTCGCTGGGCCGCTCGTTCTTGCGCGGCACTTTGTCGATCAGGCAAGACTTGACCCCTGCTTGCAGCGCCTTGCTGACCAGAATGTGGTCGATGCGCAGGCCTTGATTCTTGCGGAAGGCCAGATTGCGGTAGTCCCACCAGCTCCAGCTCTTGGCCGGCTGCTCGAATAGCCGGAAGGCGTCCACCAAGCCGAGATCCAGCAAGCCCTGGAAATGGGCGCGTTCCTCGGGCGTGCAGTGGATTTGACCCGCCCAGGCCACCGGGTCGTAAACGTCGCGGTCTTCCGGGGCGATATTGAAGTCGCCCATCAGCACCAGCTTGTCGTGGACCTTCAGCTCTGCCGCGACCCATTCGCGCAGGGCCGTGAGCCAGCCCATTTTGTAGACAAACTTGTCGCTATCGGGCGCCTGGCCGTTGGGGAAATAGGCGCCGATGCAGCGCACCCCATCCACCGTGCCGGCGATCACCCGGGCTTGCTCATCGGCTAGGCCCGGAATGTTTTTCTGCACATCGAGCGCCCCGCTGCGGCTCAGCAAAGCTACGCCGTTATAGGTCTTCTGGCCGAACCACTGCACGCTGTAGCCGGCGGCTTCAATCTCTGCCGCCGGGAACTTGTCATCGGTCTGCTTGGTTTCCTGCAGCACCAGCACATCCACGGGGTTGGCGCTCAACCAGTCCAGCATCTGGGGCAGGCGGACGGTCAAGGAGTTGACGTTCCAGGTGGCAAGTTTCATGGCGAATTGATGGTGGAGGTTGTTGGGTTGAGCGTGGATCTAGACGAGGGGCTCAGAAATGGAACCAGGCCAGAGCGCCCAGCGTGACGCCGATGCCGCCCATCACCAGGGTAGCCCATTCCATCCAGCGCTTCTTGGTCAGCAAGGCGATGGCGGCCAGAGCGATGGAAACCTGCAAGGCCGTGGTGGCCTGGGCCCAGCGGTGGTGCTCGTGCATCTGGGCTTCGCTCTTCTCGTCGAAGCTCTTGGATTCGGCTTCAAGCTTCTCAGCAGCCAGCTTGATGTCGGCCTTTTCGGTCTTGTAACGGTCCAGCTCGCCCAGGTACTTGGCCTTTTGGTTGGGGTCCACCACCAAGGCCGCAGCCAACTCGGCCAGGTTCTGCTTATTGCTCTTGGACTGATAGAGCGCCCACTGATTGGCCGCCTCGGTCTTTTTGATGGCCGCGTCGTTTTTGTACAAGCCGGCATTGGCTTGTGTGGCGCCGCCCATATAGGAAAACATCGCGCCGACTGTGGCCAAGACGGCGGTGATCACTGCCAGTTGGCCGGCCAGGCCCTTGGGGTCATGTTGACTGGCATGCTCCAACTCGTGGTCATGCGGGCCGTGCACGTGAAATCCATGTCCAGACATCGATCTTTCCTCTATATTTGTATTTGAATTGCTCGCGCCGCCCGCAGCAGAGTGACAAGGCGGTGCCGTCGCTAAGTCTGCCTAGGCGCCAGTGGCAATCGAAACGCCATAAGGCTTTTTGAGCTGCGCTTCGGCTAGTTTGATGCGCCTAAGCTAACGATCCTGTCGTACCTGCCGCAGGGGCTCAGCGGCGCAGATAGCTGACGAAGTCATAGCGCCAACCCTGCGCGCTCTTGTGCTGATCTCGCGCGGTTTCGATGAACAGGCTGCGATCCCAGGCGGGGAAGAAGCTGTCGGCCTCGAAGTCGGCATCAATCTCAGTCAGCTCCAGGCGATGCGCCAGGGGCAGGGCCTGGGCATAGATATCGGCGCCGCCGATGATGGAGACTCGCGTCTCGGACTGGCAGGCGGCTAAGGCATCCTCTAGGCTACTGAATACCTCGGCGCCGCTGAGTTGCAAACCATAATTGCGGCTCAAAACCAGATTGCGCCGCGCGGGCAGGGGGCGGAATTTGACAGGCAGTGAGTCCCAGGTCTTGCGGCCCATGATGACGGGCGCGCCCAGGGTCAGTGCCTTGAAGCGGGCCATGTCCTCGGGCAAGCGCCAGAGCAAAGCGTTGTCGCGCCCGATCGCGCCGTGGCGCGCCACGCCCGCGACCAAGCTGATCTGCGGGCCAGTGCCGAAGCTGCTCATACAGCCACCGGCGCCTTGATCGCGGGGTGGTGTTGATAGTCTTGCAACTCGAAGTCGTCAAACTCGTAGTCGAAGATCGAGGCCGGGCGGCGCTTGATGTGCATGGTCGGGTAGGCAAAGGGCTGGCGGGCCAGCTGTGTTCGCACCTGCTCAGCGTGGTTGCTGTAGATGTGGCAATCGCCACCGGTCCAAATGAAATCACCCAGGGCCAGGTCGCATTGCTGGGCCAGCATCTGGGTCAGCAAGGCGTAGCTGGCGATGTTGAATGGCACGCCGAGGAAAATGTCGGCGCTGCGCTGATAGAGCTGGCAGGACAGCTTGCCATCGGCCACATAGAACTGGAAAAAAGCGTGGCAGGGCATCAAGGCCATTTGGTCCAGCTCGGCCACGTTCCAGGCGCTGACAATGATGCGGCGCGAATCCGGGTTGTGCTTGAGTTGCTTGACCACTTCGGCGATCTGGTCGATGTGGCTGCCGTCGGCCTTGGGCCAGCTGCGCCATTGCACGCCGTAAACAGGGCCTAAGCTGCCATCTGCACGTGCCCATTCGTCCCAGATGGTGCAACCACGCTCTTGCAGCCAGGCCACATTGGCGTCGCCGCGCAGGAACCACAGCAGTTCAATAATGATGGACTTGAGGTGCACCTTCTTGGTGGTGACCAGCGGAAAGCCTTCGTTCAGATCGAAGCGCATTTGGTGGCCAAAGACCGAGCGTGTGCCGGTTCCGGTGCGGTCTTGCTTGAGCACCCCGTGCGCTTGAACATGGGCCATCAGATCTTCGTATTGACGACGAACCGGGCGCTCGCCGGCGGGAATTTGGGGGCTGGGGATGCTGCTGCTCATAGGGGCTGATTCTAGTGAGGTTTGCCGCTATCCTTAGCCGCATTGGCCGCCATCGGCCCAGACTTACGCCCAAAGGTGACATCATCAAAACCAAATTTGCCACTCTGATCCTGATCGCCGCCACCAGCTTGAGCGCGTACGCTGCTGGCGATTTCAAGGTCATGCGGGACAACCCCTTCACCCGCTTCAACGCTGCCGATCAAGCCTTGCTGCAAGCCAGCATCGACAAAGCCTTGCTGGCCGAGGCCGAAGGGCAAGAGCAGGCCTGGAAGAACGACAAGTCCCGCGCCTCGGGCGCCGTCTGGGGCCTGGCGCGCTACCAAGACAAGGGGCAGGCCTGCCGCAAGCTGCGTGTGCGCAATCAGTTCGGCAAGATGATCAGCGAAGGCGTGTTCAACTTTTGCAAACAGCCCAACGGGGAGTGGAAGCTGCTCGGGCCGGATCTTGAGCCTTGAGCCTTGAGCCTTGAGCCTTGAGCCTTGAGCCGTGGGCCAGGCCTGCCAAGCGAGGCCAGGGCTTGGAACCGACCCTTGCTTGCGAGGCTAACGGCTTGCGGGCTTTTTCCACGCCGGCGTGACTTGAGTCATGTCGCTTGTCGGCTGGTGTTCGATCGCTTCAGCAGCCATATTGAATAGCGCCCGCGTCGACCCTTGCACGCGCTCGTACCCCTAAGCCCAAGCCGCCCGCTGACACAGATCGGCGCTAAGCTCAGGTGATTGGATGAATGGAGCAGGAGCTAGGCAATGAGCAAACGCAGCGCGCGTGCTTGGAATGATTTTTTGGGGACTCGGCAGGGCCGAGGCAAAACTCTTGGCGGCGCTATGTCGCTGTCCTCCGTTTGTTTGGCGTTCGCGCTGCTCACGCAGGCTGCGGCCGTTGTGGCCGCCGATAAGGCCGCGCCAAGCCAGACGGCAGCCGCCCCAGCGCTGATGGTCGAAGGCAGCGCCAGCTACCGCGAACGCATCGCCTTGCCGCCGGGTGCGGTGCTGATAGTCAAGGTGGAAGACGTCTCGCTGATGGATGCGCCGGCCAAGGTACTGGCCGAACATCAGCAAGTGCTGGGCGGCAAGCAAGTGCCGCTGGCCTTCGCGATCCCGCTTGCCCCTGAACTAGTCGATGCCCGCCGCCGTTACGGCGTTCGCGCCACTATTTTTGTCGACGGGCAGATGCGCTTCACCAGCACCCGCCACTATCCGGTGCTGACACAAGGCGCGCCCAAGCGCCAAGATTTGCTGTTGCAGGCTGTTCCTGCCAACAGACCCCAAGCCGACGGCGCAGCATTAGGCGCTGATCTGGGCTTTGCCCTGCCGGCCAGTTTCGCTGGCATCGTGCCCTGTGCCGATTGCCAAGGCATTGCCCAAACCTTGACGCTCAGGCCCGATGGCCTCTACCGCCTGCGTAGCTTCTATCTGGGTAAACCGGCCGGGCCGTTTCTGGAGCATGGCCGCTGGAGCAGCCAAGATAGCGGCAGCAAGCTGCTCTTGCGCTCAGGCCTAGCGCAGCGCGTCTTGGCCCTGAGCAAGCCGTCCGGCGCGCAAGCCGCTGAGCTGAATTGGTTGAGCCCGGAGGGCAAGGCCATCGTGTCCGCATCTCCCTCGGTCCTGCGAGCTGTGGCCCAAGTTGATCCCATCAGCGAGACTTTGCGCTGGCGGGGCGAGTTGCAATGGCGCGGCGACGCCGCCCGATTCACCGATTGCGATAGCGGCCTGAGTTGGCCGGTAGCCACGGCATCGGGCGCGTTCGAAGCCTTGAGGGTCGAGTTCAGCCGCTTGCGTGGCAAGTCGGACGCACCTTTGCTGCTGCAGATCGATGGGCATTTGCAGGGCTTGGGTACTGGGCCATCGGGCGCTGGCGAACAACTTTGGGTGGATCAAGTCATCAGTGCCGAAGCCGAGGGGCGATGTGCCGTTCGGGCCGTCATGAAGGCGCCGCCGGACTATCAAACCAGCGGGGCTGCGTCATCACCGGCCGCATCACCAGCGTCGGCAACAGCGTCGGCAACAGCGGCAACTGCCGCATCAGCCAGCCTGACCAATACCTACTGGAAGCTGCTGGAGCTCAAAGGCAAGGCCGTGCCGCGCCCTGAGGAGCAAGGCCGCGAGGTGCAGATCACCTTGCTGGCGCAAGACCAGCGCGTGGCCGGCTTCTCAGGCTGCAACCGCTTGATGGGCAGCTACCGCTTAGGCGAAGCTGGGCAGCTCAAATTTGGCCAGCTTGCCGGCACCATGATGGCCTGCGCGCCCGCGGCCATGGCGCTGGAGCAGCAAGTGCATGCCATGCTGGCCCAAGTGGCGAGCTACCGCCTACAAGGTCAGCAGCTGGAGCTGCGGAATGCGGAGCAACAAGTCTTGGCTCGTTTTGAGGCCGTGTACTTGCGTTAAGCTTTTGCTGTTGATGAATCATCCAGGCAGGCCGCCACAGGCGCTGCCCTAAGAGCATTTTTTTACTGGGAGTTTTTGCAATGACAAGTATTTCTTCGCGCGTGAAGGCTTTGAGCCTGGCCCTGGCCCTGGTGGGTAGCGTGGCTGTGCCAGGTTTGACGCAAGCCCAGGCTAGCGGCAGCGTGGCGACCCTGTCCGCCGATAACGTCCGCGCCAAGGGCGGCGAATTTGAATTGCATGCCAAAGTGGTGGAGCTGGATCAGGTTCATCGCAGCATCGTTTTGCGCACCAGCAAGGGCAAGCTTTTGAGCGTTGACGTGCCGGCCTCGATTCCTAACTTCGAGCAAGTGCGGGTGGGTGATGGCCTGGTGATTCGCTATTCCGCCGCTGTGGCTGTTGAGCTGGAGCCGCTGGCCAAAACCACCGGCATCCGCGAGAAGATTGAGTCGATGAGCGACGGTAAGAGCAGCGTTGGCGGCTTGCCCGGTGCTGTCGCCGGCCGCAAGGTCGAAGTACTGGCCGTTGTTGAAGGCATTGACCGCCAAGCGCGCACCGTCAAGCTGCGCGGTGTCAAGCGCATCGTCACGGTCAAGGCACCTGACAACGTCGATCTGGCCAAGATCAAAGTGGGCCAGGAAGTGCGTGCCGTGTTCATCGAGGCCGCCGCCGTCAGCGTGGAACGCCGCGCCGTCAAGTAATTCACTTATTGATTCAATGAGCGTTTGAAGGAGAGCCCTGTCATGACAAACACTGCGCCCAAGTTTTCCATTTCCTCCCTGCTGAGCGCCGGACTACTGGCGACGGGTTTGTTGCTGACGGGCTGCGCCAGCGGCCCCGAGGTCAAGGCGAACGCTGCGCAAGGCACCGACTTCGTCAGCTACAAAACCTTCGGCTTTGCCTCGCCGCTGGGTACCGACAAGGGGGGCTATCAAAGCATCGTGTCGCAATACCTGAAGGCGGCGTCGCAGCGTGAGCTGGAGGCGCGTGGCCTCAAGTACGAGCCGAATGCGCCGCAGCTCTTGATCAACTTCAACGCGGCTTTGAATGACAAGCTGATGGTCACCAGCATGCCGACCATGGGTGTTGGTATGAGCCGCAGCTACTACGGCTATCGCTCCGGCATGTACTCGACCTGGCCGATGTATCAAGACCAGGTCAGCAGCTACAAGGAAGGCACGCTCAATGTGGACCTGATCGACGCGGCCCGCAAGCAGATGGTCTGGGAGGCTGTTGTGACTGACAGCGTCACGCAAAAAGACGTTGAGCAGCTGAAGCAAGCCATCGATATCGCGGTGGCAGCGGCTTTTGCCAAGTTCCCGCTGGCAGCCACGGCGCCTATGCCGGTGCAAGCCAAGTAAGCGAAAGCTGTCCTGGCACAAGCCAGGGTTCAAGTCCTCAGCTGACTTGAACCCTGGCTTTTTTTCGTCATCGCCGCCGGGGCGGGCGCAGCAGCGGCCAAAAATCGCGTCCAATGCGCTTCTTGCGGCCGATGTGTCATTGGCGCAATCCGGCTCCTACCGACCAACCACCCATCATGATTTTCAAACGACTGATTCTTCCCCTGCTTGTGCTGGTGCTGCTGATTGCGGCGTATTTCGCCTTTGTGCTGAACTGGAGCTATTCCTCGGGGGAGCGCGCCGGCTGGATCCAGAAGCTTTCATACAAGGGCTGGATCTGCAAGACCTGGGAAGGCGAAGTGGCGCTGGTTTCGCTGCCCGGCACCTCGCAAGTGGAGAAGTTCACTTTCACGGTGCGGGACGACAAGGTTGCCGCGGAACTCAATGCCGTCATGGGTCGCCGGGTGGCGCTGCACTACGAACAAAAAGTGGGCCTGCCCACCAGCTGCTTTGGCGAGACCCGCAATTACGTGACCGGCGTGACCGTCACCAATGACATCTCGATCTCGCCCGGCGTGGTGGTGCAGACTCGCGAAGGCCAGGTCGCGGATCAAGCGGCCGCAGCTGCAGCCAGCGCTGCCGCGGCGTCGGCTGCTCAGGGCTACTGAGCCCGCGGCGCAGAGGCTGACGATTCGATAAACAAGAATCGATCAATAGCCCGCGTCAAATTGCAGGGCCGCCAGGCGGGCATAGAGCCCGCCTTTTGCTGTCAGCTCGGCATGTGTGCCTTGCTCGACGATGCGGCCATGCTCCAGCACCACGATGCGGTCGGCCCGCTGCACGGTGGCCAGGCGGTGGGCGATCACGAGTGTGGTGCGGTCTTGCATCGCGGCTTCTAAGGCGGCTTGCACCATGCGTTCGCTCTCGGCGTCAAGCGCGCTGGTGGCTTCGTCCAGCAGCAGCAGGGGCGGGTTCTTCAGCATCGCGCGCGCAATGCTGATGCGCTGCCGCTGGCCGCCTGACAGGCGCACGCCGCGCTCACCCAAAAAGGTTTGATAACCCTCGGGCAGGGCGCGGATGAATTCATCGGCAAAGGCCGCCTTGGCGGCTGCCATTACTTGCTCATCGGTCGCGTCGGGGCGGCCGTAGCGGATGTTTTCCAGCGCGCTGCTGGAGAAGATCACGCTGTCTTGCGGCACCAGGCCGATGCTGGCGCGCAAATCATGCAGGCTCAACTGCTGGGTGTTGACGCCGTTGAGCAAGACCTGACCCTGCTGAGCATCGTAAAAACGCAGGAGCAGTTGGAACACCGTGCTCTTGCCCGCGCCGCTGGGTCCGACCAGGGCCACGGTTTCACCCGGCGCGATGTCCAGATGGAAGTCCTGCAGCGCTGCCTGCTGGGGCCGCGAAGGGTAGTTGAACTGCAGGTTCTGCAGGCGCAGTGCCGTCCCGCCCGCTAACTGGGGCAAGGGCAGGGGCTGGGCGGGGTCCGCCACCGGTGAGCGGCTGGCCAGCAATTCCATCAAGCGCTCGGTGGCGCCCGCCGCGCGCAGCACATCGCCGTAAACCTCGGCCAAGACGGCCACGCTGCTGACCATCAAGATGGCATAGACCACCGACTGGCCCAGATGCCCGGCGGTGATGCGCCCAGCCATCACCGCTTGGGTCCCGATGTACAAGCCCCACAGCAGGGCGGCAAACGTGGCGGTGATGATGAAGGCCACCAGCCCGGCGCGCATCTTGGTGCGTTTACGCGCGGTCTCGAAGGCGTTCTCGCTGGCCTGGGCAAAACGGCTGGCCTCGCCAATTTCCTGGGTGTAGCTTTGCACCACCGGCACGGAATTGAGCACCTCGGCAGCAATCGCGCTGGTGTCGGCCACACGGTCCTGGCTGGCCCGGCTGAGTTTGCGCACCCGCCGGCCAAAGTAGACGGCAGGCACCACAACCAGCACCAAAATGCCCAGCACTTGCAACATCACGACGGGGTTGGTCGCCACCAGCATGGCCATGGCGCCCACGCCCATCACCAGGCTGCGCAAGCCCATCGAAAAGCTCGAGCCCACAACGGTTTGAACCACGGTCGTGTCGGTGGTGATGCGGCTCAGTACCTCGCCGGTCTGGGTGGTTTCAAAAAACTCGGGGCTTTGGCGGATCACATGGCTGTAGACCGCGTTGCGCAGGTCCGCCGTGACCCGCTCTCCCAGCCAAGTCACCATATAAAAGCGCAGGGCTGAGAACACGCCCAGGGCCGCGCCGACGCCGAACAGGGCCAGGAAATGCTCGCGCATGGCCATCAAGCGGCTGCCCGGGTCGCCGCTGACCATGCCCTGATCCACCAGACCACGCAGCGCGAGTGGGAAGGCCAGGGTGGCCAATGCCGCGAGTGTGAGGAAAACAAGCGCGGCGCCAATGCGCCAGCGGTAAGGCCGCAAAAAAGGCGCCAGTCCACTCAAGGAGCGGGGCTTGCCGGTCGGCTTGACGTCGCTGGTGGCTTTATTTGCGGGCAGGGGGGCGTTAGCGCTCAGGGCTGGGTTGGATGCAGGCATGGGTGCAGTTTAGGGGGCGGGCTATGACCTTGCACTGACGGGTTGGCGCAGAAACCCTTTTCCAATGCGTGGCTTGAAATCATTGCGTTGACAATGATTGTCTAGGCAATTAAATTGCGGGACCTGCTAAACAAATGCCGTCGCCGTGCCCAAGAAAACCGCTGATGCGTCCCCCCAGTTCTACCGGGCCGAAAGCTATAGCCGCGAAGACAGCCTGGCATGGTTGATGCGCAAGCTCAAGCAGTCCATCACCCGTCAGGCGGAGTTGCGCCTGCAAGATGTGGGATTGACGCACACGCAATGGGCCGCCCTGGTCACTTTGCGTTTCGGCGGTCCCAGTTCCACCGTGACCCTGGTGCGCGAATTGGAAGTGGATGCGGGTGCCTTGAGCCGCTTACTCGACCGCCTGGAGAGCAAAGGCTTTGTGACCCGTGAGCGCAGCGAAGAAGACCGCCGCGTGGTCACGGTGTCGCTCAGCGCTGAAGGGGAGCGCGTCACGGCGGAGCTGCCCCCCGTTTTGTCCGACGTGTTCAACGCTCACCTGAAGGGCTTTAGCGAACAGGAATGGCGCTTGCTGCTGAGTTTTTTGCGACGAATGATTGATAACGGCGATGCCTTGCGCGACAGCAGCGCAGCTGGCCCCAGCTCGAATGACGACCTCCTATGACAATGCGCCTTAGCCTGCTGATGACAGCGGCCCTGAGCCTGGTGGCTTGTGCCCCAGTGCCGACCCTCAAACCCGCGGCACAAGCGATCTCAGCCGAGCAGGTCGGGCTGTCCAGCCCAAGCCAGCCAGCCAGCAGCCCGACTGCGCCAGAACTGGCCCAGCCTCAAGCTTGGTGGCAGGCCTTCAAGGATGCGCAGCTCGATGCCCTGATCGAACGCGCCCTGGCCAACTCGCCCAGCTTGGCCGTGGCCCGTGCCCGCATGGACCGCGCTGCGGCTCAGGTGGAGCAGGCTCAGGCAGCAGACAAGCCGGTGGTCGGCGCCGGCCTGGACATGACTTACCAGCGCTTCCCCGAGCACAGCCTCTATCCGCCACCGTACGGCGGCAGCCTGCGCACCACCTCGACACTGCAGGCGGGTGTTGGCTATGACTGGGACTTTTTCGGCCGCCACCAGGCGGAACTCGACACGGCCTTGGGCCAGGGGCGGGCAGCGCAAGCCGACCAAGCCGCGGCGCGCCTGAGCTTGTCGGCCCAAGTGGCTCGCAGCTATCTGGCTTTGGCCCGGACCTTGGCGCAGCGAGACTTGTTGCAACGCCAGCTGGCCGAGCGCAAGGAGACCCTCAGCCTGGTGCAGCAGCGCGTTGCCGCCGGCTTGGATAACGGCCAAGATCAGCGCAATGCCGAAGCACCTTTGCCCGAGCTGCAGCGCCAAAGCGTTTTGCTGGACGAGCAAGCGGCCGCCTTGCGTCAACAGCTGGCCAGCCTGAGCGTGCAGCCGGCCGCGGCCCTGCGTGAGCTGGCGCCGCGCCTGCCCGCCGCTTTGAATCTGGGCCTCGAAGCCCAGGCGCAGCTGGGCGTGGACCTGCTGGGCCGCCGCCCCGATGTGGTGGCCGCGCGCTGGCGGGTTGAGGCGGCCAGCAGCCAGGTCAGCCTGGCGCGGGCGCAGTTCTACCCCAATGTCAGCCTGAATGCTTTTGTGGGTTTCAGCTCAATTGGCATCGACAAGCTCTTGCAGCCGGGTAGCTTGCAATACGGCCTGGGCCCCTCGATCCGCCTGCCGCTGTTTGACACCGGTCGCTTGCGCGCCCAGTTGCATGGCTCGGCCGCGGAGCTGGATGCGGCCGTGGCCGCCTACAACGGCGCCGTGATTGAAGCGGTGCGTGAGGCCAGCGATCAGCTTCGCGCCCTGCAGTCGGTGCAGAGCCAGCAGCAGGCCCAGCAAACCGCGCTGCTCAATGCCGAGGCCTCGCGGCAATTGCAGACCCAGCGCTTTGAAGCCGGCCTGGGCAACAAGTTGGCCCTGCTGAGCGCGCGCGGCAATGCCTTGCAGCAACAGCGCCAGATGCTGGACTTGTATGCGCAGCAGCTGGATACGCAGGTCAGCCTCGTGCGCGCCCTGGGCGGCGATTGGCAGGACCTGCCCAAACGCTGACGCACTGACGCAAGCCAGACACACCAAACATTGAGATGGCACGCCGGCCAGCCAGGCCCAGCGCGTGCCAACCACACCTACTTACGCCAACCTAGAGCCACATTCATGAGCGACTCTGCCAACTCGGCTTCCCCCATTTCCGCCCCGGCCTTGGCGGCTATGCCTAAGTCCTCCACCCGCAAACGCGGCCTCAGCATCGTTGGCTTGACCGTGCTGGTCGGGCTGATGGCCTATATGGGCTATCAATGGTTTGTGGGCAGCCGGGTCGAAGTGACCGACAACGCCTATGTCAACGCCGATGTGGTGCAGATCACGCCCCTGGTGGCCGGCACGGTGCGTGCGGTCCATGTCGACGACACCGACTTCGTCAAGGCCGGCCAAACCCTGGTGAGCCTGGACCCCGCCGACACCCGCGTGGCGCTGGAGCAAGCCCAAAGCGCACTGGCGCAAACCGTGCGTGAAGTGCGCACCCTGTATGCCAATAACGGCACGCTGCAAGCGCAAATCCGCGCCCGCGACGCCGATGTGCAACGCGCTCAAAGCGAGCTGGCCCGCCTCAGCGCCGATGTGCAACGCCGCCAGCCCCTGCTGAGCAGCGGCGCCATTGGCCGTGAAGAACTGGATCATGCCCTGGCCCAAGTGGCCGCTGCCAAGTCCACGCTGGCCGCCGCGCAATCGGCGCAGCAAGCCGCGCAGGAACAACTCAGCAGCAATCAGGTGCTGACCGATGGCACCAGCGTGGCCCAGCACCCCAATGTGCAGCGTGCCGCGGCCAAGCTGCGCGAGGCCTTTTTGGCCCAGCAACGCACCAGCTTGCAAGCGCCGGTGGATGGCTGGGTGGCCCGTCGCTCTGTGCAGTTAGGCCAACGGGTCGCTGCTGGCGCGCCGCTGATGGCGGTGGTCGGCCTGCAGCAGGCCTGGGTGGATGCCAACTTCAAGGAAGGCCAAGTGGCTCGCCTGCACATCGGCCAAAGCGCCAAGCTGGTGGCCGATGTTTACGGCAATAAGGTGGAGTTCCAGGGCAAGATCGTCGGCCTGTCGGCCGGCACCGGCGCCGCCTTTGCTTTGCTGCCGGCGCAAAACGCCACCGGCAATTGGATCAAGGTGGTGCAGCGCGTTCCGGTGCGCATTGCGCTGGACCCCAAGCAATTGGCGGAGCACCCGCTGCGCGTCGGCCTGTCGATGATGGTGACGGTGGATGTGCAAGACCAAAGCGGCAAGAGCCTGGTGGACGCGCCCCGCAGCGCGCCGGCTAGCCAGACCGCCATCTTTGACCAGGCGGACGCCGCGGCCGAGGCCGATGTGGCCCGCATCATCAAGGCCAATCTGGGCCAGCCGGCCGCTAAGCCTGCTGCCAAGTCCGTCGCCAAGGTGCACGCCTAAGCCATGAGCGCACCGCACGCATTGCCTGAGCCGCTGAAGGGCTCGGCCCTGGTGCTGGGCACCATCGCGCTGTCCCTGGCCACATTCATGAATGTGCTGGATTCCAGCATCGCCAATGTCTCGCTGCCGGCGATCTCTGGTGACCTGGGCGTCAGCCCGGTGCAGGGCACTTGGGTCATCACCAGCTTTGGCGTCGCCAACGCGATCTCGGTGCCGCTGACCGGCTGGCTGACCCAGCGCTTTGGCGCCGTGCGCCTGTTCACCACCAGCGTGCTGCTCTTCGTGCTGGCTTCCTGGCTGTGCGGCTTCGCGCATTCGCTGGAAATGCTGGTGGCCTGCCGGGTGCTGCAAGGCCTGGTGGCTGGGCCGATGATTCCGCTTTCGCAAACCTTGCTGCTGGCCAGCTATTCGCGGGCGCGCGCCGGCACGGCCTTGGCCTTATGGGGCATGACCACGCTGGTCGCACCCGTGGTGGGGCCTTTGCTGGGTGGCTGGATCACAGACAACGTCTCTTGGCCCTGGATCTTCTACATCAATGTGCCGGTGGGCTTGTTCGCCGCTTTCCTGACCTGGAGCATCTACCGCGAACGTGAGACGGCGATCAAGAAGCTGCCGATCGACGGGGTGGGCCTGGCCTTGCTGGTGATCTGGGTCGGCGCGCTACAAATCATGCTCGACAAGGGCAAGGAGCTGGACTGGTTCGCCAGCGGCGAGATTCAAATCCTGGCCGTGGCCGCCGCAGTGGGCTTTGCCTTCTTCGTGGTGTGGGAGTTGACGGATAAGCACCCGGTGGTGGATCTGCGCTTGTTCGCCCGGCGCAATTTCGTCTTCGGTGCGGCCACGCTGTCGGTGGCTTATGGCCTGTTCTTCGGCAATGTGGTGCTGTTGCCGCTGTGGTTGCAGCAGTACATGGGCTACACGGCGACTGATGCAGGAATGGCCTTGGCGCCGGTGGGCGTGCTGGCGATTTTGCTGTCGCCCGTGGCAGGTAAAAACGTGGCCCGCTTTGACCCGCGTTGGATGGCCAGCTTTGCCTTCGTGATGTTCGCGGTGGTGCTCGGTATGCGCTCCAACTTCACCACGCAGACCGACTTCGCGACCATCATGATCCCGACGATTCTGCAAGGTGCGGCGCTGGCCTTCTTCTTCATCCCGCTCACCACCTTGACGCTCAGCGGCATCACGCCGGACCGCTTGCCAGCTGCCGCCGGCCTATCTAACTTTGTGCGCATCACCGCCGGCGCCATGGGCACGTCGATCGCCACCACCTTGTGGGAGAGCCGTGCCACCTTGCATCACCATCACATGGTGGAACAACTGAGCCTGGCCAACCCGATTGCTGGCGAGACGCTGGGCAAGTTGATGGCAGGGGGCTTGAGTGAAACCCAGGCGCTGGCTCAGATCAATCGGCTGATCGATCAGCAAGCCTTCACCCGCGCGGCCGACGACATCTTTTTGGCCTCGGCAATGATCTTTGTGCTGCTGATCTCCACCATCTGGCTGACCAACCGCCCGCCCAAGCTGACTGGTGCCACAACAGTGGATGCCGGAGGCGCCCACTGAGCGTGCTGGCGTGCTGGCGTGCTTGCCTGGGGGCCTCAAGGCAGATTCATGCCGCCCGCATAACCGGTCATCTCCAGGTAGCCATAGCCCAGCGCTGGGCCGCCCTGGGCTGGCAGCAGTTCAGCCGGCCCTTCCCAGTAGCGCATGCCGGTGCTGAGCCGGGCATCGATTTCCTGGGCTTGGCTGATGGCCTTGAGCCGCCATTGGCCCACCGGTGTGCTGAGTTGCCATTCCACCGGATAGCGGGCGCCGCCCTGCGGGCTGTCCCAATGCCGCAGGGCTTGCATTTGCAGCACGCCGTTGGGGAAGTTGAACGTGCTGCCATCGGGCCGGCGCCAGCTGCCGCCGCTCCACAGCACCGAGCCGTCGGCGCGGCGCAAGCGGAACAAGGTCAGCGCGCCACCGTCCAGCAAATTGATGCCGCACCAGTCCCAGCCCACGGCGCGGTCGGCCCCCGCCTCGCCCAAAAAGCTATGGCTCCACTCATGGTCTAGCCAGGAGCGGCCTTGCAAGTCCAGGCGCTGGCTGCCCAAGCGCAGCTGTGCGTGAGTCAGCAATTGCACCTGGCTGTAGTACTGGCTGAACTGCGCGGCTTGTGGGCCCTTGCGTGAGATGCCTTGCTCGCCTTGCAGCAGCAAGGCTTGTGTGGATTGCAGCTGCAGGTCCAGGGCAAAACCTTGTTCGTTCTTGCTATCTCCACCGCCAAAACGAGCTTGGTAGCGGCTGCGCCCTGGGCTCAAGTCCTGGCGCCGCAGCTGCCAATCACGCAGATGCACGGCGCAGTCGCTTTCGCTGGCTTCGGCGATGCCAAGGCCGGCGCGGGCGCTGCGCTGCGCGTGCCAGGTCTTGCCGCTGCGCAGATCACTCAGCGCGATATGCCCGATCAACAGCTGCTTTGCGGCCAAGGCGCTCGGATGATTGGCTGGGGCTGGGCCTTTGAGGCGAAAGAAAGTCAGCTGAAATCCGAAGGCAGGGCGCTCTTGCGCTTGGGGCGCCAGCAGCCCGGTCAGGTACCACCATTCGAGGCTGTGGCCGGGGTGAGCGCCGAAGTCGCGCGGGAAGCTGAGGGCAGTGGAACTTGGTGCCGTAGCCAGAGACAGCGGCGCTTGCCCCGCCAGCCAACTGGCAGACAAACCCTGCAGAACTTGCCGGCGCCGCATCACCAATCCTCCTTCACCGCATGGACTGCCGCATCACTCGCGGCGCGGCGGCCCGCCAACCAGGCTGCCGCCACACCCGCCAGCCACATGGCGCCGGCCAGCGCAGCCAAGCGGGCGACGGGGATATGCATGTCCATGCTCCAGTGAAAACTCTGCGGATTGAGCACCCAAACCAACACGGCCGATAAGCCCAGGCCCAGGCTCAGGCCCGCCAGCGCGCCGACCGCACACAGCAGGCCAGCCTCCAGCAAGAGCAGGCGCAACACATCGGCGCGGCAAAAGCCCAGGTGCAATAAGAGGCCGAATTCGCGTTTGCGCGCCAACATCTGGGCCGACTGCGCCGCAGCGATGCCAAACAAACCAATCGCCAGCGTGACCGCTTGCAGCCACACGGTGACGGCAAAGCTGCGGTCGAAGATCTTCATCGACATCTCACGCAGGTCCGCACTCTCGGCAATCTCGATGTCTTGCGGCTGCGCCGCTATTGCGCGCAGGCGCCGAATTGCCGGCCCGGCCGTTTGGCCCTCGGGCAGCCAGATCAGCAACTCGGTGATGCGGGTGTCGCCGCGCCAGCGCTGGTAGGCGTCCAAAGGCATCAGCACCGCGCCGGACTGGCGTGCATAGTCGCGCCAGACGCCGCGCACATAGGCGGGCAGGCCTGGTTTTTGTTCGGCCCCTGGCGTGCTGGCTGCGGCGTTCTCATTCAGCCCACCCGGCTGCAGCAGCATCAAGCGCTGACCCGGGCGCAGGGCCAGGGTGTCGCGCAAGGCTTCGCTGATGTAGATGGGGGTCAGGTCTTGCTCTGCGATCTTGCCGAGCTTGCCCGTGCCCTGCGGCTCAGGGCGGGCCAAGTCGCCCTGCAAGGGCAGTCGGGCTTCGTCAATCCGGCGGGCCATGAGGGCAAAGCGCTCGCTGTTGCCTTGCAGCTGTATTCGGTCGCTGCGTTGCGGCTGCAGGTGCTCGCTGAGCCCACTGGCAGACACCGCCTCGACGAACTCGGTCGGCAGCGGCGCGGTTTGGCCGTCTAGCCCTGTCGCCAAGCTGGCGCGCACATAGAGGTCGGCCGGCAACATGCGCGATAGCCAATCGTCCAGCGAAAGGCGGAAGCTGCCCACCATCACCAGCATGGACACCGACAAGCTCAGGCTCACCAGCACGCCGGCCAAAGCCCGGCTGGCCTCACCGGCCTGATCACGCGCGCGTTCACGCACCAAGAGCAGCAAGGCGGAGCGGCTTGCGCCCGGCCAATGCGCTAGCGCACGCATGCTCAGGCGCAGCAATTGCGGCACGCAGGCAATGCCGCCAAGCAAGAGGCTCAGCATGGCGGCATAAGCCCCCAGCGGCACCTCGGCCCAGCCGGAAGATCGCGGCAAGGGCGGCAACATCGCCAGCCCCAAACCAAGCGTGAGCAGGCTGGGGCCTAGCCACGCCGGCAGCCCGAGCGCGCTTTGGCTGCCCAGGCCTTTGAGCACCTGCGCCACCGGCAAGCGGCGCAGCTCCAGGGCGGGCAAGGCTGCGCTGAGCAGGCTGACTAGCACGCCCAAGGCACCAAAGGCCGCGGCGGCGCCCCACGGTAGTTGCTCAAACGCCAAGGTGGCATGGCTGCGACTCAAACCCAGCTGACTGCCCAAGACCTGCAAGCCCAGCTGCGCCATGCCCCAGCCCAGCAGCAAGCCCAGCGCGGAGCCGATCAGCCCGAGCAGCAGCGCCTCGCTCAGCAGCATGGTCGCACGCTCGCGCGCCGTCATGCCCAAGACGCCCAGCAAGGCCCACTGCGGCAAGCGCTGCGCCACCGACAGCGACATCACCGAAAACAGCAACAAGCTGCCGGTGAACAAGGCCATCAGCGAGAGCACACTCAAATTGACGCGGTAGGCGCGCGTCAACTCGCTCAAGCGCGCTCCTTCGTCGGGCGGCGGCGCGGCGCTGATGCCGGCCGGCCAACTTTGCTGCGCCAACCAAGCTTGTGGGCTGATGCCGGTGTTATGCAGACGCAGATCGATGCGGTCGATGCGGCCCAGGCGGCTCAGCAGGAGTTGCGCGGCAGCGATGTCCATCACCGCCAGGGGTGAGCCGGGCGCAGAGACGGAGCCGGCCAGATTCAAGTCCAGGCTGAGGGCCTGGCCGTTGTCGGCCGAGGCGGCTCTCAGTGTCAGCGCTTGGCCTCGCTCGCGCGCGGCTGGTGCCAGGCGCTGTAGGGCTGCGGCATTGAGCCAGACCTGCTGCGGGTCGATCAAAGCGGTGAGTCCGCCCGAGGTTTTGGCGCCGGAGTTTGGCAGCAGCTGCGGATTCATGACCGCAGCTGCCAAGGCATCCCAGCCGATCAGGCGCAGATTGAAGGGCTGGCCCTTGGCATCACGCAGCTGCGCCTGCCCTTCGATGACAGGAGCGGCCAGGCTGATGGCCGGGTCTTGCGCGACGCGGGCAAAAAGAGATTCGGGCAAGCCGCCGCCGTCCGCGGCCCGCAGCACCAGGTCGGGCTGACCATTCAAGCTGGCGCTTGCCCGGCCAAATTCGTCCAGCGCGCTGCTATTGAGCAGGTGAACCGCAAAGCTCAGGGCCACGCCCAGACAGATGGCCAACAAAGCCAAAAGTTGGCGGCCGGCTTGATGCCGCAAGGCCGGCCAGGAGAGCTTGAGTAGCCAGGTCAGCAAGGCTGCAAACCGGTTTCGTTCAGGCGCAAGCTGCGATCGGCGCGCGCGGCGGCCACTTCGGAATGGGTTACCAGCAAGCAGGCTGTGCCTTGCTCGCGCACCTGGGCCAGCAGCAGGTCCAGCACCTCGCGGGCGTGGCGCGCATCCAGATTACCGGTGGGCTCATCGGCCAAGATCAGGGCAGGGCGGTGCACCAGGGCGCGGGCGATGGCCACGCGCTGCAATTGCCCGCCGGAAAGCTGGCGCGGCATGCGCTGCGCCAGCGAGCCCAAGCCCACCGCTTCGAGCATGGCGTGCACGCGCGCCGGGTCGGGCTGCTTCAAGAGCAAAAGCGGCAGGCCTACGTTGTCCGCCACGCTGAGATGCGGCAGCACATGAAAGGCCTGGAATACAAAACCGAGTTTGGCGCGGCGCAGCAGGGCGCGCTGCGCTTCGTTCATGGCGCTCAGATCCGCGCCTTCGATCAAGACCCGACCCTGGCTGGGTTCATCCAGGCCGGCCAGGCAATTCAGGAGCGTGGATTTACCGCTGCCCGATTCGCCCACCAGGGCCAGCAATTCACCGCTGCGGATTTGCAGGTCCACGCCGCTGAAAACCGGCGTGTCGCCATAGGCCTTGGCCAAGCCTTGGGCCTGCAGAATCATGCGCGCAGCAAGCGTTGCAAGGCCGCCAGCACATGGAGCTGGGCATGCGCATCATCACAGGCAATTACCTGGCGTTGCGGCATGCTGCGCAGCCAGGTCAGCTGACGCTTGGCCAGTTGACGGGTGGCGGCGGTGCCGCGCTCCACAAGGGTAGAGAAATCACCGCTATCCAAAGACTCCCAGGTTTGCCGGTAGCCCACGCAGCGCATGGAGGGCAAATCAGCCGTCAGATCACCGCGGGCGCGTAGCGTTTTCACTTCGTCCACCAGGCCGGCATCCAGCATTTGCGCGAAGCGCTGATCCAGGCGCTTGTGCAGCCAGGCGCGGTCTTGCGGCTCCAGCGATAGCAAAGGCCAGTTGACGCCTTCGCTGCGGCTTTGGTGCAGCTCGCTCATGGGCCGGCCGCTCAAAATGCAGACCTCCAGCGCGCGCTGGATGCGTTGCGAATCAGCGGGCGCAAGGCGTGCTGCCGTGATGGGGTCAAGTCTTGCCAGTTCGGCGTGCATGGCCGGCCAGCCCTGCTGCGCGGCGCGCGCGTCCAGCTCGGCACGCAGGGCCTCATCGGCCTGCGGCATATCGCTCAAGCCCTCGAACAAGGCTTTGAAGTAAAGCATGGTGCCGCCCACCAGCAAGGGCAGGCGCCCGCGGGCCAGGATCTCGTCCGCCAAGCTGCGCGCCGAAGCGACGAACTGCGCGGCCGAATAGGCCTCGGTGGGCTCGATGATGTCGATTAGATGATGCGGCACCAAGGCCTGCTCGGCGGCGGAGGGCTTGGCGGTGCCGATGTCCATGCCGCGGTAGACCAGCGCCGAATCGACGCTGATGATCTCCACCGGCAAGACTTCGGCAATCGCCAACGCTGCCGCCGTTTTGCCGCTACCCGTCGGCCCGGCCAGACACACCGGCCCTCTAATTGGGGTCAGAGTCATTTAATCAAACTTCTCCCAAGGCGTCAGGAAGCGCCATTGGCCCACCGGCAAGTTGCCGAGATTGATGCGGCCGATGCGCACGCGCTTGAGGCCAACTACCTTCAGACCAACCTGCTCACACATGCGGCGGATTTGGCGCTTGCGCCCTTCGCGCAGCACAAAGCGCAGCTGGTCTTCGTTCTGCCAGCTGACCTTGGCCGGCTTGAGCTTCACGCCGTCCAACTCCAGCCCATGCTGAAGCAGGGCCAGATCGGCTGCGGGCAGCAGGCTGCTGGTGTCGATCTTGGGCGCACCTTCGGCCGGTGCGGCAGGCGCGGACTGGCCGTCACGGCCCTGGTATTCCACCCGCACCAGATACTCTTTCTCGATGATCGAGTCTTCACCGATCAGCAGCTTGGCGATGCGGCCGTCTTGCGTCAGCACCAGCAGGCCGGTGGAGTCGATGTCCAGCCGGCCGGCGGGTGCCAAGCCACGGCTGTGGCCGATGTGGTACTTGATGCCCGAAGGATCTTCGGCCCAGTGGTTGTCGGACTTGATCAGGGTCGCCGCGTTCTCGTAGCCGTCTTCGGCCTGGCCGGAGACATAGCCGATGGGCTTGTTGATCAGGATGGTGACGCGCTTGGCTTGCTCTTTGTTGGCGAGTTGGTCGATCTCGATCTTGGCGTCGGGACTGACGCGCTGACCCAAAACGGCTAACTTGCCATCCACACGCACCCAACCGGCCGCAATCCACTCGTCCGCTTCGCGGCGCGAGGCCATGCCCAGCAAGCCCATTTGCTTGGACAGGCGCAGGCCTTCGCTATTGGCGTCGCTGCGCAAGATGCGCTCGTCGTCGCCATCGTCTTCGTCATCATCGGCACTGTCGCCGAGTTGGCGGCGCAGCTTGGCCGCTGCTTCACGCAGATGCTCGGGCAGGTTCTGGCCGGCGCGCTCAGCGGCGCTTGGGCCACGCGGCGTCGGGTTGGCGCGTTGCTGGCCGTAGGCCGGGCGTTGCTCAAAGCGTTGGCCGCCTTGGTTGAAACCGCCGCCACCGTCACGGCGGAAGTTGTCGTCCGGGCGCGGGCCGCTGGCGCGGCGCTGGTCCTGGCGTTGGTCGCGATTGCCGTCGCGGCGGGGGTCAAATGCCGGGCGCGCGTCACCGCGCGGGCCGGGGTTGAAGCTATTGCCGTCGCGGCGTTGGCCGCCTTGATCGGCCGGGCCACGATTGTCACGATAGTCGCGTGATTCACGGGCTTCACGTGAATCGCGCGAATCCCAATGCCCACGGTTGTCCCGCGGATCAGCCGGTGGGCGGCCGTAGTTGCCCGAGCCCTGGCCTTGATAGCCACCTTGCTGGCCTTGCGGTCGGCGCTCGTCAAAGCGCGGACGCTCGTCCCGCTGGCCATAGCCACCGGGGCCGCGTGGGCCGCCGTGGCCCATGCCTTGCGCGGGGCCATGGGGCCCTTGTGAGTAAGGCCTGTCCTGGCGCTGGCCTTGGTAGCCGCCGGGGCGGCGATCCTCAAAGCGCGGGCCCTCATCGCGGGAGGGGTAGCCACCGCCGGAAGGACGTCCGTCTCGCTGCGGGTATTGCTCACGCGGGCCGCCATGCGACTGCGGGCCGCGCGGGCCACGTGCGTCACGCTCGTTCGGGCGGCCGAAGTTGCCACCACCGGCGCCGCCCTGGGGGCCACGCTGGGCGTAGGGGCCGGATGGAGCATCATCGCGACGGGCGGGGCGGCGCTCTTCAAAACGCGGGCCCTCATCACGCCCGGGGCGGGCAGGGCGATCACCGCCATGTGATCCGAGCGGACCGTGAGGGCCGTGAGAACCACGGGGGCCATCGCTGCGCGGGCCGCCGTGGGGGCGCTGCTGCTCGTACTGCGCCTGGCGCTCCTGGCGTTCGGACTGGGCACGCTCCAGGCTTTGGCGCGGACGCGACAAGCCCTTGCCGCGAATCGGCGCGCGTTTCTCGCCATCGGCATTTCGGGATCTGCTGGAACCGGGCGGGCCTGCATTTTTCTTATTGAGTTTCAAAGTGGCCATCACGCCTCCGGGGTTTCCATCATCACAAAGAACAACATACGCAAAACAGCTGAATGAAAGGGTTCAACGTCCGCGCAAAAACAGGGCATCCAATTCGCGCATGCTCAGTTGGCGCCAGGTGGGTCGACCATGGTTGCATTGGTCGGCCCGCTCGGTGCGCTCCATATCGCGCAGCAAGGCATTCATTTCATCCAAATTCAATTGCCGGTTGGCACGCACGGCGCCATGGCAGGCCATGGTGGCCAAAATTTCATGCTGGGCGCGCTCAATCGCATGGCTGGCATCGAACTGGCTCAGTTCGGCCAACACATTGCGCACCAGGTCAACCACATCACCGCCGCTCAGCGCGGCCGGGCGTGCGCGCACGGCCAGCATCTTGGCCGACAGCGGGGCCACATCCAAGCCCAAACGCTCCAGCGTGGACGCATGGGCTTCGGCCGTGGCGATCTCGGTCGCGGTGGCGGCAAAAGTCACCGGAATCAGCAGGGGCTGCGAATCGATGGCCGCCACGCCCAGGCTGGCTTTGAGTCGCTCATACACCACCCGCTCATGGGCGGCGTGCATATCAACGATTACCAAGCCTTGTGCGTTTTCAGCCAGCACGTAAACGCCCTGAATTTGCGCAATGGCGCGGCCCAAAGGCCAGGCATGGTCGGGCAGGGCGGCTGCTGCGGCGTTGGCCGCGGGCGCGGTGCTGGTGCTCAGCGACTGCGTGTTCAAACTGCCGCTGAAATCGCGGCCGCCAAACAAGGTGGCCGCTTCGGCCAGGGCCAAACCGGTTTGCTGTGAGTTGTGAATCGGTGCGCGCCAGTCGCTCGGGGCCTGGTTCTGCACAGGCGCGCCGTAGGCGGGCGCAGCCGGCTCCTGCACCTGCACCTGCGGGGCATTGGCCGCGAACCAGGCAGGCGGGTTGCCGGGGCTGGGGCGCTG
Organism: Roseateles sp. PN1; assembly: GCF_038419725.1. Classification (NCBI taxonomy): domain Bacteria; kingdom Pseudomonadati; phylum Pseudomonadota; class Betaproteobacteria; order Burkholderiales; family Sphaerotilaceae; genus Roseateles; species Roseateles sp. PN1. The sequence goes on along the minus strand of NZ_JBCARA010000003.1, from coordinate 226,579 downwards.
GCCTGGCGCGGTGGCGGCAGCCAGTTGGGCGGCTTGCAGATCGGCGGCCGATGGTGTGGCTGCCACAGGCTCACTGCTGCGCGACAAGGCCAGGGCGTCTTGCACCGCGTAGCGCACTCTTTGGTGGATCTCGCGGCCATCGCGAAAGCGCACTTCGATTTTGGTTGGGTGCACGTTGACATCCACCCGGTCGGGCGCGACGTCGATGAACAGCACATAGCAGGGCTGGCGATGGCCGTGCAGCACATCTTCGTAGGCGGAACGGATGCCGTGCGCGATCAGCTTGTCGCGCACATAGCGGCCGTTCACATAGACGTATTGCATGTCGGCCCGGCTACGCGCGGCTTCGGGCAGACCGGCGCGGCCATAGATGCGCAGCGGGCCTGTCTCGGCGAACACGGCGCGGCTCTCGGCCATGAATTCTTCGCCCAGTACATCGCGCAGGCGAGCTTCGGAGCTACCGGCGCGCCACTGCTCGACCAGCTTGCCCTCATGCCAGACCGTGAAGCCGACATCCGGCCGGGCCAGGGCGTGGCGGCGTACCGACTCCACGCAATGCGCCAGCTCGGTGGCATCCGTCTTCAAAAACTTACGTCGCGCCGGCGTGCTGAAGAAGAGTTCGCGCACCTCAACGCTGGTGCCTCGGGCACGCGCGGCCGGCTGCAACTCGCCCGAGCGGGCATCCAGGCGGTGGGCGTGTGGCGCACCTTCGAAGCGGCTCGACACCGCCATTTCGGCCACCGAGGAAATGGCGGCCAGGGCCTCACCCCGGAAACCCATGGTGGCAACCGACTCCAACTCGTCCAGCGAGCGGATCTTGCTGGTGGCATGACGCTTGAGCGCCAGCGGCAGCTCCTCGAAAGGAATGCCCAGGCCGTCGTCTTCCACCACCACGCTGCGCACGCCACCGGCCATCAGCTTGACCTGAATCTGCGAGCCACCGGCATCCAGCGCGTTGTCCACCAACTCGCGCACCACCGAAGCCGGGCGCTCCACCACCTCGCCGGCGGCGATTTGGCTGATCAGTTCATCGGGAAGTTCGCGGATGGCGCGGCGCGGCTCAGCGGCGGCGGCGGGCGCCCTTTCGGGAGCGCAGGAGGAATTCATGGGGCCGATTGTAGAAGGGCACAGCGGCAAATCGTTTTTTGCAGCCAACGGGTGCCTAGCTTGTTCCAGAGAAATGTGTCGGAATTCTTTACAAACGTTCTTTGATCCATATTCTTATGGATGAAAATCACCTTGAAATCAAGGGATTACATGATCAGGCATGAATAGTGCTTTATGAAAATCTGTCACCAATTTGCCACTGAGAATAGAAATGACTTTTGCTAAGGCCCTGATCGCCGCCTCCCTTGTTGCCAGCTCTTTGTTCGGCGCTTCCGCCGCTCAGGCTTCCATCGTTCCCTTCGGCGTTAAGAACGACGTAGCTGCGGCTACCGTGACCGATACCTGGGGCTTCACACAGTGCTTCAGCGCCACATACGGCAGCAATGGCCTGAGCACCGCGGGCATGCTGTCGAACTGCAAAGGCGATTACTTGATGATGGGCGCACGCCGCACCGGCAGCAACGTTTTTGAAGTCCTGGCCGCGGCCAATTACGCTGACGTGATCTTCAACACGGGCACCAGCAATACCACCCATAAGGCCAATGGCGTGGGCTGGTACTTCAGCACCAACTATTCCTGGGGCTTTGCGAGCGCCACGGATACCGTTTCGCGCAATAGTTGTGACACAACCGGTACGCAAGAACGTGATCGCTTGTGCTGGCATACCGGTTCTGGTTCGGGCGGATGGCGCGCTGGCAGCTTTACCAACTTGAATAGCGACAACGGCTGGGAAAAGGTCTTGCTGGTTGGCAATGCAGCGCAGAGCAGCAATGTGCCTGAACCCGCCTCCTTGGCCCTGGTGGGTGCCGCCTTGATGGGCCTGGCTTTGGCCCGTAAGCGCAAGGCAAACTAATCAGCTGGCGCCTTGCGCCTGTATTGCCAAGCCCCTGCAGCCCAATCGCTGCGGGGGCTTTTTCATGCGCTGTTCGCGCAACGCGCCGCACAAGCATCGGCTTGCAATCACCTGCCCCCATAATGCCCGCCCATGGAACTCATCAGCTTTCTCATTGACTTCATCGTCCACGTCGATCGGCATATTGCCGATTTTGTTCAGGCCTACGGCATGTGGGTGTACGCCCTGCTGTTTCTGATCGTCTTCGTCGAGACCGGGCTGGTGGTGATGCCCTTTTTGCCTGGCGATTCGCTTCTCTTTGTCGTCGGCACCTTGTGCGGCGCGGGCTTGATGAATTTGCCGCTAGCCATCGCTGTGTTGCTGGTGGCGGCCATTCTGGGTGACCAGTGCAATTACCTGATCGGGCGCTACTTTGGCCCCAAGGTGTTTCAGTGGGAGCAGTCGCGCTTTTTCAATAAGCGTGCCTTCGACACCGCGCATGAGTTCTATGAGCGCAACGGTGGCATCACCATCGTGATCGCCCGCTTCATGCCTTTTGTGCGGACCTTCGCGCCTTTTGTGGCCGGTGTGGCTGCGATGAGCCGGGGCAAGTTCACCGCCTATAACGTCGGTGGCGCCCTGCTGTGGGTAGTGGGCATCACCTCAATCGGCTATGCCTTTGGCAATGTGCCTTGGGTGAAGGGCAATTTGGAAAAGATCATCTGGGCCATGATCATCGTGCCAGGCTTGATTGCCATCGTCGGCGGCTGGCGTGCCAGCCGGCAGAAGAAGCAGGCTGCCTAAGCGCTGCGAGACAGGGTGGGGCAGGGCAAAGCCCGCCCCACGCCATGCAAGGTCAGGACAAGGGCCGATGCCGCGCCAGCGGCGGGTTTTTCGCGAAGTAGCGCGCAATGCCGGTGGCGAGGGCCGCCACCAGCCGGGCCTGATAGTCCGGGTCGCGCAGCTTGGCTTCTTCCTCGGGGTTGGAGATAAAAGCCGTCTCCACCAGGATGGAGGGCACATCGGGTGCCTTCAACACCGCAAAGCCGGCTTGCTCCACCGCGCGCTTGTGCAGATTGCCGACCCGGCCGATTTGCCCCAGCACCTCGGAGCCGAGCTTGAGGCTGTCCTTGATCTGGGCGGCCGTGCTCATATCCAGCAAGGCTTTCAACACGTGGGCGTCCTTGACGGCAGTGTTGACATTGACCCCGCCGACCAGATCGGCCGCGTTCTCTTTATTCGCCATCCACCGCGCCGTTTGGCTGCTGGCAGCACCGTCGCTGAGCGCAAACACCGAGGCGCCGCGTGCCTTGGGCGTGACGAAGGCATCGGCGTGGATGGACACGAAGAGATCGGCCTGCACCCGGCGCGCCTTGCGCACCCGCTCTTGCAGCGGCACGAAGAAGTCGGCATCGCGGGTCATCATCACGCGGATATTGGGGTTGCTGTTGAGCCGGTCGCGCAACTGCAAGGCGACGGCCAAAACCACATCTTTTTCTCGCAAGCCCGTGGGGCCGATGGCACCTGGGTCTTCGCCGCCATGGCCGGGGTCCAGCGCGATGACGATCAGGCGGTCCAGCTTGGCCTGAGCCAGGCTGGTTTCAGCGGCAGTGATCGCGGGTGAACTGGCGGCAGGCGGCAGGGGCGGAGCGGGCACCGGCGTTTGCACCGGGCCGGTATTGGCCGTAGCCGAGGACGCGGCAGGCGCACTGGGCTTGGCTGGTCCGGTGGCGTTGATGCCACCGGGGACCGGTACTGGAGCCGGCAGGGGTACGGGCGCCGTCGCCACCGTCACCGCAACCGACTTGGGCTTGTCGATGCGCGCGATCAACTCGCCCAGGGCGTCTTGCACCGATTGGGCGGCGGCTGATTCGGCCTTTTCCTTCTCGCGCACCAGAGCCAGCAGCGGGTCGGTTTCCACCTTGGGGTAAAGATCAAACACCAGGCGGTTTTGGTAGGCCGCCACCGGCGCCAGGGTAAAGATCTGCGGCGCCACCGGCTGCTTTAAGTCCAGCACGATGCGCACCACGCGCGGCCGGTTCTGGCCCACGCGCACACCGGCGATGAAGGGGTCATCCGCCTTGACCTTGCCCAGCAGCTCCCGCAGGCCGGGGCTGAGTTCCAGGCCTTCCACATCGATCACCAAGCGGTCAGGGGCTTCCACCACAAAGTGCTGGGCCGCCAGAGGCTTGTCGGACTCCAGCGTGACCCGCGTGTAAGCGTCGGCAGGCCAGACGCGCACGGCCACGATATTGCTATTGCCACCCGCTGGATGGCTTGCGGCGGCGGCGGCGGGGGCTGGCGTGGGGGCTGGAGCCGGTGCAGGCGCTGGCTTGGTTGCCAGCGGCGCCAAACTGCCGTCCGCATTGCCAACCGTCGGCTTGGGCTTGGCCAGTACCTGCGGTGCACGCAGCAGCAAGACCAGGGAGCCCATGGCGCGCAGGGCGGCGCGGCGTTGGCGCTTCATCTCAGGTGAGCGCGTCAAGACCTGACCCCTTCTATTTGATCGAGAGCCTTCAGCAAGACCTGGCCCGATTCACTGCCGGCCTGCAAGCGCACCGCGCGGCTATCGTCCTCGTTCACATCCAGCCAGATCTGCAGGTCGGGCGTGGGCAGCATGCCGGTAGCCTTCTCGGGCCATTCGCTGAGCTTGAGGCCAGGTGCGGCGAAGACATCGCGGAAGCCCGCGTCTTCCCATTCGCGCGGATCGTTGAAACGGTAGAAGTCGAAATGGCTGGCGCAGCCCAATTCGGCGGCCAACTCGTAACTCTCCATCACCGCGTAACTTGGGCTTTTGATGCGCCCCTCAACGCCCAAGGCCCGCAGCAGGTGGCGCACCAAGCTGGTCTTGCCGGCGCCCAGGCTGCCGTGCAGCTCGATGCTGGCATTCATCAGCGCGGGCTGCCGGCGCAAGGCGCCAGCCATTTGCTCGCAAAAGGCTTGGGTGGCGGCCTCATCGGGCCACTGCAGAAGGCGGGTTTCTAGAATGCGCAAATGACGCAAGCTCCACGGACATTGAACGACAAAGAAATGCAGGCCTTGATGGGCCAGCTGCGCGCCTGGGCGCTTGAGTTGGGATTCTCACAGATTGGCGTGGCCGATATTGATTTGTCCAGCGCAGAGCCCGGTTTGCAAGCCTGGCTGAGCGCCGGTTTTCACGGCAGCATGCACTATATGCAAGCCCATGGCCTCAAGCGCGCCCGGCCCGCCGAGCTGGTGCCGGGCACCGTGCGTGTGCTGACCGCCCGCATGGACTATTTGCCTCAGGATAGCCGCAGCGATTGGCAGGCGCTGGAGTGGCAGGGCTTGCGCGATCCACAGCGCGCACAGTTGTCGATCTACGCCCGTGGCCGGGACTATCACAAGGTGCTGCGCAGCCGCTTGCAAAAGCTGGCCGAACGGCTGGGCCAAAGCATTGGCCCCTTCGGCTACCGCGTCTTCACCGATTCGGCCCCGGTGCTGGAAGTAGAGCTGGCCTCGCGCTCCGGCATTGGCTGGCGCGGCAAGCACACCTTGACCCTGCACCGCGATGCGGGCTCGATGTTCTTCCTGGGCGAGATCTATCTGGACTTGCCGCTACCGCTGAGCGAGCCCGTTACCGCGCATTGCGGGCAATGCCGCGCTTGCTTGGATGTTTGCCCGACTCAGGCCATCGTTGCGCCCTATAGGGTGGATGCGCGGCGCTGCATCTCCTATTTGACGATTGAGCATGAGGGCGCCATACCAATGGAGCTGCGCCCGCTGATGGGCAACCGCATCTACGGTTGTGATGATTGCCAGCTGGCCTGTCCCTGGAACAAGTTTGCGGCCAAAGCGGTGCTGGCAGATTTTGATGCTCGCCCCGAGTTGGACGGCGCCAGCTTGTTGCAGCTCTGGGCCTGGGACGAGGCGCAATTCCTGCGCCGTACCGAAGGCTCGGCCATCCGCCGCATCGGCCACGCGAGGTGGCAGCGCAATCTGGCGGTGGCCATGGGCAATGCCTTGCGTCAGGGCGAGAACACCGGCCTTCGCGCCGCCTTGCAGGCCGCCCGCCCGCAGGCCTCGGCGCTGCTGGCCGAGCATATTGATTGGGCGCTGGCCCAGGCCTGAGTGGCCCTGGCTTGGGTTTGCCCGTACCGATATGTCGCTGGGCTGCGCTAGCATGGCGCCACTGGAGGTTTGACCATGACACGACGCATTTGGAATGCCCGGCTCGGCGGCTTGGCGGTGATGGCTTTGTTGCAGCCCACGCTGCTATGGGCGCAGCAGGCTTACCCGAGCAAGCCGGTGCGCCTTGTGGTGCCTTTTGCACCGGGCGGCACCACCGACATCGTGGCCCGCGTGCTGGCCGAACGCATCAACGGCCCCCTGGGCCAGCAGATGATTGTGGAAAACAAGGCCGGTGGCGGCGGGCTGGTGGGGGCGAACGACACGGCCAGGGCGGCGCCGGATGGCTACGCCCTGGGCATGGCCACCGTCTCCACCACGGCGGCCAATCCGGCCATTAACCCCAAGATCCCCTACAACCCGCTGACCGACTTCACCCCCATCATCAATTTGGCGGCCACGCCCAATGTGATCGCGGTTCACCCCAGCTTCCCGGCGCGTGACTACGCCGGCTTTGTGGCCGAGTTGAAGAAGAACCCCGCCAAGTACAGCTATGCCAGCTCAGGCACCGGCGGCATTGGTCATCTGCAGATGGAGTTGTACAAAAGCCTGTCCGGCTTGTTCGTGCTGCACATTCCTTACCGTGGCGCAGGGCCGGCCTTGAATGACACGGTGTCGGGCCAGGTGCCGATGATTTTTGACAATCTGCCCTCGGCGCTGCCCTTCATCAAAGATGGCCGCTTGATCGCCATCGTGGTGGCTGCGCCGCAGCGCTTGGCCCAACTGCCCAATGTGCCTACCTTCAAAGAAGTGGGTCTGGAGCCCGTCAACCGCATGGCCTACTACGGGCTTTACGGCCCCAAGGGCTTGAGCGCGGACGTGGTGGCTAAGGTCAATCAGGCCGCCCGCAAGACCTTGGAAATGCCCGAGGTGAAGAAGCGCATCGAGGACACCGGCTCGCTGATCGTGGCGGGCACGCCCGAGCAGTTCTCGGCCCAGATCAAGGCCGAATTTGAGGTTTACAAAAAAGTTGTCGAACAGCAAAAACTCAAGCTCGATTGAACTCAGCCCACCACGCCAGGCCAGCGAGGCCTGGATTGATGGCTTTGTGGAGGCTCTGTGGCTGGAAGATGGCCTCTCCGCCAACACCTTGGCGGCCTACCGGCGTGACCTGAATCTGCTCGCGGACTGGCTGCAAGCGCATGGCGACAAATGTCTGGACCAAGCGCTAGAGACTGACCTGCAGGATTACGCCCTGGCCCGCCACGAGGGCGGCAAGACCACCAGCGCCAATCGGCGCCTGAGTGTGTTCAAGCGCTACTTCCGCTGGGCCTTGCGCGAGCAGCGCATCAGCCAGGATCCAACCCTGCGCCTGGCCAACGCCAAGGCCGGGCATCGCAATATCAAGCTGCTGAGCCAGGCCCAGGTTGAGGCGCTGCTGAACGCCCCCGATATCGACACGGCTCTGGGCCAACGCGACCGCGCCATGCTGGAGCTGATGTATGCCAGCGGCCTGCGCGTGACCGAGTTGGTCACCCTCAAAAGCGTGCATGTGGGCTTCAAAGAGGCGGTGCTGCGCATCACCGGCAAGGGCAGCAAGGAGCGCCTGGTGCCTTTCGGCGAAGAGGCACACGCCTGGCTGCTGCGCTATCTGCAACATGCGCGCAGCGAACTGCTGAAGGGCCAAAGCAGTGATGAACTCTTTGTCACCGCGCGGGGCGCAGGCATGACGCGGCAGATGTTCTGGGTGGTGGTGAAAAAGCATGCCCTGGCCGCCGGCATCACCAGCCCCTTGTCGCCGCACACCTTGCGCCACGCCTTTGCCACCCATTTGCTCAACCACGGCGCCGACCTGCGCGTGGTGCAACTGCTGCTGGGCCATGCAGACTTGTCCACCACGCAGATCTACACCCATGTGGCCCGGGAACGGCTCAAGCTGATCCACGCCCAGCATCACCCGCGTGCCTGATTTCGCCGCGGCTGGAACCGTGCTTTGCGCACGCGGGGTCTTCAGATAGATGCGTTGGCCGAGCAAGGCGGCGACAATGCCGCCCTATGGATCACAGTTTTCTCTCCGCTTTCATTCTGCTTTTGCTGGTTTTGGACCCGCTGGGCAGCCTTCCCATCTTTATTTCCATCATGCGCGAGGTGCCCAAAGAGCGCCGCACGCTGGTGGCTGCCCGCGAGGTGGGTATCGCCTTCGCGGCGCTGTTCGCCTTCATGTTTTTGGGCGGCAGTTTTCTTGAGGTCATGCATTTGTCCGAGCGCTCACTGGAAGTGGCCGGTGGCGTGATCCTCTTGATCATTGCAATCAAGATGATTTTCGGCAGTGCCAGTGAATCGGCCTATGGCCTGGAGCCGGGCAAAGAGCCTTTCATCTTCCCCTTGGCCGTGCCTTTGCTGGCCGGCCCATCGGCGATGGCGACTGTGCTGCTGCTGGCCTCGCGTCAACCTGAGCGCATCTTTGACTGGATTGGCGCCTTGACCGCGGCCATGTTGGTCTCGGGCTTGACCTTGCTGGTGGCTGATCGCATCCGCAAGATCCTGGGCGACTCGGTGGTCTCGGCAATTGAGAAGTTGATGGGTCTGGTGCTGACCGCCATTGCGGTGGAAATGATCTTGGCGGGCCTGAAACGCTACTTCATCGGCGGCCTGTAAGCCGCCGCCAAGTCAAACGCCAGCTGAATCTCACGATACGAAACCACCATTTCATATCGTGAATTTCAGTGATGCTGCAGTGCGACATTTTTTCTCATGATGGTGAATTGCATTTCACCATCAGAAATTTTTAAACTAAGTTATTGATTTTATTGGGAAATAAATTCAGTCTTATATAAGACATAAGTCTTCACATGCGGAGCCAAGAGGACTAATCTTGAGTCACAGCGACGGGATCGCAAACGCCAGCGAAACAGCCTCAACAGGCAGGACAGCAGGCCCAGCGATTCAGCCCTTCCGGACCACCGAAAGCGCACGGCGCCATGAGTTTTGATCTACGTCCTTTCCCTTTGACTTTGCAGGAGCACTTCATGTCGACCAACTTGACCCGTGAGCAACAAATCGCCGCCCTCGAAAAAGACTGGGCCGAAAATCCCCGTTGGAAGGGCATCAAGCGCAGCTACACCGCCGCTGACGTGGTGCGTCTGCGTGGCTCGATCAAGATCGAACACACCCTGGCTCAGCGCGGCGCCGAGAAGCTGTGGAACCTGGTCAACACCGAGCCCTTCGTCAATTCGCTGGGCGCGCTGACCGGCAACCAGGCCATGCAGCAAGTCAAGGCCGGCCTGAAGGCCATCTACCTTTCTGGCTGGCAAGTGGCCGGCGACGCCAACAGCAATGGCGAGATGTACCCTGACCAGTCCCTGTACTCGGTGGACTCGGTGCCCAAGGTCGTCAAGAAGATCAATGCCACCTTCAAGCGCGCTGACGAAATTCAGTGGAGCGAAGGCAAGAACGACACCGACTACTTCGCGCCCATCGTGGCCGATGCCGAAGCCGGTTTCGGCGGCGTGCTGAACGCCTTCGAGCTGATGAAGTCCATGATCGAAGCCGGCGCCGCAGGCGTTCACTTCGAAGACCAATTGGCCGCGGCCAAGAAGTGCGGCCACATGGGCGGCAAGGTCCTGGTGCCTACCCGTGAAGCCGTTGCCAAGCTCAACGCTGCACGTTTGGCCGCTGACGTGATGGGCACGCCCACCGTGCTGTTGGCTCGTACCGATGCCGAAGCCGGTGATTTGGTCACCAGCGACATCGACGACAACGACAAGCCTTTCTGCACCGGCGAGCGCACGGTGGAAGGTTTCTTCCGCACCCGCAACGGTCTGGAGCAAGCCATCAGCCGCGGCCTGGCCTACGCCGAAGTGGCCGACATGATCTGGTGCGAAACCGGCAAGCCTGACCTGGCTTTCGCCAAGGCCTTCGCTGACGCCATCCACGCCAAGTTCCCCGGCAAGCTGCTGGCCTACAACTGCTCGCCTTCCTTCAACTGGAAGAAGAACCTGGACGACGCGACCATCGCCAAGTTCCAGCGCGAGCTGGGCGCCATGGGTTACAAGTTCCAGTTCATCACCCTGGCCGGCTTCCACAGCCTGAACTATTCGATGTTCAACCTGGCCTACGGCTACGCTCGCAACAATATGAGCGCCTTCGTGGAACTGCAAGAAGCCGAGTTCGCCGCCGCCGAGCGTGGCTTCACTGCGGTGAAGCATCAGCGTGAAGTGGGTACTGGTTACTTCGACGCCGTCACCACCACCATCGAGCGCGATGCCTCGACGGGCGCCCTGAAGGGCTCGACCGAAGACGAACAGTTCTTCGACAAGAAGCACGGCTAAATCGAACAGCGCGCTGCGCTGAGTTAGCCTCGAAAGCCCGGCTCTGCCGGGCTTTTTTCATGCCTGATTCAGACTGGGCTTTAGTGGCTGGCCTAGAGCGATTGCGCCAGCATGGCCAGGTAGTCGGCGCGGCTGGCCAGACGGGGATTGGTCTTGTGGCAATGGTCCTGCATGGCGCCATCAATCACACGCTCGAACAAGTCAGGCCCCACGCCCAATGCGGCGAGCCCGGTAGGCAGACCAAGGCGTCGATTCATCGCCACGATGGCTTGCGCCAGCGCTTCGCCATCCGGCCCGCAGTGCGGCAAGCCCATGGCCTGGGCCATGCGATTGAATCGGTCTTCGGCCTGCATGCTGGGCGCGGCGGCATTGAAGCGAATCACGGCCGGCAGGAACACCGCGTTGAGCGTGCCGTGGTGCAAGCGCGGCTCGAGGCCACCCAGCGAATGGCTGAGCGAATGCACGCAGCCCAGGCCTTTTTGAAAGGCCATGGCGCCTTGCATGCTGCAACTCATCATTTGCCAGCGCGCGTCGCGGTCTTGCTGGCCCGCGTGGGTGGCGCGCTCGATATGGGCCCAGCCGCGGCGCAGGCCGTCCAGGGCAATGCCATCTGCCGGCGGATTGACCGCGGCCGACATAAAGGTCTCCATGCAATGCGCGATCGCGTCCATGCCGGTTGCAGCCGTCAGCCCCGGCGGCAGACCCAAAGTCAGGGCGGGGTCGCAAATCGCGGCCTTGGGCAGCAGGACCCAGTTGTGAAAACCAAGCTTGCGGCCGTCGTCCACGATCAGAATGGCGCCGCGCGCCACCTCGCTGCCGGTGCCGGCCGTGGTTGGCACGGCGATGACGGGCAGGACGCTGTCGGTGATCAAGGCGCTGCCGCCCTCGATGGTGGCATAGGTTTTCATGGGGCCCTCGTGGGTGGCAGCAATCGCCACCGCCTTGGCCAGATCCATGCTGGAGCCACCACCAATCGCCACCAAGCCATCGCAGCGCTCACGCCGCAGCATCTCTACGGCCAGGCGCGCGGCCGCTTCGGTGGGGTTGCTGGGGGTCAGGTCAAACACAGGCGGCGGCGTAGGCCCCCATGCGGCCATGGCTTGCGCAAGAACCCCCGCATCGCGCACGCCCGCATCGCTGATGATCAGCGGCCGCAACATGCCCACGCGCAGGCATTCCTGGGGCAGCAGGGCGCAGGCGCCGAAGTCGATGTGGATCTGGGTCAGGTATTGGATCAAAGCCATCTTGCGTCGTCCTTGTCGTGAGGTCTGGCACACTGCCCCAAGCCTAATGGATCTGAGCGAACTCAGTGACCGGAATGATGGAGAGCTTTTTTTGAGCAGCAGTTTGTTGACCCCCCGCATGGCCGGCGTGTTGGACCGGATACAGCGGGCCAAACGCCCGGCGTTTCACAGCCTGAGCCCGCAGCAGGCCCGCATTGCTTATTTGATGGGCGCAGAGATTCTTGACCTGCCGCGAGCCGCGCTTCCCCGCGTGGAAGAATTCAATATTCCTGGCCCGGCAGGTGATTTAGCCGCGCGGCTCTATACCAGCAGCAGTGCGTCGGGATTACCCGTCATGCTGTATCTGCACGGCGGCGGCTTCACCATCGGCAGCCTGGAAACGCATGACAGCTTGTGCCGCCAACTGGCCTTGCGCAGCGGCGCTGCGGTGGTGTCACTGGACTACCGCCTGGCGCCCGAGCACCCCTTTCCCGCTGCGGTGGACGACGCCTGGGCGGCCCTGCAATGGCTGGCCGCCAACGCTGGCAGCCTGGGCCTGGACGGCAGCCGGCTGGCTGTGGGCGGCGATAGCGCCGGCGGCACGCTGGCGGCGGTCTGCGCCTTGCTGGCGCGTGACGCGGGCTTGGCCCTGGCCCTGCAATTGCTGATCACGCCGGGCACGGCCGCCCATGCCGACACGCCTTCGCACAAATTTTTCGGCCAGGGCTTTTTGCTCGACACCACCGCCATTGCCTGGTTCTTTGACCACTACATCGGCTATCACCACCGGCGCGACTGGCGCTTCGCACCGCTGGAAGCGCCTAACCACAGCGACCTGGCCCCAGCCGCCATTTTGCTGGCCGAGTGCGACCCACTGGTGGACGAGGGGTTGGCCTACGGCGACCTGCTGCGCGCCAATGGCAATGCGGTGCAGCTGGAATTGGTGCGCGGCGTGACCCACGACTTCATCAAGATGGGTCGTGCCATTCCGGAAGCCATGAGTGCGCAGGACTTTTGCGCTGCAGCCATGCGGGATGCCCTGAATCCGCCTTCGCCCCACGATCAACCCCAGCCCCAGAGAACCGTATGAAACGCCAAGACTTCCGCTTCGCTGAACCCCTGCGCGTGCGCTGGGCCGAGATCGATGCCCAGCAAATCGTCTTCAACGCCCATTACCTCAGCTATTTCGACTTGGCCGTGGGCGGCTACTGGCGCGCCATGGCCTTGCCCTATGTCGACACCATGGCCGCGCTGCAAGGCGATTTATTCGTGCGCAAGGCGACGGTGGAGTATCTGGGCTCGGCCCGTTACGACGACCAGCTAAGCATTGGCGTGCGTTGTGAGCGCATCGGCAATAGCTCGATGCAGGTGATTGCCGCGGTGTTCCGCGGCGAAGAACTGCTGGTGCATGGGGAGTTGGTCTATGTTTTTGCCGACCCCAAGACCCAGCAGCCGCGCAGCATTCCGACGGATTTGCGCGCCGTGATCAATGGCTTTGAGGCGGGTGAGGCCGTCGTCACCGTGCAAGAAGGCGCCTGGGAGGAATTGGGTGAGGCAGCGGCAGCCATCCGCCAAACCGTGTTCGTGCAGGAACAAAAGATTCCCGCGGAAATGGAATGGGATGCGGCCGATGCCACCTGCTTGCATGCCGTGGCTTACAACCGCATGGGCCGTGCGTTGGCCACCGGCCGCTTGCTGGAGCATGTACCGGGCGTCGCCAAGATCGGCCGCATGGCCGTGCTGCCGCAGGTGCGCGGCAGCGGCGTGGGCCGCGCGGTGCTCGAAGCCTTGATGTTGCGCGGCAAGGCCCTGGGCTATCGCGAGGTGATCCTGCATGCCCAGCTCTCAGCTGCGGGCTTCTACACCCGCGCCGGTTTTGTGCAACGCGGCCCGCAGTTTGAGGAGGCGGGCATTGGCCATGTGGAGATGGTCAGGCTGTTGTGAACCTACCATGGCGCGCGAGCCTTACTTCAGCAGCGGTTTGAAACGCTCCAGATGGCGCGCACCCTGGATAAAGGGCCGCAGGGCGGCAGCGACCTGGGCCTCAGCGGCGGTCTGATCGCTGCTGCTGTAGATCTCCATCCAGGTTTGCATGCCCGGCGAGCCCTGCGCCTCGTCCTGGCGGCACAGCAAACGCGGCGCGGCTGCGCCCAAGCGCAAGGCATCAAAGGCCGCCAAGGCCGCGCCGACATCGTCGGTGCGGACCTTGTAGTAGAGATACAGCTCGTCCATCAAACCTCGGAATTGAGCGGAATCTCGTAGGGCAGGGCGCGATGCATCAGCAGCGGGCCACTGGCCGCGCCCAAGTGCAGCGTGCCGTCTTCCAATGCGGCGATCTTGACTTCCGCCAGCAGCAAGCTGTGGCCCGCGCGGCTGGCCACATTGGCCACCAAGCCGGCCGGTTGCTCGGGGTCCAGGCTGTGGAAGATCTCCTGGCCCGGCTTGGCCTCAGCCGCGGCGTCCGCCAACTCAAACAAATGGGTGCGGCGCTTGAGCGTGCCGCGGTACTGGCTGCGCGCCACCACTTCCTGGCCGGGGTAGCAGCCCTTTTTGAAGTTGACGCCGTCCAGCAATTCCAGATTGATCATCTGCGGCACAAAGGCTTCCGCCGTGGCGCTGCCCACCCAGGCCAGGCCGCTTTGCACTTGCAGCCATTGCCAATCCGCCATGTCCAGGGCGGGCAGGGCAGGCGCGGCGGCGTCCGAGGCTTGGGCCAGCAGATAGCGGGGGCTGCTGGCACCGGCACCGGCGCCGCTCTCCGGCAGACGAATCAAGGTCGCTCCTGTGGCCGTGACTTGCTTGCCCCAGCGCGCTGATGGGCCGACCTGCTCGGGCAATTCACCCAGCACACCCCACAGGGCTTGCTCAGCCGTGGCGTCGCTGAGCTTGCACTTGGCGCGCAGCACAAACATGCTCAGGCGCTTGAGAATGGGCGGCAAAAGCTCCAGGGGCAAGGCCAGATAAATGGTCTCCGTCCCGGCTCTCCAGCCGATCAGATTGGCCATCAAGCGGCCTTTTGCGCTGCAAAAACCGGCCAGGCGTGCCTGGTCTTCTTTCAAAAGCTCGAAGTCCTGGGTCAGCTGGCCGTGCAGAAACTTGGCCGCTTCCGGCCCTTCGGCGCGGATCAGGCCCCAGTCTGAAAGGCGCAGAGCGCCCGCGCTTGGAATAAATGCTTGGGGGGTGGCGATCGTAGTCATGGCCTTGATTATCATCAGCGCCCGGCTTCCTCGGTGAAGCCCCGAACATTGAACAGACAAAGGCTAGGGATGATGAAGTGGCTTGGACGATTGCTGCTGATGGTGGTGGCGATCGCGGCGCTGGCCTCGGCCTGGGCCTGGTGGTGGCTGGATCAGCCCCTGGAATTGGCCACGCCAACGGTGGAGTTGTCCGTCGAGCCCGGCACCCCGCCGCGTGAGGTGGCGCAAGCCTGGGTCAACGCCGGCGTGCAAGCCGATGGGCGCCTGCTGTACCAATGGTTCCGCTGGTCCGGCCAATCGCGCCAGATCCGCGCCGGCAGCTACGAGGTTCACCAAGGCGCCACACCGCGTGAGTTGCTGGCCAAGATGGTGCGCGGCGACGAGGTGCTGGAACAATTGCGTTTGATCGAGGGCTGGACCTTCCGCCAAGTGCGCGCCGCCCTGGCCAAGTCCCCGTCGCTCAAGCCCAGCACTGCCGCGCTCAGCGATGCGGAGCTGATGGCCGCCTTGGGCCAGCCGGGTCTGGCCCCCGAGGGCCGCTTCTTCCCCGACACCTATGCCTACAGCCGCGGCGTCAGTGACCTCACGGTGCTCAAGCGCGCCTTCAAGGCCATGCAAAAGCAGCTGGACCTGGCCTGGCAGGGCCGCAGCGAGGGCTTGCCGTTGAAGAGTGCCGATGAGGCATTGATCCTGGCCTCCATCGTGGAAAAGGAAACCGGCGCAGCCGCAGACCGCAGCCTGGTGGCCTCCGTCTTCGTCAACCGCCTGCGCATCGGCATGCCTTTGCAGACCGACCCAACGGTGATTTACGGACTGGGCACGAATTTCGACGGCAATTTGCGCAAGCACCATTTGCAAACCGATACGCCTTTCAATACTTACACCCGCGGCGGCTTGCCGCCCACGCCGATTGCCATGCCCGGCAAGGCCTCGCTGCAGGCCGCTTTGCATCCGGCGCAAAGCAAGGCTTTGTACTTTGTAGCGCGGGGCGACGGCAGCAGCCAATTCAGTGAAGACCTGGCCGCGCATAATCGCGCCGTCAACAAATACCAGCGCGGCAAGTGAACAAGACCAGCAGATTCATCACCTTTGAAGGCATAGACGGTGCGGGTAAATCCACCCACATCGCCCGCCTGGGCGAGCGCCTGAGCGCGCGTGGCGCCAGCGTGCTCAATACCCGCGAGCCGGGCGGCACGCCCTTGGCCGAGACCCTGCGAGGCCTGTTCCTGCACAGCGGCATGGACGGCTTGACCGAAGCGCTGTTGGTCTTCGCCGGCCGCCGCGACCATCTGCGCCAGGTGATTGAGCCGGCCCTGCAAGCCGGACAAACCGTTTTGTGCGACCGTTTCACCGACGCCACTTTTGCTTACCAAGGCGGCGGCCGAGGCATGGATCTGACTGTGCTGGCCACGCTGGAGCAATGGGTGCAAGAAGGCCGCCAGCCCGATCTGACCTTCTGGTTCGATCTGCCCGCTGAACAAGCCGCGCAACGCCGCGCTGCGGCTCGCGAGGCTGACCGCTTCGAGCAACAAGACCTCGACTTTTTCAACAAGGTGCGCGCCGGCTATGCGGCTCGGGCGGCGCAATCGCCCGAGCGCTTCGCGCGCATCGACGCCAGCCTGACGGTGGCCGAAGTGGCCGCGCAGATCGAAGCGGTGCTGGAGGCACGAGGATGGTAGGCCCCGATCAGCAACTGCCCTTGCCCTGGCTGGCGCGTCCCCTGAGCCAGGCGCTGGCGACGGCGCGCTCTCACGCCTTGCTGGTGCAAGGCCCGGCAGGGGTGGGGCAGTTCGACCTGGCCATGCTATTGGGCCAGGCCTGGCTGTGCGAAACCCCGCTGCAAGACGCGGGCCGCCAAGGCTGGGCCTGCGGCAATTGCGCCAGCTGCCATTTGTTTCAATCGCATACCCACCCCGACTTCATGCTGCTGCTGCCCGAGGCCTTGCGCGAGCAGCTCGGTTGGGTGGCCGACAGCGAGGCGCCGGTCAAGGAATCTAAAACCAAGCCCAGCCGCGAGATCAAGGTGGACGCCGTGCGCGCCATGCTCAGCTTCGCGCAAGCCACCTCGGCACGCGGGCGCGCCAAGGTGGTGGTGGTCTACCCGGCCGAGGCGCTCAACACCGTGGCCGCCAATGCCTTGCTGAAGACGCTGGAAGAACCCGCCGGCGTGCTGCGCTTTGTTTTGGCAAGTACCGCGCCCGAGGCGCTGTTGCCCACCATCCGCAGCCGCTGCCAGCCTGTGCCCTTAGCCTTGCCCGACACCGCGCCCAGCCTGCAGTGGCTCAAGGCCCAAGGGGTGGAAGGCCCGGAGATTTTGTTGGCCGCGGCCGGTGGCCGCCCGCAGGAAGCCCGCGACTGGTTCGAGGCTGGCTTGCGCGCCAGCGCCTGGCAGCAGCTGCCGCAGCGCCTGGCCCGGGGTGAAGTGGCCCTGGGCGACTGGCCGCAGCCCCGCGCCATCGACGCCTTGCAACGCCTGTGCCACGACTTGCTGCGCTTGGCGCATGGCGCGGCGCCGAGCTATTTCCCGGCCGACTCTTTGCCCAAGCCCAAACTGGCGGCGCCGTTGCATGCTTGGGAAGCGCAGCTGCGCCGTGCCGCCCGGCATGCCGAGCATCCGGTGAATGCGGGCTTGTTGATGGAGTCTTTGTTCGCCCAGGGCCAGCAGGCCTTGCGCGAGGCCATGCCGCGCCGGGGCTGAAAGCCCAGCCTTCGCTACACTTGCCGCCATGAGCGAAACCATTCCGTCACCCGCAGCGCCGGCCGCTGCCGGGGCCTTGTCAGCCAGCGGCCCGCGGCCCAGCGTGATTCAGCTGGTGTTCCGGGAAAAAGGCGCCCTGTACGCCGCCTATATGCCCATGTTCACCGACGGTGGCTTGTTTGTGCCCACGCCGCGTGAGTACCGCCTGGGTGAAGACGTCTACTTGCTGCTGGCCTTGCCCGAGGACCCGCAGCGCTACCCGGTCGCCGGCAAAGTGGCCTGGCTGACGCCGCCCAACGCGTCAGGCGGCCGCACCCAAGGCATTGGCGTGCGTTTTCCGGCGGATGAGAAGAGCCGCTTGATCAAGCTGAAGATCGAAGAAATTCTGGGCACCCTGATTTCCTCCACCAAGCCGACTCAGACGCTTTGAGCGCTTGTTGCCGCCTTGCTTTGTCGCTTGGCTCTCCCTGACACTCTGATCGCCTAACCCGCCAAGCCCACGGTCTTGGCCCTGCCATGTTCATCGATTCCCATTGCCATCTGAGCTACCCCGAGTTGCACGCGCAACTGCCCGAGATCTTGCAGGCCATGCAGGCCGCGCAGGTCGCGCAAGCAATTTGCATCTGCACCACGATGGAGGAGTTCCCGCAAGTGCTGGGCCTGGCCACCGCGCACGAGCAGCTGTGGGCCTCGGTGGGTGTGCACCCTGACAATGAAGATGTGCATGAGCCCAGCGTGGAGGAACTGGTCAAGGCGGCGAGCAGCAGCGCCAAGATTGTGGCCATCGGCGAAACCGGCCTGGACTACTACCGCCTGAACGGCCGCAGCATCGAGGCCGATATGGGCTGGCAGCGCGAGCGTTTCCGCACCCATATCCGCGCCGCCAAACTCGTGGGCAAACCGCTGGTGATCCACACCCGCAGCAGTGCCGCTGACACCTTGAAGGTGCTGGACGAGGAGGGCGGTGAGCAAGCCGGTGGCGTGTTCCACTGCTTCACCGAAACGGTGGACATCGCTTTGGCGGCCATCGAGCGCGGCTTCTACATCTCGTTTTCCGGCATCCTGAGCTTCAAGAATGCCCAGGCCCTGCGCGATGTGGCGGCCGCCCTGCCGCTTGAGCGCTTGTTGATCGAGACCGATAGCCCCTATCTGGCCCCCGTGCCCTATCGTGGGCGCACCAACAGCCCCGCTTATGTACCCCATGTGGCTGAGGCGCTGGCCGCGGTGAAGGGCGTGTCGGTGGCGGAGTTGGCCGCGCAAACCACGGCCAATTGCCGGCGTCTCTTTTCTCTGCCCTGAACCAATAGCCCTTCACTTTGAGCCCCACCATGCTGCTGCGTCACCTCAAGCCCGCTCTTGTTTCCTGCCTGCTGCTGGGCGTGATGGGCGTCAGCCAGGCTGCGTCTATCGATGATTTGGTGCTGGCCGCCGAATTGGACGATGGCAGGGCAATCAGCCAAATGGTGGCCGCTGGCGTCGACCCCAACGCGCTGGACGCACGTGGGCGCAATGCACTCGCCATCGCCATCAAAGAAGACTCCGACAAGGCCGTCAAAAGCTTGCTGGCCGCCCCCACGCTAGCCCTGAATGCGCGCAGCAAGAATGGTGAAACGCCTTTGATGCTGGCCGCCATCAAGGGCCGGCTGGATTGGGTGCAAGCCATGGTCAAGCGCGGTGCGGCCATCAACCAAGAGGGCTGGACGCCGCTGCACTATGCCTGCAGCGGCCCAGATAACGGCGTGGCCGCCTGGCTGATCAGCCAGGGTGCGGAGATCAACGCGCGCTCGCCCAACGGCAGCACGCCGTTGATGCTGGCGGCCGGCTACGGCGCGCTTGACCTGACCCCCGTGCTGCTCAAGGCCGGCGCCGATGTGTCGCTGCGCAATCAACAGGGCATGAACGCCGCCGACTTCGCGCGCAAAGCCGATCGCGAACGCGTTTTGAAGCAGCTTGAGGCTGCCACCAAGCGCTGAAACGCCCTAGCCGCTGCTGACAGCGGCCTAGGACTTTGCCTGACAAAGCCTTTGGCAGCGGGCCGACTACGCCAGGCCGAGCGGGCTCTCTACAGTCACTTACATCTTGAAACCGTAAGTCCTGAGGAGAAACATCATGCTGAGCCCCGCACTTGTCAGCCCCTTCGCCATGTTGCTGAACCCGGAAATCGTGTTGCAAGCCATGGAAGATTCGCACCGTCTGAATCATCTGCACAGCCGCGTCTACCGCCCGCTGGACAAGCCGCTGATTCCACGCGGCAAGTTGCAGGCCTTGGCCGCCTTGGCCGATTTGGCTGAGTTTGATCGCCTGGTCGATGAAGCCACCGAGCCCGCCATCGCCGACAGCGATGTGGACAGCCTGACCGATTTCGGCCTGCCCAGCTGAAGTTTTTTCCTCTGGGGCCACAGCCCAGAGGCCTGGATGCGTTCCAATGCCGGTTCCTTCAAGGAGCCAGGCATATGAACACATCGATTCCGCTGCAGACCCATTTCCCTCAGGCCAGCCGCTTGGTGCTTGGCTGTATGGGCTTGGGCGGGGGCTGGGACCAAACGCCGATTGGCGAAGCCGATATTGCCAAAGCGCATGCGGTGGTGGAAGCCGCACTCGACGTCGGCATCACCCTGTTCGATCACGCCGACATCTACACCCGCGGCAAGGCCGAGCAATGCATGGGTGAGCTGTTCAAACGTCAACCCTCGCTGCGCCAGCGCCTGCTCCTGCAATCCAAATGCGGCATTCGCTTCGCCGATGCCAGTGGCCCCGGTCGCTATGACCTGAGTGCCGAACACATCGCGCGCAGTGTCGACGGCATTCTGCAGCGCTTGCAGATTGAGACGCTGGAAATCTTGATGCTGCATCGCCCCGACCCGTTGATGCAGGCCGATGAGGTCGCCGCCGCCTTCAGCCGACTGCGCGCAGCCGGCAAGGTGCAGCATCTGGCCGTCTCCAATATGCAAGCCGCGCAAATGCGCCAGCTGAGCGCCAGTCTGGATCAGCCCTTGCTGGCCAACCAGGTGGAAATGAGTCTGGGCAAGCTGGATTGGCTGGAAGCCGGCAGTTGCTTCAATGACCCGCAACTTCGCCCGCAAGCTCATGCGCTCAACTGGCCCGACACGCTGGCCTATTGCCAGACTCATCATGTTCAGCTGCAAGCCTGGGGTTCCTTGGCCAAGGGCCTGTTCAGCGGCGCGGCCTTGCCCACGGGTGATGACGCTGCCGCATCTGCTGTGCGCCGCTGTGCGGAGTTGGTGCAACAACTGGCCCATGCGCATCAGGTTTCGTGCGAGGGCATCGTGCTGGCTTGGTTGATGAAACATCCGGCCGGGATTCAGCCTGTCATCGGCAGCAGCGATCCGGCGCGGATCCGAGCATGCGCCGACGCATTGAAGATAGAACTTAGCCGCGAAGACTGGTACCGCATGTATCTTGCGGCACGGGGTCAGGCCTTGCCGTAAACGGCACTGGGCCAAGGGGAGGGGCGCAGGCAAGCGAGCGAACAAGGCATTCCTCGCCGAATTTTCGCCCAGGCCAACATCCACTACAGGGATGAATCGCTGGCGCAACAGGGCAGGAATCCCAATTCGGGCGGACTATTCAAGCCCAATCAGGTGCCATATAGTGGGTCGCGTCCTGGACGTTTGTGAACAAGGCTGTCCGACCTATGTCATTCGCCCATTCGACCGGCAAGCTCAGCACACAGTGCCCGTACTGCGAGCACGTTAGCCCCGAAGGCTCAAAGTTCTGCAACGAATGCGGCGCGGCGCTGCATTTGCGGCCCTGTGCGCACTGTGGGGCTCTGAATGACGTCAGCTTGGTCGATGCCTGTGGCCGTTGCGGCGAGTCCTTGTCGGCCCCAAGTGCGCCGCCTGAGCAGGAGCCCACTGCTCCTGCCGCTGCTGAGTTGGGTTCACTCGAAGCAGAGCCGCCTGCACCGCCACCGCCCCAGCATTTCGATGCGCCTGGTCCTCGGGAAGATGAGCCAAGCCTTCTACCAAGGGCGTTCACCAAGTCGCCCCAAGCTAGCTGGCGGGCAGCTTTGGTATTGCTGGTTCTGATCATCGGCAGCGGCGCTGTTTTTCTGATCAGCCGGCAGCCCGAGGGCTCAGCGTCAGCGCAAGCCACTGCAGCGGTGGCTCAGTCAGTCGCAAGCAAGCCAGCCATCGAGGCAGCGGACAAAGAGGTGAGGGCGCCAGTCTTCCCAAGCGGCCAGTCCAGTACTCAAGCCGGCGACTCAGTGGCAGCCAACATCAGCCCGTCACCAAGTGTTGAGGCAAGCACCCAGCCAGGGGTGGCCCCGGCCTGGCCGCGCAACGCTGACTCTGCCGAAGCAGTCACGGCGACGGCAGTATCCGCTCCAGCGCAGCGACGCCGGCCTGGTCTTGTCTCAAGCAATAGTGCGCCGCCTTCCGCCAGCCTCCCCAGCAGAGCGGCCTTGCCCTCAGCGCCCACCAGCGCTGGCCCAATTGAGGCCATTGGCTTGAGCATCAACAGCCGGCCGAGCTATCCAACAGCCCCGCCCAAACCAGCCCAGATCGGCGCTTGCACCGAGGCGGTCGCAGCGCTCGGCTTGTGCGTCGCCCCCGAAGTTCCAACTCAAAGGTAAGCCTGACATGCACACATTGGACGTAACTTCTCTGCGGATTAGGGCCATCACCAAGGCTTGCACTACCGGCGCCATGGTGCTGGCGGTAACGCTAGGCTTGGCTGGGCGCGCATGGGCAGCGGCCGAGTACAAGATCGTCACGGCGTCCGACAAAGGCACTTACTACGCCATCGGCAAAGACCTGGCCAAGTTCGTGGCCCCCGATGCGGATGTTCAATTGGAAGTGGTGGCCACCTCGGGTTCAGCCGCCAACGTCAAGTTGCTGCGCTATGAACCCGGGGTCAAGCTGGCCGTCGTGCAGGCCGATGTGTTTCAGGCCTTTGTTGACCGCGCCGGCAGCGGCAACAACGAAGCGGCCGCCATGGTTCGGCCTTTGCGGGTGATCCTGCCGCTTTACAACACCGAGATCCACTACATCGTGCGGGCCGATTCGCCGCTCAACTACATTCACGACATCAAGGATGCCAAGATCAACGGCGGCTTGGTGGGTAGCGGCGCGGCGCTGATCACCCACACGCTCTACCGCATGATGTTCAACGGGCCAATGCCGGAGCCGCAGGCCAGCTTCATGTCGAATGAAGAGGCGTTGGTCAAGCTGATCTCCGACAAATCGGTCGATGTCGTGGTGGTCGCTGCCGGCCAGCCCGCGCCGCTGATCGCCAATATGCGGCCGGAAGCGCAGAAGTTCATCAAGCTGCTGAAGTTTGACCCTGATCATCCCGCCAGCAAGACCGCCATGGGTACCTATACGCCGGCCAAGATGCTGGCCGCCAGCTATCCCAATCTGCTGAGCGAAGACTTCACCACTATCTCGGTGGGCGCCTTCTTGGTCACCTATGACTACAACCTGAAAGACACCATTTCGCACTTGGCCAGGTTTGGCCGCTCTTTGTGCCAGAACTTCTCGCGCCTGCAAGCGGATGGCCACCCGAAGTGGCGCGAGGTCAGCTTGAAGCTTCCTGAGCTTGGCAATGGCTGGGCTTATTTCAGCCCAACCGCACGCGAATTGCGGACTTGCGCCGCGACGAAGAAGCGCTGCTCAGCGGAAGAGCGCATCCTAGGTCTGTGCAATTGACGCAAGACCGCCTGGATTGGGTCATCTCAGTCGAAGGCTTGAGTCCCGCAACTGACCGGCGCGCTTGTCATGGCGAAACAAGCAAAGCGCCAAGTTGCCTCAGTGCAGTCGCCAATTCACTGCCGTCGTGAAAGCCGAAGTTAAGTCGCAGGTGATGATGAAAGCGTTGGTCGGCAGAAAACAACTGACCAGGCGCCACGCTAATACCTGCGGCCGAGGCACGTCGATGTACAACTAGTGCATCCAAGTCAGGTGGTAGCTCCACCCATAAGAAGTAGCCGCCTTGGGGTCGTGTGACTTTGCTGCCCGTTGGAAAGTAGCGGGAAATGCACTGCAAAGCCGTACTGGCGTTGTCCTCCAGGCGCAGGCGCATCTGTCGCAAGTGCCGGTCAAAACCGCCTGTCTCTAGGTAGTTCGCAATGGCCAGTTGCGAGGGTATCGCAGTAGCTAGGCTCGCCATCAGCTTGATGCGCTGAATCTGCTGTGCGAACCGTCCCGCCGCCACCCAGCCCACACGGTAGCCAGGCGCCAGACTCTTGGAGAATGAGCTGCAGTGCAAGACGAGGCCCTCCGTGTCAAAAGCCTTGGCTGGTGGCGCGCGGTGGTGACCGTAGTAGAGCTCGCCATACACATCGTCTTCAATCAACGGTACCTGATGCTGTGTCAGCAAGCGCACCAGAGCTTGTTTGGCCTCCACCGGCATCTGACTGCCTAAGGGATTTTGAAACTGTGGCATGAACCAGCAGGCCTTCACTGGATGCTGGCGCAACACCTCGGCCAAAGAGTCCAGATCGACGCCGGTGCGCGGGTGTGTCGCTACTTCCACTGCTCGCAACTTGAGGCGCTCCAGCACCTGCAGTGCGGCGTAAAAAGTGGGTGACTCCAGCACGACCACATCCCCGGGCTGAGTTATCGCTTGCAATGACAGGTTCAATGCCTCCATGGCGCCATTCGTAATCACCAACTCGCTCGGTTCCAAGCGGAAGCCCGAAGTGCCGTAACGCAAGGCGATCAGCCTGCGTAGCTGTTCATCACCTGCGGTAAGGTGCCCCGTGAGTTGAGCTGGCGCCAAGCGTCTCATTTGGGGCGTGAGCGCCTTGGCCAGTTTGTCCAGAGGAAAGAACTTGGGCGAAGGAAACGCTGAACCAAGCGGCACCATCCTCTCATCACGGGTGCTCCCCAGCACCTCAAATACCAGGTCACTGATGGCAACAGGGCTGGACTCCGCTGCCGGTGCTGCGGTGTGTGGCTCTGGCGTTTGCGACCCGTGACGCAGCTGAACGTAGTAGCCAGAACGTGGCCTACAGTGAATCATCCCGCGCGATTCCAATAGGGCGTAGGCCTCAAACACGGTGGACGCACTGAGCTTGCGCTGCTGCTTGGCCTGTCGCACGGAAGGTAGGCGCGCGCCCGGTTGAAGTACACCTTGACGGATCAGTTCGGCTATCTCGTCTGCATAGGTTTCGTAGAGCTTCATGGGTAAACTGATATGGTTTTTTTTGTTCTATCTGAATTTTACAGAGCAGATGGCAATCAGGCATAGTTGATGGCAGGTCTTTCCTCCGACCCACATTTCGTCATCCCTCGCAGCCTCTCACTTGATTTGCCCGCCGAGCCAGCAGTGCTGTGACAGGGGCATAGCATTTCTATAGTCCTTCGCAACATGGGAGGAGGGATTCCGGACGGTGCAAGGGAAGTGAAGGGCACGACCACGACTAAGTCGGGCGCATCACCTGAAATGGCTTAGCTTGCGACTGAGTTGCTACTCCTTGAGATAGATAGCGTCAAATGACGCCCTAAAAATACCAAAATGATGGATTTAATCCCTTTAGTCTTCTTTGCGTTCAAAGCTCTCGTGTTGGGCACGGGCATGTTCGTCGCCATCAAATGGCATTACGACCAGGAGAAGAAATACAGGAGTAAGGAGATGCGCTCGGTGCTGCTCACGGGCGTCAAAATGGCCGCAGTCTTCGTGCTGGCGGCCTTGGGCATTGTGTCCGCCACATTCGCGCTTGGCGGGTGGCTCAACTTGGACTTGGCCTTACCTTGATGGCAGGGAATAGTAGGCCGCTGATACCCGCATTCAGTTAGGCTTGTCACTCGCGGCCCCGGCTGTCTTGAGTGAAGCTAAGCCATTGCGAGGGCCCGATAGTCAAACTTCATCGGGATACTGCCATGACATATGTTGACGGATTCGTTGCTTCCGTGCCGACTTCTAAACGCGCTGACTTCCTGGAACACGCGCGGGCCATGGGTGAGCTTTTTAAGGAGTATGGCGCTCTCACTGTGGTCGATTGCTGGGGAGACGATGTTCCCGACGGCAAGTTGACTTCATTTCCGCTAGCCGTTCAGTGCAAGCATGACGAGACGGTCGTCTTTTCCTGGATTACCTGGCCATCGCGTGAAGTACGCGACCAGGCTTGGAAGAAGGTCATGGCCGATCCTCGCAGTCAGTCAATTCCGGCTCCGCCTTTTGACGGCAAACGGATGATCTTTGGCGGGTTCCAAATGGTCTCTGTCATCTAGATGGCGACAGGATTCGACGAATCCCTGCGCTGCGGGAGCGGCTGCTTTACAGGCGTTCAATTCAAGGGTGAGCGGCGCCCAAACGCCTTCGTGCCAATGATAGCAAAACCAGACAATTGATCGACAATGTGTACATACTAAAATTTATTCTCCCCTGAAATATTGTCATCAGCAAAGCAAAAAATATCCAGTAACCCGGAAACCTTGTTTTGAAGACGCGAAATATTCACACCGATACTGCATAAGTTCGTCCACGCGTATATCGCTGAGTTACTACGAAGTTAGTTGCTCCCGCAGCTTTCAGCTGGCTCTCTGGGGCGCTGCCCCAGCCCCCGCGTGGTGGATGACGGGCAAATGGCGAGAAGGGCGGTTGTTTCGTCAGTGGCGCTGGCCTTGTTGGACACAAGAGGCGGCGCGAATAGCAAGGTGCCCGAGGCGCGAAGGCGTGCACTACGACGAACAGCCCAATCGGGCACGACCCGTTCAATCTGGTGATGGGTCAAAAAGTTGTGCAGCGCGTGGTCGCTCAGATGAGGCAGGCCAGCGCGCTCAGCGATGAGCGGTGCGAGCTTGCGCAGGGACAAACTGGGATGGGTAGCCAAGACCGAACGAACCAGGTCAGCGTGTGCGGTGACCAGGCGAACGCGCGGGCGACGGGCTGCTTGTTGGGCGCTCATGGCGAGACCTCCGCAGCCCTTTGAGGGGCCGAGATGCTACCAACTTGTTCAAAATCGAGCAGTTGGTGACGTGTTACAGGCACGTCACCCGAAAGACGGCCGATTCCGCAACTCCCCGCAGGCGGGGTCCCCTCGGACTCGGCCGTCTTGGCGAGGGCGCCGAAAACCGCCAGTTCCGCGATCGCCGTTTGCTTCTCGGCGCTGAGGGCGCGAGCCTCGGCATGACCAAGTTCCGTGAGCGCGGTACGCAGCTGGGCACGCAGGTCGATGTTCTCCTTGTACAGCTTGCCAAACGCGCTGGCACGTCGAGCGAGCATGCTCAGCCAGGAGAAGTCTTTGCCAGCGAAGCCACGGCCCTCAGGACTCCATAGCGTGCCACGGTTGAAGCACCAGCCGGCCCAACTGGCGCCAGGCAGTTCCTGATGTGCCAAGAGCCTTAGAAGCTTGAGGACGGCAAATGGTATGGGAGAGGTTCCAGCTTCCCAGCGAAACACTGAGCGCTCCGACACATGAAGAAATGTCGCAACCTGGGCGCGTGTATAGCCCAGATAGCGATAGAGGTAGCGCAGCTTGCGGCCTTGTTCAATGCGGGTTTCAAGCCGATGAGCTGCCTTCAGCCTCTCTAGGTTATTTACCGACAATGTGTACTATGCCGCTCCGCTCAGAAATGCAGTTAGCGCCGTAGGCATCGGCCTTAGCGTCATTTCCGCCTACCGACAAAATGACGCATAGAAAAGCCGAAAGCATTGCGCTTGCGGCGTGCAAGAAGGGGTTCCGCCTGGGAAGGTTGGCGATCTCTTGAAGCTCCCAAAGCTCTGCCGGATCGGTGTCGAGAAGGCATCCAAGGACGGCAATTCGCTCCTTGTTTAGTGGCTGCTTTCCAAGCTTTGCAGCGCTTATTTGTTGCTCTTTTACGCCTAGCCTTTCCGCTAGTCCTCGTTGGCTTCCGCACAAATCTGCGGCTTTGTCAATAGCGTTTTTGAACGTCTTCATGAGTGGACTTTCTTCGTTAGGCTTCGCTTCTCAATGAATTTTCATTGAGTTTTTGGAGCCAACACCATGATTCAAGTGACCATTGCTCAGACTACCGTCAAGGAGTTTAAGGGCACCAGCAAGACCACCCAAAAGCCCTACCACTTGCGCATGCAAGCGGCCTACGCCCACACCGTGGACAAGGAAGGCAACAAGCCCCCTTATCCCGAAAAGTTCGAAATCATGCTCGACGGTGACGCGCAAGCATACGCGCCCGGTGAGTACACCCTGCACCCGTCGAGCCTCTACATTGACCGTGATGGCCGCTTGGCCGTTTCGGCGCGGTTGGCTCCCCTGAAGCGTCCTTCGGCTGCGGCCTGACGGGTGCACCATGAGCGCCCCCGATTTCGTGGCCGTGCAATCGGCTGCTGAACTGGCCGTGCTGCGCATGGC
Organism: Roseateles sp. PN1; assembly: GCF_038419725.1. Lineage (NCBI taxonomy): Bacteria > Pseudomonadati > Pseudomonadota > Betaproteobacteria > Burkholderiales > Sphaerotilaceae > Roseateles > Roseateles sp. PN1. Next base: position 198,805 of record NZ_JBCARA010000003.1, on the reverse strand, counting down.
CTTGATCGCCACATTGCAGCGTCACGCCGCCGAGGATCAAGAGATTCAAGGCATCAGCGTTGCCGCTCGCTTTGTTGCTCACGGTGCCATCGAATGCGACGTTGAATTGCTCGGTGCCGCTGGCTTCCCGGTCGGGGGCTTTTCGCTATGACGGCTGTGCTTACCCACCTTGAGCGTGTGGCCCTGAATGCAGTCAATGAGGCCATTGATAGCGTTATGGCCGCGCAGGATGCCTGTGTTCATGCTGGCTGTGATGGTCAAGCGGTCTTCGTTGGTCTTCAGCAGGCTCTCACTGAGTTGCGCGCCGTGCGTTCGGCCATTCAAGGTAAAGCATGACCCTTACGGCCATCCAGCGCGATCAAGCGCTAATCCTGCGCGAGATTCACGACGAAGCTATTCGTGCCGCTGGCCCGGATGAAGGCGCACCTTTTGACCATTGGGCGCAGGCTTCGGCCCTGTCTCGCGTTCGTCGTAAAGTAGCCGCTCAATCTGCGCGTTATGAAACGCCTGTGCGTGGCCGTCAGCGCAAGGCCGCAGAGCTTGCGGATTTCTTGCATGACGCGCCGACAGGCGCGGGGCTTGTCTCAGTTCCAACAAAAGTTTTTGAGCGTCAAAAAACTGTGTTGGAAGCCCTTGGCGGTGTCGCAGCAGCACGCGACGAAGCGTGTGAAGCCTTGGACGTTTTCACGATCGACAAAGCGAAGCGCCGTTTAGCGCTCCTGCGCCGGTCTGTTGGCTTCGCTGCGCGTGCACACGCGGTGAGCGAGAAGGGCAGTCGCACGGATCGCGCCTGGATGGTCACGCTGACCTACAAGCCGGGCCAGTCCTGGCAGAGCAACCACTTGACCGAGGCAATGCGAGCCATGCGCCTGTGGTGCGCAAAGAAGGGCATTGCGTGGCGTTATGTCTGGGTCGCTGAGATTCAAGACGGCAAGCGCCGCACGGATGGCAAGGGACGGGACGTAATCCACTACCACGCTGTTATTTGGTTGCCGGTAGGGGTCAGGTGCCCCCACTTCGATAAACGCGGCTGGTGGCCCTTTGGCATGTCTCAAAGCCTTGAGGCAAAGAACGCAGTCGGCTACCTGCTGCACTACCTCAAAAAAGACAAAGATTTATCGGCAATGCCGAAAGGAGCGCGGGCCTATGGCGTCGGCGGCTTGGATCACTCTTTGCGGCGTGCTCGCCGCTGGTTGGGTCTGCCTAGTTTTGTGCAGGCGAATTCTGACATTGGGGACGAATGGAAAAGAGCAGCGGGCGGCGGCTGGCTATGCCCTGATGGCGTCCTATATCCGTCCGAATTCGAGCGCGTCAAAGTTGGCGGTCTTGATGCCTTACGCCGCATCCATCGGCATGAGCGAGTCATTGAGGCTGGCGGGCCTTTCTCCTGGCTCTCGCGCTCCCCTGTGCATTGAGGCCTAAACGTGTCTCAAACCCACTTGCTCATTTGTGAAGTCGCGCCAGCCCCGGACGGCACTTGTCCACCTGCTGCTCAACGCTTTGTGCCGCTCACTGAAGCGCTCGATTTTCCGTCGCTTGGCATCACCGCTGAATCCGTTCTTTACGTGTGGTCATGGGGCTTTGGCGCTGTTCTCACGTTCTGGTTTTTTGGCTATTGCATCGGCTTGGCCGTGCGATTGGTTCGCAAGATTTGAGGGCTATTTCCTCACCCGTTGCCGGGGCGGTTTCCCTGGCTTTTTCTGAAAGGTTCGATATGAACAAGGCTATTCAACGCGGTCTCGTGGCTGCTGGTGTTCTGGTTGCTGGTTCGGCTGCTCACGCTGCCGGCTCTCCCATGGATGACATCTTCGCGGCTGTGTCCTTTGCTGGCGTTGCCACCTTCGTCGGCGTGGCCGGTGTTGCCATCGTCGGCATCGCCCTGGCAATGAAGGGCATCAGCTTGGCCAAGCGCGCCATCAGCAAGGCCTAAGCATGATCACCGGGGCGCTCGTCGCGTTGTTTTGGGCCGCTGTGGCTTCAATCGGCGCAACGTGCGCCCTTGTCTTTGTTCGGGCTATTGGGCCGAGTGCATGACTAAAAAAATCGTTCTGATGGCGCTCTCCGGGGCGCTTTTTTCTTTCTCGGCTCAGGCCGCTAATAACTTGTCCGTCCAGTCTGGAAATGCTGGGGGGCGCGTTGTGCTTGTTCCTACCGTTAGCTCTAACGGTACGCCTTATATCAAGCCCACTTGGGTCACTAACGGCCCTTCTTCTGGTGCGGTTGTCCTCAATGATTTGATCAAGGCTGGCGGCCCAGCTGGTCGCTCGCTGGATCTGTCTGCGGTTCGCGCTCTCCCTTGGGGAACCATTGCCAAGACAGCAGCTAAGGCCACTGGATATGCTGGCCTGGCTGTTACTGTTTTTGATATTTGGTCTGGTTTGAGAACTAAGCCTAATGCTTCTGGCGATGGCTGGCTTTTTGATCCGGGTGTTGATCCTGGCAATGTTTCCGGTTATGTCTGTTCGCCAGGTAATGGAATCACGGGTCAGGGGACTACTTCTTACCAGGCTTGTTCTGCTGCCATGGCTCAATACAACAAGAAATTTTCAACATATTCTGAAAGTGGCAGTTCTACATACGGTTGCACTAATACTATCTCTTTTCAGTTAGGCCCTGGTGGTCCTGCTCAGGGGCAATTCGCCATTATGCAAACTAACACCGTCGGTTATAGGGGCGATGCTGGTAGTAATTGGTGTGGTTCAACTGCTGTGTCGAAGATTGGTTCAGTTACTGCTTTACCTATCGTTATCACTTCTTGCGCTGATACTCCCGACGGTAAGCCCGTAGCAATCGGTTTTGATGGCAAATGCCCATCAGGAAAAAGTGAACCAATTTCCACAGAAACCGCTGCTGATTTGTTTGAGCAGAATGCACCGAAAGACCAAGCCAGAAATATTGCTGAAGAGCTTTTGAAGCGTGATATTGAATTCAGTCCAGCGCCAGATATTAAGATCGACGGCGAAAAAAAGATTGAATCAGAGCCGAAAGTTAAAACAGAAACTGCCCCTGATGGCAGCACTAAAACAACTACAACAAAAGACGTTTACAACATCACATATAACGGTAATTCGTATAACTGGAATGTTTCAACGGTAACCGTAAATTCTGATGGGTCAACGTCTACAGAAACCAAACCAGATGAACAGGCAACCCCTCCTAATGATTTGTCTATGCCTGAACGTCCTAAGCTCTACAAGCAGAAATACCCGGATGGTGTTCAAGGTGTATGGGACAAGGAAATGGGCGCCATTAAGTCGACACCCATATTTTCTTTTTTGAACTCTTTGAATCCCAATATCGGCGGCGCTGCTTGTCCTCGTTGGACTTTTCCGACTGGTCGTGTTTTGGGTATTGACGTCGGCGGCGATTTGTCCGTGCCTTGTTCTGTTTGGTTTGCGCTTAAGGCCATCATGATAGTTAGTGCTTTGTTGCTGGCTCGTCGTCTTGTTTTCGGGGGTTGAATATGCAGGCTATCGTTACTGGAATCAATTACATACTCGCAAAGATTGTTGCGGCTGTTCAATGGATAGGCGATCTCTTCGTTGACATATTTAAGGCTGGCTGGGACATGCTCACGGATTTATTCTGCTGGGGGTTTGAGTCCATCTTGCGTTTGGTCGTCACTATTGTCGGTGGCGTCGATTTCTCCGGCCTTGTCAGTCAGGCCGGCGCCTGGGCCGCGCTTCCACCTGAGGTTACGGCAACCCTTAGCGCTGTGGGCATCTCACAGGCTATGGGAATCATCATCTCGGCCTGCATGATCCGCATAACCCTTCAGCTGATCCCATTCACTAGGCTTGGCTCATGATTAACTTACTTCTCGGCGCTCCTGGCGGTGGAAAAAGTTATGAGGCCGTCGTGCAGCATGTTTTGCCAGCCCTTGAAAAAGGCCGCAAGGTCATCACCAATCTGCCGCTTCTTCTTGAGGCCTTTGCAAATATTGATTCTCGCTTTGGCGACCTTATCGAGCTGCGGACGGAATCTAAGAAGGAGGGCACAACAGGCATTAAGGGTGAGGATAGGGCGTGGCGACCTTTTGAACACGAATTCGACTATGGCGACTCATGGCGGCGTGCCGATGGAATAGGGGCGCTTTACATCATTGACGAATGTCATTTGGTGCTGCCTAAGGGCTCTACCCGTAAACAAGTCGAAGAGTGGTTTTCGCTTCACAGGCATGAAAATTCCGATGTGCTTTTGATCACGCAAAGCTACGGCAAGATTTCCGCCGCCATTCGTGATTTGGTCCAAGTCGTCTACCGGGTTCGCAAGAATGTTGCGCTCGGTTCCATGGGTTCATATACCCGCAAGGTGCAGGACGGCTTGCGCGGTGAAGTGGTCAATAGCTCCCAGCGAAAATACGAGCGCAAGTATTACGCCCTCTATCGAAGCCATACCCGTGGCCGCAGCACCGATGAAATGGGGGCCTCAGATATTGTCCCAATCTGGCGGCATTGGAGCTTTTACGGCGTTGGTGTGTGCATCGTCACCATCATTTGCATATTCGCCTTTGGCGATGTTTCTTCGCCCTGGTCCGTGTCAGATTCAAAGCATCAGGTCAAGCAAAAGACGGCCGCGCCCCCTATCGCTTCAAGTCTCCCGGCTTCTTCGCCTCTTCTGGTCCCCGTATCGGCTACCGTGCCAGTTGCTGCGGCTTCACCAGCTGCTGCGGCCTCTGGCCCTGAGTCCGTCGAACCCTTCGGCGGAAAAGGCTTGCATCTCACTGGCTGGGCTAAGTTTGGCTCGCGGGAGGTTTGGACCCTCGTCTTGTCCCAGAACGGCCAAGCAGTTAGCACCCTCACAAGCGATGATTTAGCCCGTGCTGGGTATGAGTGGCACGCCTCCGGCCCCTGTGCTGGCCTTGTGTCGTGGAAGTCAGCGAGTAGGGCCGTTGTGTGCGATTTGCCCCAGGTTGCCATGATGACTGCCCGATCTGGCTAAGCGCTCTGGCATCATTCGCCCTCATAAAAAAGGAGGGTGTTACATGGGAGTTCAGGATCGCGACTGGTATCGAGATGAAATGCGCAAGAGACAAGGATATGTCGAGCGCTCTGCTTATAGGCGCAGCTTAGGCAAGTCCAAGCCAAACCGCCCAGGTGCCCACGTTCCTTGGGGGCAATGGGCTGTCCAAGTTCTTACCTTTTTGGTCGCTGTACTTGTTATTGTTGTCATGGTCGCCCGCTATACCCGTGGGCACGGATAGCAAGGAGGCGGCGGGAGGGCTCCCGCTTGCGGGAGGGGCCTGCCGCATCATTGCTACTTCTTAAGCCGTCCTGGGGGCTGGGGCTTGCCCCAGTGAGGCCGGTAGGCCGTTGCATCGGGTGTTGGCTGTGGCTCGTCGTTTTTCGCGGGGCCGCGCCATTGATTGGTGAGCTTCTGGGTTCGCGCCATCAAGACCTGATCGCGTAAATCCCTTACTTCGCGCCACAGGCTTTTATTCGTCGATACGGCCATGCGCGTCCGGTTGTGCATCTCTGCATCCCATTCGCTGTGGCCGTGGCGCGACAACCACCACAAACTTAACATCGCCATTCTGGGCGGTTTTGTACTGTTCCAGCGCTCTACGGTGCGCTTAGAAACCCCCAAAGCTTTCGCTATCTGGGCCGGTTTTGGGTTGCCAATGTCGGCTAAGAGGTCGGCCCATTCGCCGGGCCATTTGGGCAGTCTGTTGAGCATGTCAAAGCCCCTCAGAATGCGTCCAAGTGCTATGTTTTGAACTCCTGAATAGGCCGAAAAGCTGTGCCGCGAATCGCACCGCTTTCACTGCCAAAAGTTCGACAATGTGTACTATGCCGCTCCGCTCAGAAATGCAGTTAGCGCCGTAGGCATCGGCCTTAGCGTCATTTCCGCCTACCGACAAAATGACGCATAGAAAAGCCGAAAGCATTGCGCTTGCGGCGTGCAAGAAGGGGTTCCGCCTGGGAAGGTTGGCGATCTCTTGAAGCTCCCAAAGCTCTGCCGGATCGGTGTCGAGAAGGCATCCAAGGACGGCAATTCGCTCCTTGTTTAGTGGCTGCTTTCCAAGCTTTGCAGCGCTTATTTGTTGCTCTTTTACGCCTAGCCTTTCCGCTAGTCCTCGTTGGCTTCCGCACAAATCTGCGGCTTTGTCAATAGCGTTTTTGAACGTCTTCATGAGTGGACTTTCTTCGTTAGGCTTCGCTTCTCAATGAATTTTCATTGAGTTTTTGGAGCCAACACCATGATTCAAGTGACCATTGCTCAGACTACCGTCAAGGAGTTTAAGGGCACCAGCAAGACCACCCAAAAGCCCTACCACTTGCGCATGCAAGCGGCCTACGCCCACACCGTGGACAAGGAAGGCAACAAGCCCCCTTATCCCGAAAAGTTCGAAATCATGCTCGACGGTGACGCGCAAGCATACGCGCCCGGTGAGTACACCCTGCACCCGTCGAGCCTCTACATTGACCGTGATGGCCGCTTGGCCGTTTCGGCGCGGTTGGCTCCCCTGAAGCGTCCTTCGGCTGCGGCCTGACGGGTGCACCATGAGCGCCCCCGATTTCGTGGCCGTGCAATCGGCTGCTGAACTGGCCGTGCTGCGCATGGCCTTGATCGCCACATTGCAGCGTCACGCCGCCGAGGATCAAGAGATTCAAGGCATCAGCGTTGCCGCTCGCTTTGTTGCTCACGGTGCCATCGAATGCGACGTTGAATTGCTCGGTGCCGCTGGCTTCCCGGTCGGGGGCTTTTCGCTATGACGGCTGTGCTTACCCACCTTGAGCGTGTGGCCCTGAATGCAGTCAATGAGGCCATTGATAGCGTTATGGCCGCGCAGGATGCCTGTGTTCATGCTGGCTGTGATGGTCAAGCGGTCTTCGTTGGTCTTCAGCAGGCTCTCACTGAGTTGCGCGCCGTGCGTTCGGCCATTCAAGGTAAAGCATGACCCTTACGGCCATCCAGCGCGATCAAGCGCTAATCCTGCGCGAGATTCACGACGAAGCTATTCGTGCCGCTGGCCCGGATGAAGGCGCACCTTTTGACCATTGGGCGCAGGCTTCGGCCCTGTCTCGCGTTCGTCGTAAAGTAGCCGCTCAATCTGCGCGTTATGAAACGCCTGTGCGTGGCCGTCAGCGCAAGGCCGCAGAGCTTGCGGATTTCTTGCATGACGCGCCGACAGGCGCGGGGCTTGTCTCAGTTCCAACAAAAGTTTTTGAGCGTCAAAAAACTGTGTTGGAAGCCCTTGGCGGTGTCGCAGCAGCACGCGACGAAGCGTGTGAAGCCTTGGACGTTTTCACGATCGACAAAGCGAAGCGCCGTTTAGCGCTCCTGCGCCGGTCTGTTGGCTTCGCTGCGCGTGCACACGCGGTGAGCGAGAAGGGCAGTCGCACGGATCGCGCCTGGATGGTCACGCTGACCTACAAGCCGGGCCAGTCCTGGCAGAGCAACCACTTGACCGAGGCAATGCGAGCCATGCGCCTGTGGTGCGCAAAGAAGGGCATTGCGTGGCGTTATGTCTGGGTCGCTGAGATTCAAGACGGCAAGCGCCGCACGGATGGCAAGGGACGGGACGTAATCCACTACCACGCTGTTATTTGGTTGCCGGTAGGGGTCAGGTGCCCCCACTTCGATAAACGCGGCTGGTGGCCCTTTGGCATGTCTCAAAGCCTTGAGGCAAAGAACGCAGTCGGCTACCTGCTGCACTACCTCAAAAAAGACAAAGATTTATCGGCAATGCCGAAAGGAGCGCGGGCCTATGGCGTCGGCGGCTTGGATCACTCTTTGCGGCGTGCTCGCCGCTGGTTGGGTCTGCCTAGTTTTGTGCAGGCGAATTCTGACATTGGGGACGAATGGAAAAGAGCAGCGGGCGGCGGCTGGCTATGCCCTGATGGCGTCCTATATCCGTCCGAATTCGAGCGCGTCAAAGTTGGCGGTCTTGATGCCTTACGCCGCATCCATCGGCATGAGCGAGTCATTGAGGCTGGCGGGCCTTTCTCCTGGCTCTCGCGCTCCCCTGTGCATTGAGGCCTAAACGTGTCTCAAACCCACTTGCTCATTTGTGAAGTCGCGCCAGCCCCGGACGGCACTTGTCCACCTGCTGCTCAACGCTTTGTGCCGCTCACTGAAGCGCTCGATTTTCCGTCGCTTGGCATCACCGCTGAATCCGTTCTTTACGTGTGGTCATGGGGCTTTGGCGCTGTTCTCACGTTCTGGTTTTTTGGCTATTGCATCGGCTTGGCCGTGCGATTGGTTCGCAAGATTTGAGGGCTATTTCCTCACCCGTTGCCGGGGCGGTTTCCCTGGCTTTTTCTGAAAGGTTCGATATGAACAAGGCTATTCAACGCGGTCTCGTGGCTGCTGGTGTTCTGGTTGCTGGTTCGGCTGCTCACGCTGCCGGCTCTCCCATGGATGACATCTTCGCGGCTGTGTCCTTTGCTGGCGTTGCCACCTTCGTCGGCGTGGCCGGTGTTGCCATCGTCGGCATCGCCCTGGCAATGAAGGGCATCAGCTTGGCCAAGCGCGCCATCAGCAAGGCCTAAGCATGATCACCGGGGCGCTCGTCGCGTTGTTTTGGGCCGCTGTGGCTTCAATCGGCGCAACGTGCGCCCTTGTCTTTGTTCGGGCTATTGGGCCGAGTGCATGACTAAAAAAATCGTTCTGATGGCGCTCTCCGGGGCGCTTTTTTCTTTCTCGGCTCAGGCCGCTAATAACTTGTCCGTCCAGTCTGGAAATGCTGGGGGGCGCGTTGTGCTTGTTCCTACCGTTAGCTCTAACGGTACGCCTTATATCAAGCCCACTTGGGTCACTAACGGCCCTTCTTCTGGTGCGGTTGTCCTCAATGATTTGATCAAGGCTGGCGGCCCAGCTGGTCGCTCGCTGGATCTGTCTGCGGTTCGCGCTCTCCCTTGGGGAACCATTGCCAAGACAGCAGCTAAGGCCACTGGATATGCTGGCCTGGCTGTTACTGTTTTTGATATTTGGTCTGGTTTGAGAACTAAGCCTAATGCTTCTGGCGATGGCTGGCTTTTTGATCCGGGTGTTGATCCTGGCAATGTTTCCGGTTATGTCTGTTCGCCAGGTAATGGAATCACGGGTCAGGGGACTACTTCTTACCAGGCTTGTTCTGCTGCCATGGCTCAATACAACAAGAAATTTTCAACATATTCTGAAAGTGGCAGTTCTACATACGGTTGCACTAATACTATCTCTTTTCAGTTAGGCCCTGGTGGTCCTGCTCAGGGGCAATTCGCCATTATGCAAACTAACACCGTCGGTTATAGGGGCGATGCTGGTAGTAATTGGTGTGGTTCAACTGCTGTGTCGAAGATTGGTTCAGTTACTGCTTTACCTATCGTTATCACTTCTTGCGCTGATACTCCCGACGGTAAGCCCGTAGCAATCGGTTTTGATGGCAAATGCCCATCAGGAAAAAGTGAACCAATTTCCACAGAAACCGCTGCTGATTTGTTTGAGCAGAATGCACCGAAAGACCAAGCCAGAAATATTGCTGAAGAGCTTTTGAAGCGTGATATTGAATTCAGTCCAGCGCCAGATATTAAGATCGACGGCGAAAAAAAGATTGAATCAGAGCCGAAAGTTAAAACAGAAACTGCCCCTGATGGCAGCACTAAAACAACTACAACAAAAGACGTTTACAACATCACATATAACGGTAATTCGTATAACTGGAATGTTTCAACGGTAACCGTAAATTCTGATGGGTCAACGTCTACAGAAACCAAACCAGATGAACAGGCAACCCCTCCTAATGATTTGTCTATGCCTGAACGTCCTAAGCTCTACAAGCAGAAATACCCGGATGGTGTTCAAGGTGTATGGGACAAGGAAATGGGCGCCATTAAGTCGACACCCATATTTTCTTTTTTGAACTCTTTGAATCCCAATATCGGCGGCGCTGCTTGTCCTCGTTGGACTTTTCCGACTGGTCGTGTTTTGGGTATTGACGTCGGCGGCGATTTGTCCGTGCCTTGTTCTGTTTGGTTTGCGCTTAAGGCCATCATGATAGTTAGTGCTTTGTTGCTGGCTCGTCGTCTTGTTTTCGGGGGTTGAATATGCAGGCTATCGTTACTGGAATCAATTACATACTCGCAAAGATTGTTGCGGCTGTTCAATGGATAGGCGATCTCTTCGTTGACATATTTAAGGCTGGCTGGGACATGCTCACGGATTTATTCTGCTGGGGGTTTGAGTCCATCTTGCGTTTGGTCGTCACTATTGTCGGTGGCGTCGATTTCTCCGGCCTTGTCAGTCAGGCCGGCGCCTGGGCCGCGCTTCCACCTGAGGTTACGGCAACCCTTAGCGCTGTGGGCATCTCACAGGCTATGGGAATCATCATCTCGGCCTGCATGATCCGCATAACCCTTCAGCTGATCCCATTCACTAGGCTTGGCTCATGATTAACTTACTTCTCGGCGCTCCTGGCGGTGGAAAAAGTTATGAGGCCGTCGTGCAGCATGTTTTGCCAGCCCTTGAAAAAGGCCGCAAGGTCATCACCAATCTGCCGCTTCTTCTTGAGGCCTTTGCAAATATTGATTCTCGCTTTGGCGACCTTATCGAGCTGCGGACGGAATCTAAGAAGGAGGGCACAACAGGCATTAAGGGTGAGGATAGGGCGTGGCGACCTTTTGAACACGAATTCGACTATGGCGACTCATGGCGGCGTGCCGATGGAATAGGGGCGCTTTACATCATTGACGAATGTCATTTGGTGCTGCCTAAGGGCTCTACCCGTAAACAAGTCGAAGAGTGGTTTTCGCTTCACAGGCATGAAAATTCCGATGTGCTTTTGATCACGCAAAGCTACGGCAAGATTTCCGCCGCCATTCGTGATTTGGTCCAAGTCGTCTACCGGGTTCGCAAGAATGTTGCGCTCGGTTCCATGGGTTCATATACCCGCAAGGTGCAGGACGGCTTGCGCGGTGAAGTGGTCAATAGCTCCCAGCGAAAATACGAGCGCAAGTATTACGCCCTCTATCGAAGCCATACCCGTGGCCGCAGCACCGATGAAATGGGGGCCTCAGATATTGTCCCAATCTGGCGGCATTGGAGCTTTTACGGCGTTGGTGTGTGCATCGTCACCATCATTTGCATATTCGCCTTTGGCGATGTTTCTTCGCCCTGGTCCGTGTCAGATTCAAAGCATCAGGTCAAGCAAAAGACGGCCGCGCCCCCTATCGCTTCAAGTCTCCCGGCTTCTTCGCCTCTTCTGGTCCCCGTATCGGCTACCGTGCCAGTTGCTGCGGCTTCACCAGCTGCTGCGGCCTCTGGCCCTGAGTCCGTCGAACCCTTCGGCGGAAAAGGCTTGCATCTCACTGGCTGGGCTAAGTTTGGCTCGCGGGAGGTTTGGACCCTCGTCTTGTCCCAGAACGGCCAAGCAGTTAGCACCCTCACAAGCGATGATTTAGCCCGTGCTGGGTATGAGTGGCACGCCTCCGGCCCCTGTGCTGGCCTTGTGTCGTGGAAGTCAGCGAGTAGGGCCGTTGTGTGCGATTTGCCCCAGGTTGCCATGATGACTGCCCGATCTGGCTAAGCGCTCTGGCATCATTCGCCCTCATAAAAAAGGAGGGTGTTACATGGGAGTTCAGGATCGCGACTGGTATCGAGATGAAATGCGCAAGAGACAAGGATATGTCGAGCGCTCTGCTTATAGGCGCAGCTTAGGCAAGTCCAAGCCAAACCGCCCAGGTGCCCACGTTCCTTGGGGGCAATGGGCTGTCCAAGTTCTTACCTTTTTGGTCGCTGTACTTGTTATTGTTGTCATGGTCGCCCGCTATACCCGTGGGCACGGATAGCAAGGAGGCGGCGGGAGGGCTCCCGCTTGCGGGAGGGGCCTGCCGCATCATTGCTACTTCTTAAGCCGTCCTGGGGGCTGGGGCTTGCCCCAGTGAGGCCGGTAGGCCGTTGCATCGGGTGTTGGCTGTGGCTCGTCGTTTTTCGCGGGGCCGCGCCATTGATTGGTGAGCTTCTGGGTTCGCGCCATCAAGACCTGATCGCGTAAATCCCTTACTTCGCGCCACAGGCTTTTATTCGTCGATACGGCCATGCGCGTCCGGTTGTGCATCTCTGCATCCCATTCGCTGTGGCCGTGGCGCGACAACCACCACAAACTTAACATCGCCATTCTGGGCGGTTTTGTACTGTTCCAGCGCTCTACGGTGCGCTTAGAAACCCCCAAAGCTTTCGCTATCTGGGCCGGTTTTGGGTTGCCAATGTCGGCTAAGAGGTCGGCCCATTCGCCGGGCCATTTGGGCAGTCTGTTGAGCATGTCAAAGCCCCTCAGAATGCGTCCAAGTGCTATGTTTTGAACTCCTGAATAGGCCGAAAAGCTGTGCCGCGAATCGCACCGCTTTCACTGCCAAAAGTTCGACAATGTGTATTATGTCAAATAATGAATGTCGATAGATGCCATGTCGAAGTGTTTCGTTACACAATGACGAGTCGCAAGCAGGCTTCATCGTCCGCATTGGGGATTCATAGCCACACGACGACCCCTACCATGCGGCGCTCTCCTTCTTCGGGGTTCCCGGTGGACGACAGCATCACGCCAGACTGGACCGCGCTGAATCTGATCGGTGAATCACCGCAGTTTCGCAAAGTGCTCGATCAACTGCAGCAATGGGCGGCGGTCGATGCCACCGTACTGCTATGTGGTGAAACTGGAACCGGCAAGGAGCTGGCCGCCCGGGCGATCCACTACTGCAGCGCGCGCCAGGCCGGGCCCTTTGTGCCCTTGAACTGCGGTGCGGTGCCCGACTCGCTGTTCGAGGCCGAGCTATTCGGCCATGCGCGTGGCGCCTACACCGATGCCAAGAGCGACAGCCGCGGTCTGGCCGGTTTGGCTGAGGGTGGCACTTTGTTCCTGGACGAGATCGACTCCCTGTCTTCCCGCGCACAGGCGGCCATCCTGCGCTTCGTGCAGGACCACAGCTATCGCCCAATTGGCGCCACCCGCTTCCACCAGGCCAACGTGCGCCTGATCGCCGCCACCAACGCGAATCTGCCGGCGCTGGCCAGCATCGGTCAATTCCGCACTGACCTCTTGTTCCGCCTGGATCTGCTCACTCTCCACCTACCGCCACTGCGCGACCGCCCTGGCGACGCTTTGCTGCTGGCCGAGACCTTTGTGCGCCGTTTCTGTGCCCAGTACCGGATGCCTGGGCGCGTGCTCAGCGCCGCCAGTCGCGACGCATTGCGCTCTCCGCATCAGACCTGGCCGGGCAATGTGCGCGAGTTGGAACACCGGGTCCACCGCTGTTTCCTGCTGGACAAGCGCCTGACCGTGGAATTGGGTCTGTCATCGACTAGCCCTGTCCACAATTCCGCCTCCGACCTTGACGAGGTCACAACTGCCGGATTTCCCACGACGCCCTTTGCCGAAGCCAAGGCCCGCGTCATCGCGGACTTCGAGCGCCGCTATGTGCACGCACTTCTTCTGCATACACAGGGCAATGTCAGCGAGGCGGCGCGCCTCGCTGGCAAGGAGCGCAGCCGCTTCGGTCGGTTGGTGCGCAAGTACGAGAAGCGCGAGCAGTAAGCGGCCAAGGGCGCAGCCCGCTTTCTACGTGCAGGCAAGCATGCAAGCCGGCTGCTTGCAAGATGAACGCAACCTGGGATCTCGCCGCCGCCGGACTCAGCCGAATGCGCCCCCCACGAACTAGGTGAGGCCAAACCGCCTCGCCTGCTGCCATTGCGCCCCACCTCAGCTCTGGCAAAAGCGCCCCACCCTGCGCACGCGAGCAGGCCAAGTGATTGATTTCAAAGGCATGCCATTTGCCAAACCTGCTGGCACGCTTAGTGCGTTACTTCACAGATGGCAAGGCGCCATGGGCGCAAAGCGATGGGCAACACATCTCCCCTTGGCCCGACCGTGGATGAAACCGCGGCCTGGATCCGCAGCTACCTGGATGAATACCCGAAAGCCGCTGACACAGCGGTAGGGATCCAGCGCTGGTGGCTCGCGCCGCGCCAAGGGGAAGTGGCTTTGCTAACGGTTGAACTGGCTTTGGCCAAGCTTGAAAGCGAGGGCGTGGTGAAGAACTCCGATTCAATGGCGACGAACCCAACCTACGGCCGGCGTGGCTGAGCCAGGCGTTCTCCACCCATGGCCAGCCACCTCGCCATCGCCGCCGTCGCCAAGACGCTGCTGCGCCTGATCGAGGAGCGCTGCCCTCGCGACGAGTTCACATCCAGCCCTTCGTTCCAGCTCTACCAAACGCATGACTTCGGCAGCCAGTTGGTCAACGAGGGTTTTTCGCTGATGCTGTGGCGAGTCACCGTCGCGGCAGCGCGCAACCAACAGCCGCGGCGGGGGACGGACGGCATCTTGCGCCGGCCATCACTGCCCCTGGACTTGCACTTCATGCTGACACCTTGGGCTGGCGAGGCCGAGCGGCAACTGCGCCTGCTTGGCTGGGCGATGCGCTTCATCGAAGACAACACCGTGCTCAATGCCAGCCAGCTGAACCACTCACTGACGCGACGCGAACTCGCTGTCTTCGGCCCGCTGGAGACGGTAGAGCTGTCGCTCGACCCGCCCGGCTTGGCCGACTACCTGGGCCTTTGGGACAAATACCGCTCTCGTTGGCAGACCTCGGTGATGTATGTCGCCCGCATGGTGACGCTGGACTCCGGCCTCGCTATGCGCGATGCCGGCCTGGTGACGACGCGCGAAATGCGCTACGGCACCGAAGCGGAGCCCACGCCATGAACTCGCGGGACCTACGACCAGGCTTCGACAGGAATCTATTGACACCGATCTTCGGCGTCATCTTCCGTGATCAGCTTGACGGCCGCATCGTCAGCGAGGGCTTGAAGGTTCGCCTCATTGATCCGAAGCAGCGCAACGGGGCGCCACGCCGGCTTTGCGCCAACAGCTACGGCGCCTTTGCCTGCCACCGACTGCGCGGTATCAGTGCGGCGGGCGGCGTGGCTTCGCCATCGCCCACACGCCGCTACGAGTTGAAAGTTGACGACGAGCTTGGCCGCTACCTGCCAATGACAGTGTCGGCAGACCTGCCGCAGCACGGCTTGTTCGAACCGGCCTGCCTGGCTCAGTCGCCTGTCGTCGATACGCTGACGCCGCAACCCCATATGCCACTGTTCAGCGCACCCGCCCGAAGCGTGCCCGCTGGTGTCGGCGAAGTACGCGTCGAACTCCGCCTAGCCTCCGACCCTGACAAGCCCGCCGCCTGGGCCTGGCTCGAACTGCGGCTCGAGGCCGATGGCCGCATGCTCGCCCAGGGCCTGGCAGACCAGCGCGGCTGCGCCTTGCTGCTTTGCGCGCTGCCGGCGCCTGTAGACCTGCCTCTGGGGGGCTCACCGGCCCATCTCATGCCGCCGCTGGCTGAATGGCTGGTGCGCCTGAGTGCTTTTTGGTCGCCCGAGATTGCCGCGGCCACGGTGCCCGATCTGTGTGCACTGCAGTCGCTGCCGCCCGTGTCGCTGCTGCAGGACATTTCGGTGTCGCCCCCGACACCCCTCGCCCCGGCCCTGCTGGCCGCCGGCTCGCCGTTGGTGATCCGCGGTAGCGGATCGTCTTCCTTCGTCTTGATAGCGGCCTAGCTGCCCAAGGAGAGCTGCCATGCCCGAATACCTCGCACCCGGTGTGTTCGTGGAAGAGACCTCGTTCCGATCCAAGTCGATCGAAGGGGTGTCCACCACGACCACCGGCTTCATCGGCGCGGCCCGAACCGGCCCCGTGCATCTTCCGCCGGACATCATCACCAGCCTCGGCGAGTTCGAGGAGATCTACGGCGACGGTAAGGAACTGGTGTTCGACACCGACAGCCCGCTGGTCAACCACCTGTGGCATGCGGCGCGCGCCTTCTTCAGCAATGGTGGCAAGCGGCTCTACATCTCGCGCGTTTTCAAGCCGATGGACGAAGACGGCGCGACGACACCCGTGCGCTACGCGCCGATTGAGCCCGATACCGAGCAGGCCGCCGCAGGGGCCGTCGTCGAAAAAGGGCCTGTCAGCTACTACCAAGACGGCCATGCTCGCGTGCGTGAACTGCTCAGCAAGGGCCTCGTCGTGCGCGCACGGCACCCCGGCGTCGGCGGCAATGCGCGTGTGCGCTTCACGCTGAAGGCCGGCGGCAACATCCTCAGTGTCGGCGTTGACCCGATCACCAAGGCCGAGACAACAACGGTGCGCTCGCTGAAACACGGCGACCTGGTTTGGTCAGCTGACCGCCACAGCCCCGACGACGCCTCGCTGGGCGGCTTCTATCAGGCCAGCTGGGACGAGGACAAGGCGGAATGGAATTTCGACGCCGTGCCACCGCAAAGCCCGTCCGGCTCGCTGACGCTGGACCAGCTCTTTCCCTCCCCTGCCCTCGAACAGGGAGACGCAATTCGCGTCGTCACGCTGAGCGTGAGCTTGCTGAGCCGTGACGGCAGCAAGGACATGGGCAGCTGGGCCGCACTGCCGCTGGACCCGGCGCACCGCAGCGGCGCCAGCCGCGACTCGGTCTTCGATTACTTCGCCACGACGCCCAATTCGGCCTCTGATGCGATTCGGCTTCCGCTGGTGATCGCTCGTGATGCGGACGACATCGCCTCAGCCGGCGACGTGTTGCTGGGCCTGTTCGGCGACGACCCGGTCGGGCGGCTTGCGCCGTCCAGCGAGGAAGCCAAACGCCGCATCGGCGTGCTCGACAAGCTTGGCATGGGTATTTCGAAAGACTTCCTGCTCGACGGTGGCAATGACGGCGCCCGACCGAGCGCAGCCGACTACGAGGGCGAGGCCTTCCTCGATCGCAACTACTCGCTGGGGCTGAAACAATTCGAGGACCTGGAGGACATCTCCATCATCGCCGCCCCCGGCTCGACCGCCGGCTACGCTAACTACGCCAGCGACGCCGACGCCATCCAGCTGCTGCTGATTCAGCATGCCGAGTACATGCGCTACCGGATCGCGGTGCTCGACAGCGCCGAAGGGCAGAGCATCGCCGAGGTGCGCAATATGCGCGCCAAGCTCGACTCCAAGTACGCCGCGCTCTACTACCCCTGGGTGACCGTGCTCGACCCGATTGGCAGCAAGGAGATCGACCTGCCGCCAAGCGGCTTCGTCGCCGGCATCTACGCACGCAACGACATCCAGCGCGCCGTCTACAAGGCCCCGGCCAACGAGGTCGTCTCGCTGGCGCTTGGCTTCGAAACCCTGCTCAACAAGGCCCAGCAGGAGGTACTCAATCCCGAGGGCATCAACTGCTTCCGCTTCTTCGAGGGCCGCGGCATGCGCCTGTGGGGCGCGCGCTTGATCAGCTCCGACCCGGAATGGAAGTACGTCAACTTGCGTCGCTACTTCGCCTATCTGGAACGCTCCATCGACAAGAGCACACAGTGGGCCGTCTTCGAGCCCAATGGCGAGAAGCTCTGGGCCAATCTGCGCCGCTCGGTCTCGGACTTCCTGCTCAACGAATGGCAGAGCGGCGCCCTGCTCGGCGACAAGCCGGAGAAGGCCTTCTTCGTGCGCTGCGACCGCTCGACGATGACGCAGAACGACCTCGACAACGGCCGTCTGGTCTGCCTGATCGGTGTCGCACCGCTTTACCCGGCCGAGTTCGTGATTTTCAGAATCGGCCAATGGACGGCCGACGCGAAGACCTGACTGATCAGCATGACCTGAGCCCTCAAGGAGATCCCCATGGCCGTCCTCAGAGAACGCCCCTACGTGCAGTTCAACTTCCTCGTCGACCTCGGCAACGGTGTCACCGATGGTGCCGACGCCGGCTTCCAGGAAGTCAGCGGTGTTGGTATGGAAGTAACCGTTGCCGAGTACCGCACCGGTAACAGCCGCGAGAACAGCGTGATGAAAATCACCGGCCTGAACAAGGCCACCGACGTGACGATGAAGCGCGGCGTCATCGGTTCGCTGTCGCTCTACCAATGGCTGGACCAGATCCGCAACGGCGACCAGAACGCGCTGCGCACGGTGACCATCCAACTGCAAAACGAGGACCACACCCAGATCGTCCAGACCTGGAAACTCTTGCGCGCCCGCATCATCAAGCACACCAGCGGCCCATTCAACGCCAAGGGTACCGACGTCGCCATGGAAGAACTGGTGCTGGCCTACGAGCGGCTCGAGATGGAATGAACACGAACTCGGCGCTCTTCCCGCAATGCCGCAGGCCAGGCAAATGACATGACCCACAACCCGCCATCGCTGCGCCGACTGCCCGGCGTCAGGTTCGACGTGCCCGCGCCGACACTCGACCTGACGCTGCCGCGGATGGACATCGCGCTGTTCGTCGGCTTTGCCGGCAGCGGCCCGCTGACGGCGGCGGTCGCAGTCGAGAGCCTGGCGGAGTTTGAGACCGTCTTCGGCGGCCCCTTGCCGCTGGCGCTAGACATGGCCACCGGCGCCTGCCTGACCGGCCATCTGCATGCCGCCGTGCGTGCGTTCTTCAGTCAGGGCGGGCGGCGTTGCTGGGTGCAGCGGGTCGCGGGCGCCGGCCTCACGACAAGCCGCCTACCGCTGCCCTCGCTGCTGCGCGTGCGCCGCCGGGCTGCGGGCCATCCTTGGCAGCTGCGCCCGGCCAGCCTGCCCGCCCGTAGCCCCGGCAGCGGCGCCGACCGTGTTCAGGTGGCGGCGCGTGTGCTCCCAACACCACTGCGCGCCCGTGCGCTGGATAAGTCCACGCTGGAGCTCGCCGCGCCAGGCGCCGCGCTGCGTCCGGGAGATCTGCTGCGCATCGCGCTGGGGCCCATCCGCATGCACCTGCGGGTGGACTCGATGAATGGCCTGCGCCTGCGTATCGATGGTCGCGTCGCAATCAAGCCGCTGCTTGGTGACCCCTTCAGCAACCTGCCTGTGCCAGAAGGCACCGAAGGCGCGGACGCTACGCCGGCCGTTCGCCATCAGTGGCAGGCTGACGGGCGCCTGAGTCTGTGGCTGCGCGCGCTGCCGCAAGACTTGCCGCAGCGCGGCCAGGTGCTGGCACTGGGCTTCCCGCAGCGTCGCGCCTGGATGAGCATCGCGGAGCCCGAGATCAGCGCAGCGCCGGACCTGGACGGCCGGGTCGAGATCGTCGTCACCGGCCGGCCCTGGCGGCTATCGCTGAACAGTGCCCGCCGGGCTTTCGAGGCCTGGTGCGCCGACCCACAGCCGCGCCTGCTGCAATTGCTGCGGCTGGATTTGCGCACCCGCTCCTCGCCCGGACAACAGACTGTGTTGGCCGACCTCAGCCTAGCCAACCCGCCCGACTCGGCCGACCCGGCCGCGCGCGGCGTCTTTGGCCTCCCCAATGACGAGCAGCTGTTCGGTAGCGGCGACGGCGGCGCCGCCACGAGCGCTTTCGCGGAACGCGACGCCCTGGGCCGGCTCAGCGGCCGCTTTGAGCTCGCTTCCAATCCCATGAGCGGTACAGGCATGCTGGTCCCGCTCGAGGACCTTGATGACTTCGACGCCCAGTTGCACGCGCTGCCCAGCCCTTTTTCAGCACTTCAACGCGACGGGCTGCATGAGTACGGCTGGCAGCTGTTCGCCGAGCCGCTGCTGGCCGGATATGGCGCCGATCTGCTGGCCGACAAGGCCGAGGCACTGCGCTTGACCGGCGCGGACCCGCGCCGGCCTGCATCGCTGCGTGGCATGCACGCTGTCTTCGGCGCGCGACCGGAGCACTTCGCGGATGAGCCGACGCTGTTGGTGTTACCCGATGCCATCCACCCCGGCTGGCGCCCTATCACGGCTGCCCCCACCGCCTGGACCGAGCTCTCGCCGCTGCCGGAACCGCCCGCCCCTGGTGTCGGCGAGCCCTTCCGGGCCTGCGACAGCGCGCCGCTG
This sequence comes from Roseateles sp. PN1, assembly GCF_038419725.1. Classification (NCBI taxonomy): domain Bacteria; kingdom Pseudomonadati; phylum Pseudomonadota; class Betaproteobacteria; order Burkholderiales; family Sphaerotilaceae; genus Roseateles; species Roseateles sp. PN1. The sequence goes on along the minus strand of NZ_JBCARA010000003.1, from coordinate 179,040 downwards.
CCCCGCCCCGCCTTCGTGCGCGGCCCAGACCCACGCACCGACGGCGCATTCACGCTGTTCTGGTCTCATGCGATCGCCGGCGCCCGATACGAACTGCAGCAGGCGATCGAGGCCAGCTTCGACGGCGCCATCACCATCCAACAAGGGCCGGCCACCCGCTTCGATGCCGGCCCGCACAAACCCGGTACCGCCTTCTACCGCGTCAGAGCCGAACTCGGGCCACGGCGCTCCCCCTGGTCGGCACCGGTGCGCATCGTCATCGGCCTGCAGGGCTGGGAAGCGTTGCCGTGGCAGGACAAGAATCTGACCGCCATCCACCGGCTGATGCTGCGCACGGCCGCCGGCCGCGGCGACATATTGGCTTTGCTGTCGCTGCCCATGGCCTACGACACCGAGCAGGCCTGCCGCCATGCGGACCGCTTGCGCGCCACGCGGGCCGCGGGCACGCCCAACTCACCCAACTCACCCGACTCGCACGAGCCACCGGCTATCGGCGAGAACGAGAGCCGTGCGCTATCGCACGGCGCGCTGCTGCATCCCTGGCTGATGATCCGCAGGGACACTGAGGACATCTGGTTCCCGCCCGACGGCCCGGTCTGCGGCCAGCTGGCCACAACGGCGCTGGAGCGCGGCGCCTGGATCGCCGCAGCCAATCGGCCGCTGCGCGATGTCGTCTCGCTGAGCCGGCCGGGCCTGCGGCCGACGCTGGGCCAACGCCAGCAGCTGCTGGATGCCCAGGTCAACTTGCTGCGCAGCGCGCCGCTGGGTTTCATCGTTAGCAGCTCGGACACGCTGTCACCAGCGGCCGACTGGCGGCCGATCAGCGTGCGGCGTCTGATGTGCCTGCTGCGCCGCCTGGCACTGCAGCGCGGCGTCACCTATGTGTTCGAGCCCAATGGCGCGACGCTGCGCCGCACGGTCGAGCGCGGCTTCGAGGCGATGCTGGATCAGCTCTACCGCCGTGGCGCCCTGGCCGGCGCCAGCGCCGCCCAAGCCTTCCAGGTCAATGTCGGCGACGACATCAACACCCGCCAGCGGCGTGACGCCGGCCAGTTCTGGGTCGAGTTAAAGGTCGCCCCGGCCTTGCCCATGAGCTTCCTCACGGTGCTGCTGATGCGCAGCGGTGAGCGTGTCCAGTCCCAGGAAGTCCACTGATATGCGCCCTTTCACCGCCTTCAACTTCGCCGTCGAGATCGTGCCTGAGGGTGCGTCCGCGCCGCTGGTCAACGCGGCCTTCTCGGACTGCGATGGCATAGAGATGGCTATGGATGTCAAGACCATCCGCGAAGGCGGCAGCAACGACCGGCAGATCCGCCTGGCCGGGCCGGCCACCTTCGGCCAACTGACGCTCAAGCGAGGCATGAGCGAAGACAGCTTCGAGCTGTGGCGCTGGATGTCTGACAGCCTGGCCCACCCGGGCAAGCGAGCCCAGGCCACCGTCGTGTTCTACGGCTCCGACGGCGCCAGCGAGCGCGCCCGCGTCGTGCTGCAGCGCTGCTTGCCCGTCAAACTGAAAGCGCCGAGTCTCATCGCCAAAGACGGCGCGATCGCGGTCGAAGAGCTGCAGATTGCCTACGAGTCTTTCACCATGCAGCCGGGGAAGTGACATGAGCTCAGACACCCATGCCAGCAAAGCCTTGCTCGTCGAGCTCGCCGAAAACTTGGTGGACGACCTGCCAGGCGGCAAGACCGTCACGGTCCAGTTCAACCCAGAGTCGCTGAAGCTCAGCTTCGCCAACCAGATCCAGAACAACAGCAGCAGCAATACCGCCGGCAGCGCCGCAGGCGGCGGCAGTGGCGGTGGCCGCAGTGACCAAGCGGGTGGCACGCAGGGCCGGCAGTTCATCGGTGCGGGCACAACCAAGCTCTCGGTGCAGCTGTGGTTCGATGCCGGCCAGGCCGGTGTCGACGATGTACGCAAGCTGAGTCAGGAAGTCATCTACTTCATCAAGGGCAAAAAGGCGCAGAGCGACCCGTCCAAATTTCTGCCGCCGGGCCTGCGCTTCAGCTGGGGCTCCTTCAACTTCAAGGGCCTGATTGACAGCATCGAGGAAACCATCGATTACTTCTCGCCCGAAGGCAAGGCCCTTCGCTCGACCCTGTCGATGGCCATGTCGCAGCAGAGCATCCTGATCTCCGACTTCAGCGGCAGCCCAGGCGCGATGTCAGGCCTGCCGGCTGGGGCGCTGGCGCCCGGCACCGTGCCGATGACGCCCGCCGCCGCCGGCAGCACGCTGCAGGGTCTGGCGGCATCGGCCGGTGCCGGGGTGTCTTGGCAGGCACTCGCCGCAGCCAACGGCATCGAGAACCCCCGGCAGTTGGCCGCCGGCCAGTTGCTGAACCTGTCGGCCACGGTGGCCACTGCGGCCTCCCGCGGCCCCGTCCCCCCACGGCGCTCTTGACGCAAAGCCAAAGAAAGGAATGCCGCCATGGCCGTCGTCATCAATGAGTTTGAAGTCTTGGACACATCGCCGCAGCAGCCACCTCGCAGCGACGGCAATGCCGCGCCGCCGACCGCCGCGCCGCTGCCGGATCCCGAAGACCTGCGCAGGCTGCAGGCCGTCGCGACCGAGCTGATGCTGCGCCGCCTCGCGCACTGACCGCACTGAACCGGATCGAACCATGGACCACGCCCGCAGCGCCATCGCTTCCGCCCGGCCGGGTTTCACGGTCGGTGGCGTGGCCCAGCCCAGGCTCGACTCGGGTCTGCTGCGCTACGTCTGCAGCGAGAACGAGGCAGGCCTGTCGCACTGCGAGGCGGAGTTCGGCAACTGGGGCGATGCGGGCGGCAATACCGGCTTCCTCTGGTTTGACCGACGCGTGCTCGATTTCGGCAAAGACTTCCTCGTCAAGATCGGCGGGGCGACGATCTTTGAAGGCCGCATCATGGGGCTGGAGGCACGTTTCCCAGAGCTGGCGCCGCCGACGCTGGTCGTCCATGCCGAGGACCGGCTGCAGGACCTGCGCATGACGCGCCGCACGCGCGTGTTCGAGAACCAGGCCGATGCCGACATCGTTCGCACCATGGCCAGGGACCACGGCCTGACGGTCGAGACCGACCTCTCAGGCCCCAGCCATGCGGTGCTGACACAGATCAACCAGAGTGACCTCGCCTTCTTGCGCCAACGCGCCGCGCTGGCCGACGCCGATCTCTGGCTCGAAGGCACCCAGCTGCACGCGGCCAAGCGCGCCTCGCGCCGCGACTCCGGGCTGGAGTTGGTGCAAGGCGCGAGGCTGCGCGAATTCCATGTCTTGGCTGACCTGGCGCACCAGCGTACCGCCGTTGTCTGCACGGGCTGGGACGTCAGCAGCAAGACGGCAATCTCGTCAGAGGCTAACGGCAGCGCTATCAGCACCGAAGTCGGCAGCGGCACGAGCGGCCCGGCCCTGCTGCAGCAAACACTGGGCACGCGCAAAGACCAGGTCGCCCACTGCCTACCGCTGGAAAGCGGCGCGGCCCAGGCCTACGCCGACTCGCACCTGCGGGCGCTGGCACGGCGCTTTCTTCGTGGCCGCGGTGTCGCCGATGCCGACACGCGTCTGCATGTCGGCCGCACCGTCAAGTTGAGCGGACTGGGGCCCTTGTTCTCGGGCGCATATGCGGTGGTGGAGACTTGCCACCGCTTCGACGTCGCAGTCGGCCTGCGCACCGAGTTCGTCGTTGAACGAGCCTGGATAGGAAACCCATGAACCTTGCCGAACAACCGATGCTGGAAGCGCTGCTGTCCTCGCGCGAGGCCGGCGGCTGGGGTGGCCTGTGGCACGGCGTTTACCCGGCGCTGGTCACCGACATCAAGGATCCAGACCAGCAGGGCCGCGTCAAGATCCGCTTGCCCTGGTCGCCCGACAGCGCCGGCGCTTCCTGCGAACTGTGGGCCCGTATGGCCACGCTGATGGCCGGCCACAGCCGCGGCAGCTGGTTCATCCCGGACATGGATGACGAGGTGCTGGTCGCCTTCGAAGGGGGCCAGGTCTTGCGCCCCTACGTGATCGGCATGCTGTGGAACGGCCAAGACGCGCCGCCCGAAACAATGGACGGTGCCGGCAACAATGACAAAAAGCTGATCCGCTCCCGCAACGGCGTGCGCTTCCTCATGGACGACACCGACGGACAGGAGAGCCTGCTGATCGAAACGCCCGGCGGCCAGCGCGTCACGCTGAAAGACGGTCCCGGCGAGGTGCTGATCGAGGACAGCAACGGCAACTCGGTCAAGCTGGAAAGCGCCGGCATCACGATTACCACCTCGGCCAAGGTCACCCTCAACGCCAGCACCGTCAGCGTCTCGGCCAGCATGGTCAGCGTGGATGCCGGGATGTCCAGCTTCTCCGGTGTCGTCAAGGCCGACACGGTGATCTGCAACAGCATCATCAGCGCCTCCTACACCCCCGGCGCCGGGAACCTCTGGTGAGGACACAGTGATGAGCAACAAGCTCGCCAAGCATGACATCGCCTGGGCCGCGCCGCAGCCTTTCTGGACCGACCCGACCGGCGCGGTACAGCCGGGCAGCGCCCTGCGTCGACCGCAGATTCTGCGCTTCACACATGATGAGTTCATCCCCGAACTGCTGGCTCTGCTGCAGCAAAGCCCGGCGGCGCTGCCCGCGCATGCAGCCATGGCCGAGACCTGGCGCGGCCCCTGCGCCGTGCCGCCAGCCGAAGCCGAAAGCTGGCTGCAGGGCAAACCAGCGCGCATCTTGGCGGCGCGGCGCCGTGCCCAGCAAGGTCGCTCGGCCCGTACCGCACCCGCATCGACCGGCCTGCTGAAGCTGTACCAGCCCGCCCATATGCGCCACTACCTCGTCGGCGGCTCCCTGGTCTGCCGTACGCCGGGTCTACCGGACCGACAGATCGATCCGGCGCGCCAGAAAGTTTGCTACCTGATCCGCCGCCTGCTGCCGCGCGTGCCCAGCACGAACCGCGACGAGCCGCTGCCGGACCCGCGCCAGACCGGTGCGTGGGACGAGTTCGGCTTCGTGCCCAATGGCAAGACTGGGGCCTGGCGCTACATCGGCCCGGCCGATGCGGAAAACCTCGTCGCGACAATCGCGCCAGCTGAGGAGAGGTTGGCCCTGTTCCCGGCCAACTTCGTGCAGGACGACGGCCATCCGCGCCGGCTCTACATCGGCAACGTGCCGGTCGGGCGGCGCGAGGCCTACCAGGGCGCCGGCACGCAGGCACCGAGCAGTGGCAGCGGTGCTGCTGCGGCGGCCAGCGCCGCGCTCGATCCACGCCTGGTGCTGTTCCACACCCAGGTGCTGGGCCCGTGGAAGGCGCTGGTCAACCGCGTGATGGGCAATGGCCAGGTTGGGCTCGGCGCACTCAGTGCCGACCCGGACAACATCGGCCAGCTAAAGAGCGCACGCCTGCCCTCGGTCTTCAAGAAGTCCAGCGATCCCAGTGGCTACGACTCGACGCGGCCCGACGTCGACACGCTGCGCGCTCAGCGCAGTGCGCTGCAGACCTCGTCCTGGTATTTGCTGCTGGATCTCTACAACTTCCTGAAGGATCAGCTTGGCCTGGATGTCCGGTCCGCCGCGCCGACCGGCACCGCCCTGGCGCTGTACAACGCGCTGGACGCTGCGGCCATGCCCGATCTTGGCGATGGCGCCCTCGGCCCGCTGGTCGAACCCGACGGCGCATTCCAAAACGACGATGTCGAGAGCAACTTGATCGATGCGCTGATCCGCATCGTGCCCTTCGCCGCGTCGCTGGAGGAGGTGCAGGGCAGCTTCACGATCCCGCCGGCGGGCAAGGCGTTGGAGGACGTCGGCGTCCAACCCGGCTGGCCTGACTTCCTGTTCCTGTTCGCCGACCCCTGGCTGGGCGTGCTGCGTCCGCCTGAGCAAGCGGCATTCGATCCGCCCGAAGGTGACTACCTCGTCGAAAAAGTTCAGGCTCGCATCGACGCGCTGGCCGATCTGGTCGCCGCCGCCCTGCCTGCACCGGACCCCGCCCGGCCCGCGCCCGAGCCAACACTGGCCTCGATGCAGCCGGCCGATATGCGCGAGGCCTGGTACGTGATGCGCTTGGTCTACGAGCGGCCCGGCTGCGCGCCCTTCCATGAGGCGGTCGTCAGCGAGGCGACACCGCCATTCCAGATGGCCGGCTTCTTCGACCCCGACGCGCCTGCCCGGCCGATCCGCATCGGCCTGCCCATGGACATCAGCCCGGCCGGCCTGCGCAAGTTCGACAAAAACGCCGTCTTCATGATGAGCGACATGCTGTGCGGCCAGGTCGACCGGATGAAGGGCATCGGCCTTGCCGATCTGGTGCTCAGCGTGCTGCCCTGGCCCTTCCACAAGCCGCTGTCGGTGCCCGAAAAGGGCGATTGCAAAACCGGCGACGGACTCTCGCTAGGCGTCATGTGTTCCCTGTCCATTCCCATCATCACGATCTGCGCGCTGTTGCTCTTGATGATCATCGTCAGCCTGCTGGACTTCATCTTCCGCTGGCTGCCCTATTTCATCGTTTGCTTCCCGCTGCCCGGCTTCAAGGGGAGGAAAAAATGACCCCCACGCTCACTCTGTTCGCTACCCCCTGTACTGCCCAATTCAGGGGCGCCGGCAGTCCTTGGGTCGGCCCAGCGGAAGGCTGCCCCTGATGGACGCCGCCAAGCTCTATGGCCGGGGCATGGCCTTCCCGCCGCGCGTGCAGCCAAACGGCGCCATCGCTTGGTCCAGCGGTGAGGACAATGTGCGCGAGGCCATCCGTATCGTGCTGATGACCGAGCCGGGCGAGCGCCTGCACCTGCCAGGCTTCGGCGCAGGCCTGGCCCGCTTCCTGTTCGAACCCAATACCGCCAGCACCCACACGCTGATCGCTGAGCGCATTCAGGACGCGCTGCAGGCCTGGGAGCCGCGCGTGCGGGTCGTGTCCGTCGACGTCGCCGCCGACCCCGCCGACCCACAAGCCGCCATTGCCACCTTGAGCTATCGGCTCGTCGCCACACAGGCGCTGGAGCGGGTCTCGCTGGCTGTCTCGGTCGCAGGAACGAGGTGAAGGAAAAACATGCCGATCAAGGTACCCACCATCGACGACCGCGACTTCCAGGACCTGGTGCGCGCGGCCCTGGCCCGTGTGCCGGTGCACACGCCCGAATGGACGCAGTTGGCGCACAGCGACCCTGGCGTCACCCTGGTCGAGTTGTTCGCCTTCATGGCCGAGAGCCTGCTCTACCGCAGCAACCGCGTCCCCGAGAACAGCCGGCTCAAATTCCTCTCGCTGCTGGGCCTGCCGCTGGCCCCGGCGACGCCAGCGCGCGGCCTCGTGCAGTTCACGTCCAAACGCGCGCAGCCGGCCGCCACCACATTGGCCAGCGGCACCGAGCTACGCGCCGGCGACATTGCCTTCCGCACCGTTGCGGCCATTGATGTGCTGCCCATCGAGTCGCGCAGCTATGTGAAGTTCGAGGTCATACCCGACACGGCCGACCGCGCCTACTACCGGCTGCTCTACGCCACTGCCGAGGCCGAAAACGCGGGCGCCGAGCTGAGCATGTATGAAACCCGCGCCTTGGATGGCCGTCAGCCGGTTGACATTGCCAACGACACCGTCGACGGCGTGCTGTGGCTCGCACTGCTGGCACCCAAGGGCGCGAACCCTGACGCCGTGCGTGAGGCGCTGGCAGGCCGCACGCTGAGCCTGGGCCTGATGCCCTATGTGGACGACGCGCCGGCGGTGCTGCCCACGCAGGGCCAGGGCCGCACCGGCGTGGGCGCGGGCGATGGCGATAAGGCCACGCTGATCAGCTACGAAATGCCGGTCGTCGGCAGTGCCGAGGCGAACTACAAGCCCCGTCCCGCGCGCAGTGTCGACGACGTGTTGGCCGGGCCCGGTGTCGTCGAGATCACGCTGCCGACGCGCGCCGAGCAGATCGGCAGCTGGGATCAGCTCGACCCGCTGGAGGCCGGCGTCGGCGCGCGCCCACCGGCACTGGAGGACACGGCCGACGCCGCACGCGTCATCAGCTGGCTGCGCATCGTGCCCTCCGCGTCGGCGCGGGCGCGTTTTCTGTGGGCCGGCGTCAATGCGGTGCCCATCACCCAGCGCATCGTGGTGCAAAACGAATTGATCGGCGAAGGCACGGGCCGCACGGACCAGAGCTTGCGCCTGGCTCGCGGCGGTGTCGTCGCCGGCTCCGTCACGATCAGCGTCATCGCCGATGGCAAGCTAGAAGACTGGCAGGCCATCGACGACCTGATGGCCGCCGGCGCCGAGGTGCGTGCGCTGGACCCGCAGCGTGCGCCGGGCCAGGTCTGGGAGGACAGTCGCGAAAGCCGCGTCTTCACCGTCGACCCCGAGGCCGGCACGGTGCGCTTCGGCGACGGCCTGCACGGCGCCCGGCCGCCGCTGGGCGCGCGCTTGGTGGCCCGCTACGAGGTCTGTGACGGCGCGCGCGGCAATGTCGCGCCAAACGCGATCAATGCTGGCCCTGCACTGCCGCCCGGCATGAAGCCTGACAACCCGCAAGCCACCTGGGGCGGCGCCGATGCCGAACACGTGGACGGCGGCATTGACCGCATCAGCAGTTTTATCCGCCACCGCGACCGCCTCGTCACCAGCGACGACTTCGAGCAAATCGCCCGCAGCGCGCCCGGCGTTGACATTGCCCGCGTCGAGGTGCTGGCGGCCTGGCACCCCGACCTGGGGCTGAGCGAGCCCGGCGACGCGCCGGGCGTCGTCACGCTGATGCTGGTGCCGCGCAAAGATCCGCGTGCGCCCGACACCCCCTCGCCCGACCGCGCCTTCCTCGACGCGCTGTGCCGCTACCTCGACCCGCGCCGGCTCGTGACGACCGAACTGGTGCTGCGTGGGCCGGACTACCAGCCCGTCTGGCTCTCGCTGGGCATCACGGTGGCCGGCGGCTTTGCTACACCGGACGTGCGCGATCGCGTCAAGGCCCGCATCATCGAATACCTGGCGCCAGCGCGCGGCCTGCACGGCGCCCTTGATGCCAGCGAAGACAGCGCCCTGGAATACCCCGGCATGGAAAAGGGCTGGCCGTTGCGCAAGGCCGTCAACCGGCTGGAGCTGATGGCCGAGGTGGCCCGCGAGCCTGGCGTGCTGAAGGTGGACGAACTCATCCTCGCCCAGGGCACGTCCGGCGCGGTCGGGACCGAGGTACCGATGAGCGGCCTGCAACTGCCTTTGATCGCCGGCCTTTCGGTCGAGGCCGGCTCCGCCGTGCCCCTGGACGCGCTGCGCGGCACGGCGCCTGCGCCATCGACCACACCGGCCGGCAAGCGGATCGTGCCGGTGCCGGTCGTGCCGTCCGAATGCTGATGCGAGCCACGCCATGAAAGACGCCAACGGCAGCCACTTCGAACTCCTGCTCGGCCAGGCCGACTGGGGTCGCTGCACGCATGTAGATGCCGACGACGGGGTCGAGCGCGCACTCGCCGTGGGCTGGGCGACGCCGGCCGGGCGCGACCGCCTGCCGCTGGCCTTCGAAGCCGGCGGCATCGGCCTGGCCAAGCGCATCAAGCACTTCCGCGCCGCCGCCAGTGACACAGCGCCCGACCCGGCCAGGCGCCTCGGCGCGGCCATGGACCGTTACGGCAGCGTCTATTGGATCGCCGATGGTGGCGCGCGCATCGAGGTGCTGTCAGGCGGCTCCCGCAGCGTGTCGGTCTTCGCCACGGCCACGCCGGCGGCTGAGGACCGGCCTCGCGTCAGGGGGGGCTTCGCGCCGCTGGCGCCAGCCGTGCCGCTTGAGCGGCGCTTGCGCGGCCTGGCCATCACCGGAGAGCAATACCTGGTGGCAGGCCTGCTGCCGGCACCGGGGCGGCCCGGCGGACTGCAGGTCTTCGATCTCGTCGCCGGCGGCCCGGCGTTGGAGCTGGCCTGGCCCGCTGCTTGGCATTTCTCGCCGCTTGACCTAGCGCCGCGCCCTTGCGGAGGACTGGCCGTGCTGGACCGCGAGCAGGGCCGCGTCTGGCTGCTGGACCGGCGCCTGGGCATGCAGGCTCAATTCCCGGTGGACCAGGTGGAGGCGCCTTCCGCCTTCGCGCCTGACGTGCCGGCACCCGCCGCGACGCAACCCTGGTTCGCGCTCACGGTCGATGCGTTGGGTGGCGGCGACCCAGTGGCCATCGAAGTGCTGGCCGATGACTCGGTACTGGTGATGGACGCCGTCGGCAGCGACGGCTTCGCGCTCATAACGCTCTACGTGGACGGCCTGATGGCCGCCCGCTGTTCGACCGCTGTCGTGCGGGACCTGATCCCTGAAGCTGACCGCGCTGGCTTCACCCTGCGCGGCTTCGACTGTGCGATGGCGCCACGCGAAAAGGGCGAGCGTCTGCTCATCGCCGCTGCCGACGGCAACCAGTGCTTCGCCTTCGATCTGTGGGTGGGCCAAAGCCCCTCGCTGTTGCTGGATCCGGTCGAGCTGTTTTTGCCTATGCGGCGCTTTGGCGGCACGGGACTGGTGCGCCGCGCCGCGACGTTTGCCGACATCACCGTGTCGCAGGACAGCGGCCTGATGTATGCCAGCGCCGTCGGCACGCAGGACGCCTGGCTGCCCTTGGTCGCGCAGTCGCGCCCCCGCTACGCGCCCGAGGCGGCCTTCAACACGCCGGCGCTGGACGGCGATGTGCCGGATTGCCCCTGGCACCGGCTGATCATCGACGCCAGCATCCCGCCCGGCTGCACGCTCAGCATCGAAAGCCGCGCCGCCGACAGCCTCGCCGCCCTGCCCGACCAGCGCTGGCGCCGCGAGCCGGCGCCGACGCTGCGCGCCGAAGGGCCCGAGCTGCCCTGGCTGCTTGATGCCGCGCCGCGCACCGATGTGGCGGCCGGCAAGGGCTCGTGGGAGTTGCTGTTCCAGCAGGCGCGCGGCCGCTTCTTGCAACTGCGTCTGACGCTGGCAGGCGAGGAGCTGGCGACACCGCGCCTGATGGCGCTGCGCGCCTGGAACCCGCGCTTCTCCTATCTGCGCGAATACCTGCCGGCGCTGTACCGCGAGGACGAGGCCTCGGCCGACTTCATCGAGCGCTTCCTGGCCAACTTCGAAGGTATGTTCACGGCTCTGGAGGACCGCATCGTCAGCGCCACCGCGCTGTTCGACGTGCGTAGCGCGCCAGACGCGACGCTGGACTGGCTCGCGTCCTGGCTGGGTCTGGTGCTGGACCCGGCGGTGACACCGGCGCGCAAGCGCCTGCTGATCCGCTTTGCCGTGCCCTTGTTTGCCTACCGCGGCACGACGCAGGGGCTGCGCCTGGCGACCGAGTTGGTGTTGTCCCAATGTGTGCGGCCCGAGGATTTCGCCTTGCCTGCCCGCTCGCAGGACCAGCCCTACGGCATCCGCATCATCGAGCGCTTCCTGACGCGGCGCCTGCCGGTACCGCTGCTGGGCGAGACGGTCATCGACGCCGGTCCTCGTTGGGTCGAGCCGGCCGCACGCTGGAGTCCGAGCGAAGGTGCGGAAGGCCTGCAGCGGCGCTATGCGGCGGCCCGCCTGGCCGCAGGGCTGGACACGAGCCCGCCCCCCAGCGCGCCCATCAGTCCGCCCGTCAGTCCGTCCATCAGCCCGCAGTTTCGCCCTATCCCGCCCGCCGATGCCGATGGCGCGCGCCACTGGGCCGCCTTCTGCGCCAGCGAGCTGGGCGGTGTGCCACGGCTGGCCGCTCAGCTGGGCAGCGCTTGGCAAGCCTGGACCGCCCGGCCGGAGGTGCCGGCCGCGCTTGGCCCGGATCTGCCCGCCAGCTGGCCGGCCGAGGCCGCGCAGCAAACGGCCTGGCGTGACTTCCTGGCCGCCGGCCTTTCGCCCGAGCTCAAGCGCGCGCTGGCGCGCTGGCAGCGCTTCATCGCACGGCGATACCAACGCAGCGATGCGCCGCCGATGGTGGCGGCCTGGGGCGCATGGCCGGCTTTCGATGTCCTGCCGCCGCCTGACCGACTGCCGGCGAGCAGCGCGGCGCTGGCGGATTGGTTGCTGTTCGAGACACGTCTGGAGCCCATGAACGCCAACGCCCACCGATTCAGCGTGCTGCTGCCCAGCAACGGGCCGCTGGCCGATGCGGCGGCGCTGGCGCAGCAAATCGACTTCGCACGGCGCGTCGTCACCTTGGCCAAGCCGGCGCACACGGCCTTCGACGTCAAGCCCTATTGGGCGATGTTCCGCATCGGCCAGGCGCGCGTCGGCCTGGACACGCTTTTGGGCATAGGCAGCCGCGATCCCGCCCTGGCGCCGCACTGGGTGATCGGCACGGGCCAGATTGGCGCCAGCCGTGTTGCCAGTCCGCCGCAGCCCCCACACGGGCGGCTGCTGTTGGCCTGCTGAACGAACAGGAGAAACACCATGGCATGCTGCACCCCTTCCAACCCGCTCGGTCCCGGCGCCGCCGCGACCGACACCTGCAAACGCGTCAACTACACGCTGGGCATGCTGATGGGCGTGGACGACTTCGTCCAGGAGCAGCTCTACGGCGGCTCGCGCCGCCGCGAGCTGGCGCGCGAGGTTCTCGGCTACGGCACGGTGCACGGCTTGGCCGTCGTCATCGAGGCGGATGGCGACAAGGGCCTGCGCGTGCGCGTCACGCCAGGCATGGCTTGGCTGCCATCGGGCACGCCGGTCTGCGTGGAGAGCGACCAATGCGCCAATCTCAATGACTGGCTGCTGGACTCCCGCGCATTGGTCGATGCGGGGCTGAGCGGCAGCCCCGCCCACTTCAACGTCTACCTGGTGTTGTCCCATCTGCAATGCCTGACCGACAAGGTGCCCATCCCTGGCGAGCCTTGCCGCAGCGACAGCGAGTTGATGCAGCCCTCTCGCATCGCCGACAGTTTCCGGCTCGACCTGCGCACCATGCCGCCGGCGCAGCGCGAGGAAGATGCCCTGCGCGACTTCGTCGAATGGCTGCTTGGCACCGAACTGGTCGCCACCTCACCGGCGCTGGACGAGGCCGGCTTCGTTGCCGCGCTGCGCGCCGCCGCGCAGGACTGGCTCAATCCCTCCTCCCCGCCGCTATCACCCCCCTGGCTGCCGCCGGCGGACTATATGGAAGGCAGCATCCCAGCCAATGCCGACGAAGCGCTGTTCCGCACGGCACTGCGGCTGTGGGCGACCGAGCTGCGGCCGCTGTGGATGGCCAGACCCGACTGCAGCTGCAATGCGACGCCGATCCCGCCGCAAGACGATGCCGTGCTGCTGGCGCGCTTGGAGCTGGCCCTGGTCGCCACGGCCGACGGCTGGCAGCTCAGCGACAAGCTGGCCGATCCGGTCACGGTCGACGAGAGCCGCCGGCCCGTGCTCATGACGCTGCGCATGCTGCAAGAGCTGCTGCTGCGCTGGCGCGAGGACCGCGACACTGAACCCGGCAATAGCGTTGTTGCCGAGACCAGCTTCGGCCTGCCTTCCTCGCCGGGCAGCTCGCTCGACTATGCACGCGCCGACCACACACATGGCAGCCCGGCGCTGCCAGTCCTGGGCGGCGACCTGTCGGGCACGCTTGACAATGTGCTGATCGACAGCCTGCAAGGCGTGCCGCTGGCGGCGCCAACACCAATCGCTGAAGGCCAGGTGTTGACCTTCAGCGCCGGCCAGTGGCAGCCCCGCCCACTGCCTGCCGCACAGGTCACTGATCTGGTCGGCGACCTGGGCGGGGCGCTCGACAACAACCGCTTGGCCGCCCTGCAAGGCGTGCCGCTGGCAGCGCCCCTGCCCATCGGCGAGGGCGAAGTGCTGACCTTCAGCGCGGGCCAATGGCAGCCGCGTTCCTTGCCTGAGGCGCCTGTCACCAACCTCGCCGGCGACCTCGGCGGAGCGCTCGACAACAACCGCTTGGCCGCCCTGCAAGGCGTGCCACTGGCAGCGCCCCTCCCTATCGGCGAAGGCGAAGTGCTGACCTTCAGCGAGGGCCAATGGCAGCCGCGCTCGCTGCCCGAAGCGCCCGTCCCAGACCTCGCCGGCGACCTCACCGGCCCGGTCACCGGCAACCGCTTGACCGCGCTGCAGGGCGTGCCGCTGAATGCGCCCGACCCGGCGCCCGACCAGATCCTGCGCTTCATCAACGGCAGTTGGGTCGCCGTCGATCTGCCGGCCGCCGGGCCGGCGCCGGCGCCAAGCGGACAGTTCGTTGGCCGCGGCAGCGCCGAGGACTTCGAGATCGTCGCCGCCGGCGAAGTACGCGTCACGCTAGCCAATGGGCAGGGCCAAGCGCAGACGGTGCCGGCCGCGGGCGGTTACGGTGGGCTGCGTTCGCTGACGCCGCGCGTCAACAAACGCCAGCCGACCCAGGTACTCATCCCACTGCGGGCCGCTGTGGAAAACGCCGAGAAGCTTCCCAACTACATCGTCAAGCTCACGCCGATCTGGCAGGAGAGCACGCAGTTCGGCTTCGCACCCTATCTGCTCGAGCAGGTCAAGGCTGAAGGCAAACGGATCGACTTCACGGTGTTGCTATTGGCCGCGCAACAGATCGGTGACGGCGAGTTCCAACTCGCCTTCCAGGTTGAGGTCAGCCGCTTCGCGGACAGGAGCTAGTCATGACCACGACCACGACCCACCTGGGCACGCCGCTCACCGAACAGGCCATACGCCACGTCAACTTCTTCAACGGCCGCCTCGTCACGCAGGGCGATATGGCGCGCACACAGGAGGCGCAGCATGAGGCGGACGCGCGGCTCGGCCAAGGCATCGGCCCTGGCGTCGTGCACGGGCTGGAGATCTCAATCGCCGACGCAGCACAACGCCAGCTGCGTGTGACGGCCGGCCTGGGCATCAGCACGGCCGGCCAGACGCTGTGCCTGGGCACGGAGCAACTGCTGGCCTTGGCCCCAACGCCCGAGTCGGGCAGCATCGCGACGACCGGTGGCTTCGGCCGCTGCGGCACGCTGTCCGGCGGCGGCTATGTGGCCGGCAACGGCCTCTACCTGCTGACGCTGGCGCCCCTGAGCATCAAGGCGGGCAAGGCGCCGGTACTGGCGCTGGACCCGGGTCATGCCGCTTGCAACAGCGACGCCATCGTCGAGGCGGTCCAACTGCGCCTGCTGCGGATCGAAAACACCCTGCTGGCGGCTCTGGGTTTGGCAGCCAACCCGATCGGCGCGGCGGCGATCTCGAAATGGCGCAGCGCCGTCGCCCATGCCTGCTTCGGCTACCCAGCACTGGCTGCAGCCCATGCGCAGCCCGGCGTGGCGCCGAGCGGCGGCGGGTTGCTGGAGCAACTGCGCGCGAGTTCGCTGAGCGACTGCGAACTGCCGCTTGGCCTTGTCTACCTGAGCGCCAGCGCCGGCATCGGCTTCATCGACGCCTGGGCAGTCCGCCGCCGCGTCGCGGGTGAGCCGGCTTCGCAGGCCTGGAGTGCCTGGTTCGGGCCTGGGCTGGACGCGCTGGGCGAAGCGCAGCTGGCACAGTTTCAGCAGCAGCTGTCGGAAGTCCCGACCGCCTCGCTGGCAGGGCTGAAAGCGGCCGACTGGTTCGCCTGGCTGCCGCCGGCTGGCTTTCTCGATGCGAGCGGCACGCGCCACGTCGACGGCATGAACTTCCTCGATGCCCACAAGCCGTCCCGCACGGTGCCGCTGGCAGCCGGCGACGTGCGTGCGCTGTTGGGCCAAGCGCTGCACCGTGATGCGGTCAAGCTGGGCCTCGCTGGCGACCGGCCGCGCTTCAGGCTCTATGCGGTCGACGGCGGGCCACAGTTCTTCGTTCGCGAGGCACCCAATGCGCCGCATGCCGAGGAGGTCTGGCTGGACGGCCAGCGCGCACGGCTGCCCGGTGTCAACGACGTGCAGGCAGCCATCGATGAGCTGCGCGCACGGGTCTGCGGCGAGCGCAGCGTCTGGCCGGGCATGGATGCGCAGGCGCTGATCGACGGCCAGGACAAGGGCGCGGACCTGACGCTGTGCTTCGAGGCCGGCCACTACGCCCTGGCCGCCCCCCTGCGGCTGGCGGGCCTGGGCCACCTCGTCATCCGAGGCAACGGCGCCGCCTCCCTGCTCAGCTGCCGCAGTGGCGAGGCGGCACTGGTGGTCAGCGACTGTGACTCGCTGACCATCAGTGATCTGGCCCTTGAGGGCGGCCGTATCGGGACTGGCAAGGGCAAGGGCAAGGACGAGGGCAAAGACAAGGACAAGGGCGATTTGGGCGTCGGCCTGCTGGGTGCGCTGACCGTCATCGACGTGCCCAGCGTCTACATTGAACGGCTGAACGCCAGTTGCGACGATGCGGCCGCGGCCGGCGCCGCCTGCATCGTCGTGCGGCAAAGCGTGGCGGAGCCCGTGGCTGCTGCTGCGGCCGTCGACGCCTCAGACACCTTCGTCAACCGCCTGAGCGCTTTCGGGCCCACCGGCGCTGAAAAGGCGGGCGATGCGTCTGGCGACGAGACCGATCGACGCCGCCTGCTGCGACTGCTCAAGCGGGCCAAGCATAAGGACGGCGCGGACAAGAAGCCCGAGTTGCCCGAGGCCAGCCATGTCAGCATCGTCGACTGCGACTTGCAAATAGGCGCAGCGCAGATCGGCATCCTGTGTACCGACAACGCGCTGACCGAGATCCGCCACAACCGCCTGCGTGCCCGCTACCAGCGGCTGCCGCCGGAACGCGGCATCGTCGTGGCCGGCAGCGCGGCGGTAGTCGTGACGATTGCGCACAACCGCGTCGCTCATGTGGCGCAGGGCATCGCGATCGGCCTGTCGCGCGGCGACCCGCCTAACAGCGCGCCCTTGTCGGTCGAGCGGGCCAGCGTGCTCGACAATCAGGTGCAGATCGGCCTGGGCGAGCGTGACTTGACGCAAAACCGCTTCGGCATCTTCGTCGGCAATGCGCGCTCGGTGGCCATCGAAGGCAACCGCGTGACGCAAGCCGACGCGGCGTTGCTGGACCAAGTCTCGATGGAGGCGATCCGGCTCAGCGGTGTCTACGGCCTGATGCTCTATGTGCGCGGCAACCACATGAGTGGCACCCGCACCGGCATCAACTTCACGCCACTCGCGCCGTTGCCGGTGCGTGACGCGAACAAGCTTCGAGAAAACCCGAGCGCCTGCCTGTGGCTGTTCGAGGGGAATCTGGCCGAAAAGGCGACCAAGGTCATCAAGGTCGACGCGGCGGTGCTAGACCTGATCACCCATGTGTCGAACCTGGCGCTATGACAGCCATGGCTCGGCCAACATCAAGTTTCAACGTGCAAGCCATGGTAGGTAAGGCCGATCGTGTACGCGGACTCACGTCTGGTGCTGCGATCGGCTTAGCGAGTTCGAATCTCGCGCACGTGGGGGCGGGCTTTCACCGCCCGCCCCCGAATCCTTTGCAGGCGCAGGGGCCGGGCCCATGAACGGTACGCCGCCGCACGCGATCCGCACAGTCCGCGTGCCGGCGCGCCTGGCCGGCGAGCAGCGACTGCGCCAGGGCCTGGAGCGCTTGCTGGCTGAGGCCGACCCGGCCCGGCACGGGCTGCCGGGCGATGCCATCGTGCTGGTGAGGCGTCTGGCCATGCGTTGGAGCGCGCTACAGGCCGGCGACAGCGCCACCCGCTACGCGCCGCTGGCGGCCCTGCTGGCCAGCGCGCGCCGAGCCACCTCGGCCGATAGCGATGCCGAGGCGGTTTGGTTCGCCGACGAGGCCGAGATGCTCGCCTGCCTGGCCCGCGACGGCCAGGCGGGCTTGCTGGATCAGCGTTGGTGGTGGCGGGCCGTCCTGCAGCCGCATCGCAGCGGCCGATGGGGCGCTTCGTCGCGGCAGGAGCATGCAGCATTGACTCGCTGGCTGCAGGCACCGCAGCTGATGCCACGCGCGCTGCAAAGGCTGGGACCGCTGCGCGCGCAAGCCTGGCTAGCCAGCCTGGGCAGGGAGGGGATGAGTCGTCTCCTCACCGCGCTGGCCCAGGCCTATGCGCTGCCGGACCCGATCGACGCATGGGTGCTTGATGGCCAGGATGCGGCCTTCCCCGACAGGCAGGGCCTGCAGCTACCGCCGGTGATGAGGGACGCCGCGACGACAGACGCCGTCGTGGCCGAGCGGCTGCTGCGAATTTGCACCGCGCTGCTGTCCGATGCGAGCGCGCTTGCCAACACGGCCGGCCTTTGGCCGCTGGCCAGGCGGGAGGAAAGGGACTCGCCCACTGGCCAGCCTTCTACCGGCTTGCGAACACCGCCACTCGGACGCGGTACAGCGAAGCCTCAGAAGCGGGCGAAGAGCGGCGAACTTGCGAGCGCCAAGCAGGCTCATCCACTGCCGTGCTTAACCCCAGCAAAGGCTGCGCCCGGGCCGGCCGCCGACGCCCCATCGGTGGCACCCGATGTCGATAGCAATGCCGATACCGACTGCAATGTCACTGGCGCTGACGCGAGCCAAGGCAACAGCACGTCGGCATCGGCATCCTGGCCCGCGTCAGACCGCAGCCAAGCCCTGCAACCACCCGCCCGGACGACTGTCCAGGCCGATACCGGGCCGCAAGCCCGGCAGACCGACATCCACGCGGCGTTCCCGCGGTCGACAGACACCCGCCACGGCGGTCTGTTCTTCTTGCTCAACGCCGCGCTGGCCTTGGGCCTTTACGGCGACTTCACGCAGCCACGCCACCGCGGCCTGGCCTGCCCGCCCTGGCGCCTGTTGCTGTTGGCCGGCCAGGCTTGGGCAGGGCCAGGCTGGCGGCACGATCCGCTGCGACGCCGGCTCATCGAGCGCAGTGCCGGCTCGCACGAGCCGCTGCCCTTGCCGCTGTGGCCGCGCCTGCATGCGCGGCTGGCCGAGGCGCTCGGCGATGCCGCCGAACTGCCCGCGCGCGCCCAGATCCGGCACATGCTCTCCCTGCCCGCTAGGCTTCTGGACCGGAGTGAACGAATGGACATCTTTTACCCGCTGGCCCGGCTGCCGCTTGCCGTGCGCCTGGCCGGCCTCGACCGCGACCCCGGCTGGATCCCCGCCGCCGGCTGCGACATCCGCTTCCACTTCGATTGACGAGGAGCCCAGATGGACGCCCAGGCCATGACTGCAACAAGCCATCTGGCGCTCTGGCAACTGCGCAGCGCACTGGCGCTGATCCTCGACGCCAGCCCGCGGCTCGCTTCGCCGGAGGAACTGATGGAGCGCCATCCGGTGCTGCATCTTTACGTCAACCAGGCGGCGCGAGCCGGCTTTGAGGGCCTGGAGCTGCACGAGGCGCTGGCACAGCTCGATGCGCAACTGCTGAGCATGCCTCCGCAAGCGCCGCCAGGTCTGCCGCTGGAGCGGCTGCGCAGCGCCTTGGCGCTCGACGCCCCGGCATTGAGCGGTTTCCTGCTCTGCGCCTGGATCGCCGACGAGCCCGAGCTGGCGCCGCTGGCCGAGGCGCTCGGCGGCCACGAGGGCCGCTGCACCCGCGCCCTGCTGCCGGGTTTGGACGCGGCGCTGGACCGGCTGATTGAAGGCGGCTATCTGCAGGAGCTGATGCAAGGGCGCCGCCGCGTGCTGGAAATGCCCCCCGCCATTTGGACCGCGCTGCGCGGCCAGGCGCTGAGCCCCTGGCGCCACACGCCTAGCGAAGCGCTGCCTGACTGGGCCCAGTTGATCCTGCCCGAGGCGCTGCGCGAGGCCGCCATGCGGCCGGCGAACGGGGCCTGCTGGGCGCTGCGCGGCGTGCCCGGCAGTGGGCGGCGGGCCCTGGCCGGCGCGATTGCCCGCGCCAGCGGCCTCGGCCTGCTCGAAGGCCCTATGGACGACCCGGCCTTGCCGGCTCTTGCCACGCTGCTCGGCGCCATGCCACTGCTGAGCACCGACCCGGCACCGGGCCAGCGCCAGACCCTGCCCGACTGGCCGGGATACGCCGGCCCGATTGCCGTGAAGCTGCCCCGCCACGGCGGACTCGACGCCGAGCACCGCCACCTGCGCTGGCTGGAGCTAACGCCACCCGATGCCGCCGAGCGCGAGCTGCACTGGCGGGCCGCGCTTGGCCGGGCACCGGCCATGCCAGCGCTGGCCGAGCTGCGTCTGCCGCGTGGCCGCATTCACACGCTGGCGGCCCAGGTGCCCGACATCGATCGTCGCCCCGGCGCGCTGATGGCGGAACTGGAGGCCGCCGGCCGCTTCATGCTGGACGGCACGGCCCGCCGCATGCCGCCGCTGGGCGAGGCCGAGACGCTTGCCCTGGGCGACGAGTTGCAGCAGGAATTCGATGCGCTGCTGGCCCGCTGCCGCCACCGCGAGCGGCTGCGCGGCGTGCTGCCGGCCGCCTTCGGACACGGCGGCGGTGACGGCGTGCGTGCGCTATTCAAAGGACCCAGCGGCACCGGCAAGACATTGGCCGCACGCCACTTGGCCGCGACGCTGGGCCGGCCGCTCTACCGGGTGGACTTGGCCGCCACCGTCAGTAAATACATCGGCGAGACCGAGCGCAACCTGGAACGGGTGTTCGAAGCCGCCGAGGCACTGGACATCGTGCTGCTGCTGGACGAGGGCGATGCGCTGATGGCCGGCCGCACCAGCGTCAACAATGCCAACGACCGCTACGCCAATCTGGAGACCAACTACCTGCTGCAGCGGCTAGAAAGCTTCGACGGTGTGCTGGTGGTGACGACCAATGCGGCCGAGCGCATCGACAGCGCGTTTGCCCGCCGCATGGACCTGACCCTGGACTTCGCCCTGCCCGACGCGCTGCTGCGCCACGGCCTGTGGCAAGCCCACCTGCCGCCCCGCCATGTGGTCAGCAGCGCCGCGCTGGACGAGATCGCCCGCCGATGCCCGCTCAGCGGCGGCCAGATCCGCAATGCGGCGCTGCATGCCGCCCTGCTGGGCCTGCAGCACGAGGGCAGTGTCGGCAACGGCGAGCTGCTGAGCGCGCTGCAGCGCGAGTACCGGCGCGCGGGCCAGCACTGCCCGTCCTTGAGCGTCCAGCACTGACGCAAGCATGGGCGCAAGCACCGCCAGCCGCCTCGCGGCAGCACCCTCAGCCGCCAAGGTGCCGCAGCCGTCTTTCCGCGCGGGGACCCGGGACGCGTCACCCCGAGCGTCCCGGGCCGCCAACGCCAACAGCGGGCCGGCACCCGTGCTGCAGCTCGGCGGTGGGCGCCAGCGCGCCCTGAGTGGCGGCAGTGCGCTGGCGCCGCCGGTGCTGGACCGGCTCGAGCGCGGCTTCGGCGCCGATCTGTCGGCCGTGCGCGTGCACGAGGGCGGGGACGCCGCAAGGCTGGCCCAGGCGCAGGGCGCGCGGGCCTTTGCCATTGGCCAGCACGTGGTGCTTGGGCCGGGCGAGAGTTCGCGCGACATCGGCCTGATGGCGCACGAGGTGGCCCATGTGCTGCAGCAGCGTGGTGCTCCGCCAGCGCTACAGCGCTGCGACGGCGGCTGCTGCGCTTGCGGCGGCGGTGGTGGTGGCGGCGGCGCACTGGAAGGCGAGGCATCGGCCGCCGCCAGCAGCATCAGCAGCGGCGGGACTTTTGCGGTCAGCGGCCAGTTGGCTGCCGCGACGCCGCAGTACGAGGGCGAGGATGAAGGCATCTTGAGCGGCCTGGTCTGGCGCACGGCCAATGCGGTGGCACCGCAGCTCGTGCCCATCATGAGGCGCGGTTCCGAGGGCGTGCTGGACTGGATCAAGGACAAGGTCAGCGGCGCGCTGCAGACGGTGGTTGACACAGCGATGGCGCCGGTCAAGACGGTCACGGACTCGGCCAAGTTCCTGCATTCACATATCGCACCGCTGCTCTCGTCCATGCAGGAGGCGGCCGCAAGGATCGCGCAGAACGACTGCAAGCCCATCACCGACGCGGCCGCCAAAATCGAGGACATGGCGACCCGGCTGATCACGCCGGTGATCGAGAAGATTCAGGCCGTGGTCGGCAAGGTGGGCGATTTCCTCTCGGGTGTCTGGGACCGCTTCGGCACCCCGGTCTGGGACTTCCTGAAGAAATACGCCGGCGAGAAATGGCGCCAGGTACAGCAGCTGATCGATTGGGTCTGGGACCTGGCCAAACCGGTGCGAGACCTGAGCGCCAAGGCCTGGAACTGGGTCAAGAACAAGATCGGCATTGGCGACGGGCCCGAGGGCCAAAACGGTATCTTGCAATGGGTGCAGGCCAAGGCCAAGAGCGCCTGGGACTGGGTGCAGGCCAAGATCGAGCCCTACAAAAAGAAGATCCAGGCGGTGCTCGCCACCGTGGCTGCGGTGGCTGTGCTGGTCTCGCCGGCTGGACCCTTTGTGCTCGCCGGCATCGCCATCTACGGTGCGATCCAGGGCGTCAAGTGGATCCGGGCCAATCTGGCCGGCGGCAATGCGCTGGTGCGCGCCCGCGCCCATGCGCAGACGGTGCTGATCCCGCAAATGATCGCGGCCATCAATCGCATGACGGCTGCGGTAATGAAGATGGCCGGCACGGTGACCGGTAGGCTGGGCGAGTTCGCCGCGGGCCTGGGCGCGATGGTGGGCGCGGCGGCCGGCTCGGCGCTGAACTTCCTCGTCAGCGCCGCACAGTGGGTGGCTGACAAAGCGAGCGAGCTGGCGGCCTGGGCCACGACCAAGCTGACCTCGCTGGCCGACTGGGTGCAGCGCGCGATGAACCGGCTGATCGCTTTCCTCCAGCCCTTGCTGGACTTTCTGGCCAAGGTCGGCGCCCTGATCGTCGACGTGACGCAGCTGCCGCTGCTGCTCGCCGGCGCGCTATGGAAGAAGATTCCCGCCTGCATCCGTGACCCCTTCGTCGACTGGATCGTGCCGCTGATCCTGCGCCAGATCGATATCTTCAAGGAGCTTGTCAAGAACGACGAGGCCTGGGCCAAGACCAAGGCGACGGTGATGCGCATCGTGCGCGCGGTCTTCGTCACCCGTGACCTGAAGGGCGCGATCCGCGCCACATTTGAGCTGCTGCTGCAGGTCTTCAACCTGCCGATCGAGCTATTGGTGCAGGTCAAGAACAAGGCCTTGGCGGCCTGGGACGTGGTCTCCAAGGCGCCGATCGCCTTCATCAAGAACGCGGTCAAGGCGCTGGGCTTGGGCCTGCAGCTCTACGGTGCCAAGCTCAAGGACAACCTGCTGACCGGGCTGGAAGGCTGGCTGTTCGGCGAGTTGGCGGACAAGGGCGTCGCCAAACCGAAGAGTTGGACCGACCCCTGGGACCTGGTCAAGCTCGCGCTCGACGTGCTGGGCCTGTCGATGCCGCATTTCTTCGAGCTGCTGGAAAAGCGCTTCGAGAAAGAGACCGTCGACAAGCTGCGCAGGGCTTGGCGGATGATCACAGGCGCCTGGGACTGGATCATGGACATGAAGGCCAAGAAGCCCGGCGAGGTGGCCAAGGAGATCGTGCAGGCGGGCAAGGAGTTCGGCAAGTCGGTGCTGGAGGGCATCGTCAGCTGGATCATGGAGCAGGTCGCGATTGAGCTGACGCTGATGGCCACGGCGGCTGCGGCCAGCGCCGGCCTCTCGGAAGTGGTGAATGCGGTGCGGCGCATCTACCGTGCGATCAAGACCGCCGTGCGCTGGGCGCGCCAGATCGTCGACATGGTCAACAAGACGCTGGACAGCGTGCTCGACATCGCCGCCGGCTCGCTGGCCGGGCCGGCCGAGATCTTCAACCAGGCGATGAAGAAGGCCACGCCCGCCGTCATCGGCTTCCTGGGCGACCAGGTGGGCCTGTCGGGCGTGGCCGAGACGATCAAGGGTCTGATCGACAAGCTGCGCCAGAAGGTCGACAACGCGATCCTCGCCGTCATCGATGCGGTCAAGGGAATGTTCGCCAGCATCATGGCCGGCGCAAAATCGCTGGCGGGCAAACTGTTGGAATGGTGGAAGACCAAGACGCCGATCACCGCCGGCACGAAGAGGCTAACGCTGATAACCGACGGCAGCGAGGAAGAGGTGCAGGTCGCGGTCGCCGCCTCACCGGCCAAGTCATGGAACGACTACATCGCCTCCTTGCCCGACGAGGCCAAGGCCCTGCCCGAATACCAAACGGCGCTGGCGCTGGTGAAGAAGATCCAGACCAAGCAGCCACGCGTGATGGAAAAGGACGAGGCCAAGCGCGATGCACTGAAGTCCGCCCGCTCAAAGCTGCTACAGGACGATATCAATGCGCTGGTGCCGCTGATCAAGGCGCTCAATATGGTCGGCGATGCGGACACACCGACCTCCGTGATCAGCTACAACGGCACCGGAAGCGATGACGGCGGCGGGGGCATGGAGGCCAGCATCCTCAGCAACAAGCATCCGCCAGGCAGCGAGCCCGGCGACTTCCCGCCGATCTGGAACAAGCTCGCCGGCCTTGGTGCCGGCCTCGGGGTCAAGGTGCGCGGCACCTGGTATGTGCAGGGCCACCTGCTCAACCACAACGTCGGCGGCCCCGGCAAGCGCTTCAACCTGACGCCCTGGGGCAAGCAGGCCAATAACGACCACAAAAACTGGGTGGAGACCGACGTCAAAGCCGCCATCGAGGTCGGCAAGGTGCTTGAATACAAGGTCACCGTTCAGCCGGCCTGGGGGACCCTCACCATCCCGCGCCTGAGCGAGTTGGAGGATAAGGCCAAGATGGGCAAGGCGAACACCGACGAAGTCGCCGAGATCGACTCGCTGAAGGCGCTCTCCACCTTGACACAGGGCTTCGTCTGCAATGTCCAGGAACTGAAGAAGAGCAGCGACGGCAAATGGGTCAAGAAGCCGGCAAAAGAGAAGCCACTGGTGATCCGCAACAAGCTCATCCCGAACAAGATCGTCAGCGCCGGCAAGGTCTATGGATATCCGTGACGCACCACGGCTGGCCGCCTTCCGCGGCATCCATGCCGGCGAAACCCTCATCGTCTGCGGCTGCGGCCCGTCGCTGCCCGAGCTGACCGGGCAGGCCGCGCGCTTCACAACGATTGGGGTGAACGACGTGGGCCGGCTCTTCGACCCCGACTACCTGGTCGTCGTCAATCCGCCGCGTCAGTTCGCCGGCGACCGGTTCCGCCACGTGGCTGAATCCCGCGCCAAGGCGATTTTCACCCAGCTCGACCTGGGCCGGACCATGCAGGCACCGCAAGTGCGCGTCGAACTGGGCCAGCGCGGCGGCACCGACACCACTGGCGAACGCCTGCACTTCACACAGAACTCGCCCTATGTGGCGGTCTGCCTGGCGGCGTACATGGGCGCGGCACGGATCGCGCTGATCGGCGTGGATTTCACCGAACATCATTTCTTCGCCCGCAGCGGCAAGCACCCGCTGAGCGGCCGGCTGGCGCAAATCGACGCCGAGTACGGTGCGCTGGCCGAAGCGCTGGCGCGGCGCGGTATCGAACTGATCAATCTGAGCTCGCAAAGCCGGCTGGTGAGCTTGCGCAAGACCTCGCTGGCGGCGCTGGACGCGCCGGCTTCAACGGCGGCGCAAGCGGCAACAGCAACGGCAATGCCAGCAGCAGAGGCACTCGCAGGGCCCATCGCAAGGCCAACGCGCCGCCTCAACATCGTTTCCTACGCGACCTCACCGGTGGCCGGCGTGCCGGCCTTGTTGGCCGACTGCATCGCCCACGCCACCGGTCATCACGCGCAGTGCCTTTGGCCGAGCGGCAGCTATGGCAACGGCGTGGGCTTTGAAGGCGGGCGCAGCTGGGGCCGGAACCCGCAACAAGTGCTTGAAACCTTGGCCGCAGCCGACATCGTGATCGTCCATAACGGCAAGATCGATCCGGCACATGCGAGCGTGTTGCGCGGCAAGCGACTCGTCACGCTGGCTCACAACTACGGCTGGAACGTCGACATGAGCCATGTCCGGACCGGCGGCATGCCGGGCCTGGTGGTCGGGCAGTACCAGGCCACGCTGCCCGAGTTCGCGGGCTGGGGGCTGGTGCCCAACCCTATCCCGCTGTGGCGGGCCGATCACAGCCCGGAGCCCAAGGACGCAAGCCGGATCCACATCGCCTACACGCCCTCGGGCCGCCACGAGCGCTACCCGGCCGGCCATCGACTGTACTGGCACGGCAAGGGCTGGCAGACCACGATGGCGGTGTTGGCGCGGCTGGCGCGGCGCCATCCCGACTGGGTGTGTGTCGAGAGCACCGGCCAGGGCCAACTGAGCCATGCCGAGGCGCTGGCGATGAAGCGGCGCGCCCACATCGTGATCGATGAGTGCGTGACCGGCAGCTACCACCGCAACAGCCTCGAAGGACTGGCCGCTGGCGCGGTCGTCGTCAATGGCGTCGGCTTGCTGGACGGCGTGGAGCAGGCGCTGCGCCGCTGCGCGCCCGGGGCCGTTGGCCCCCTGCCCTTTGTTTTCAGCACGCTGGACGGGCTAGAGGCGACGCTGCTGCGGCTGCTCGAACAGGGCCCGCAAGCGCTGGCTGCCCAGGGCCGCGCCAATCGCCAATGGATGGAAGCGCATTGGGCCTTCGAGCGGCAATGGCCGGCCTTTTGGGCGGCGGCCTGCGGCGACGGGGCCACGCCGGCACGGCCCGCCCCGCCTTCGATCACGGAGCCTCCCGCCATGTCACCTCAGCCCCATTCCTCGCAGCCGCCGCTGTCGGTCGACCCGCTGATCTCCGTCGTCGTTCCGCACGGCGGCGCCGAGCGGCTGCCGCAGCTGATGGGCACGTTGGCCAGCTTGCGCCAGCAGCAAGGCGTGCGGCTGGAGATCGTGGTCGTCGAAATGGGGCCGGCGCCGGTGGCGCTGGACTGTGCGCGGCGCTGGTCCTGCCTGCACCTGTTCATCGAGCATGGCGGCGCTTTTGAGCGCGCCCGCGCGCTGAACGCCGCGCAGCCGGTGGCGGCCGGCGAGCTGCTGCTGTGGCACGACAACGATCTGATCGCCGATCCCGGCTTCATCGCTGCCGCAGTGCAGGAGCTGCGCGAGCGCCGGCTTGACTACCTAACGCCTTATTCGGGCGTGTGCTACCTGTCACCGGCGGATTCGCAGGCGGTCATGCAGGGCCTGAAGGCAGCGGCAGGCTGCAAGCCGGTGCGGGTGCTGGCCTCAGGTTCGGGCGCCTCAGGCGGCGCGGGCTTGGTGCGGCGAAGCTTTCTTGCCCAGCACGGCGGCCTGATCGAGGGCTTCCGCGGTTGGGGTGGCGAGGACAACGCCTGGAATCACAAGATCGGCCTGCTGGGCCGCAGCGGCCATTCGCGCCGGCCCGGACAGCAGATGCACCATCTGCACCATGCCTGCTCTGGCGGCCCGACGCCGGGCGCTGCCAGCGCGGCCAATCCGCACTATGCGGCCAATGTCGAGTTGCTGGGTCAGGTTGGCGCCCTGCGCCAGGCTGAGGCCTTCAAGGCGCGCTTCCCCGCACCGGTGCCGACGCCAGGATTGCTGAGTCGCTTCGATGTGGCCGATGAGGCCGTTGGGGCTGCCGCACCGAGGCCAGGGCTTGCCGTCTGGGCTTACTGGGAAGGCCCCTGCCCGGCTTGGATCCAAGCCTGCCTCGCCACGCTGCGCGCGGCTGCCCCAGCAACATTGCAAGTGCTGGACCGCGAGGCTTTCGAGCGGATGCGCGCGCAGGATCCCGAAGGCGACCGCGACATCAGTCTCGACCGCCTGCGTATCGCCCACCGTGCCGACTACATACGCCTATACCTGCTGCGCCGCTTCGGCGGCCTCTGGGTGGATGCCGACTGCCTGGCCATGCAGCCGCTGCAATCGGTGCTGGACTTGCTGGTCGAGCATGAAACCGTCGGCCACCGTGAGCGCAGCGGCCTGGTCTCGAATGGCTTCCTGGCGGCTCGGCCTGGCAGCCGGATCATCGAGGCGAGCTACGCGCGAGTCTGCGCGCTGCTGCGTTCGCAGCGGCCGCTGGGCTGGACCTCGCTGGGCTCGGAGCCCTTGGGCGCTGCCGTCGCCAGCCTGCCTTCTGCCTGGCACGAGCTGCCATGCCAGCGTGTCCAGCCGGTGTGCTGGAGCGAGCCTGAGACCTTTCTGACCGAGCGCAGTGAGGCCGAACACGCGCAGGCCTTCGACCCCGATGCGTTGTGCTACATGCTGTCCAACTCGCGGATCGGCCCGATGCTGGCGGCGCGGCCGGGCGCCGATTTGCTGAAACCCGGCACCTTCTTTGCCTATCTGCTGGACCGCATCGGGCTACCCACCGGCGGCGCTGCCTCGGCCTCGCTGCACGAGCGCGTCTTTAGTCAGCATGCCCAGCTCTACCGGCGGCACCGCGACGAGTCGATCTCCGGCCCCGGCTCCAACTTGCAGCAGACTCAGCGGCTGCGTGCTGGCTTGCCACTTCTGCTGGCGCACTTGGGCATCCGTTCACTGCTGGATGCGCCTTGTGGCGATTTCAATTGGATGCGCACCGTGAATCTGGGCGTCGAACAGTACATTGGCGTGGATGTGCTGGGCGAGGTGATCGCCGGCCTTCAGTGGCGCCATGCCGGCTTGCGACGGAACTTCCGGCGCCTGGACCTGCTGGATTCCGAACTGCCACGGGCCGACGCGATCTTCTGCCGCGACCTGCTGCCGCACCTGTCCTATGCCGAGAGCCGGGCGGTCTTGCGGAACTTCCAAGTCAGCGGCGCCACCTTCTTGCTGACCACCACCTTCACGGGCGCAAGGCCGAACCGTGACACCGCCGACGGCGAATGGCGCACCTTGAACCTGCAACTGGCGCCGTTTGCCTTTGCGCCGCCGCTGCTGGTCCTCAACGAGCAATGCACCGAGGGCGGGGGTGCCTATGGCGACAAGAGCCTTGCCGTATGGCGCCTTGATGATCTGCCGCTGGATCAATCCGGCCCCGGCCATGGCGGGCAGCAGGCATTGCGCCAGACCGAACACTGCGCCGACTAAGCAATAGCAAAGCTCAGCGAAATTTTTCCAGCTGCAGGTAGTACCACATCCCCAAAGCCAGCATCTTGCGTCCCAGCCAATCACCCACCGGGGCGCGGACATGGTTGAAGCGCTGGAAGACGTCGAAGCTCTCGGTCTGGGCCATGACGGCGGCCGCCATCACTTCACCGACGATATGGGAAGTGGCCAGGCCGTGGCCTGAATAGCCCTGCGCGAACCACACATTGGGGGCCAGTTTGCCGAGCTGCGGAATGCGATTGATCACGATGCCCATATTGCAACTCCACTGGTAGTCGATCGCCATGCCACGCAGTTGCGGAAAGGTGCGCTCGATGCAGGGCCGCAGCTCCGCGGCAAGGTCGCGCGAAGGCCGGCCGAAATAGTCCACCGAGAACTTAGCCATAAAGGTGTTCAAAAGCCCATGGCGGCTCGAGGATTGCAAAGCCCTGCCAGCGGCGAGGCATCACAGCGGCGATGCCGAAGCAGATGTGCAAGCCGGCCACGCCGCAGCTCACTCGCATCGCATACCATCGCTCTGCGCCCTAGCCACCAAGGGCAAGGCCGCTCTTCAATTGGCAAAACTCGATCTTGCTTGCCTGCTTTTGATCGACATCGTCGATAGCGCTGCGCTCTCTGAGCGCCTTGGCGACCAGCAAATGGCCCAGCTGTGGCTGGCCCATGACAAGCTGGCCCGCAGCCTGCTTCACGCATGGCACGGCCGGGAAATCGACAAGGCCGATGGCTTCTTATTGTTCTTCGAGCGGGCCGGTGACGCTCTTGGCTTTGCCTTGGCCTATCACCAGGCCTTGGCGGCACTGCCCGAGCCCCTGCTGGCGCGCGTCGGCCTGCATGCCGGGCCTGTGACGCTGCGAGAAAACAGCCCTCACGACGTGGCCATAGGCGCCAAGCCACTGGAAGTGGACGGCTTGGCCAAGCCGGTGGCGGCGCGAGTGATGGCGGCCGCACGCGGTGGGCAAACCTTGCTGAGCAAGGCGGCGCGAGAACTGCTGGGGCAAAACGAGCAAGGACTGGTCTCGCACGGTCATTGGCGACTCAAAGGGCTGCCGGAGCCTCTTGAATTGTTCGAGGCGGGCACGGCAGATGCCCCATTCCTCCCGCCGCCTGATTCCGACAAGGCCTATCGGGTGGTCCAGCAGGCCGGCCATTGGCAGCCGGTGCGGGACATTCGCCATAGCTTGCCGGCCGAGCGCGACGCTTTTGTCGGCCGGCGCGCGCCCCTGCAGGAATTGGCCCGGCGCTTTGCCCTTGATGCCCGTCTTGTTTCAGTATTAGGCATTGGCGGCGCGGGCAAGACCCGCCTGGTCACGCACTTCGGTTGGACTTGGCGTGGCAACTACCCTGGCGGCGTCTGGTTTTGTGACTTGGCGGCCGCACGCAGCGTAGACGGACTTGCTTCCGCCGTAGCGCAGGGGCTGGGCATGCGGCTGGACAAGCTCGATCCGGTCGAGCAGTTGTGCCGTGCCATTGCGGGGCGTGGCCGCTGCCTGCTCATCCTCGACAACTTCGAACAAGTGGCACGCCACGCGGAAGACACCTTGGGCCAATGGCTAGACCGTGCGCCGGACGCTCACTTCCTGGTGACCACTCGCGAAGTGCTGGGCATTCCCGGCGAAGAAACTTTGGCCTTAGCCCCCCTGCCCTGGCCGGACGCCGAAAACTTGTTTTGGCTGCGCGCGCATGCCGCGCGCATCGACTTTCACCCCAGCGAGGAAGACCGCGCAGCCGTCGGCGCTCTGGTGCGCCTGCTCGACGGCCTGCCGCTGGCCATCGAATTGGCGGCTTCCAGAGTACGCATCCTGCCGCCCCGGGCCATGCTGGCGCGGATGAGCGAGCGCTTCAAGCTGCTGGCCAGCACCGGTGGGCGGCACGACAGGCAGTCCACGCTGCGGGCAGCCTTTGACTGGTCATGGGATCTGCTTAGCCCCGCGGAGCGCGCGACCCTGGCCCAGCTATCGGTGTTTGAGAACGGCTTCAATCTCGCCGCGGCCGAGAGCGTGATCGATCTGAGCGCGTTTGCGGACGCGCCCTGGAGCGTGGACGCGCTGCATTCGCTGGTCGACAAGTCCTTTGTCCGAGCCATCTCCAGTGAGCGATTCGACTTGCTGGTCAGCGTGCAAGCCTATGCCGATGAACACCTGCGTACCCCCGGGCGCTTTGCAGGCAGCGGGCCGGCCGCTTTGCGGGCGGCACAGGCCAGGCACGCGGCGTGGTTTGCGGCGTTGGGCCCGGATCACGCCAAGGACGGCAATTGCAGCGACCTGGACAATCTGATCGTCGCCTGCCGCAGGGCTGTTCATTGGGGCGACGGCAGAGTAGCCACCGGCGCCCTGGAAGGCACATGGTCGGCCTTGAGCTTGCATGGGCCATTCAAAGTAGGCGTGAGCTTGGCGCAGTCGGTATCGCAGATGCAGAGCTTGGACGACGAATTGACGGCGCGGGTCGAGTTGGTCATGGCTCAGGCCTGGAATGCCAATGGACGATTGACCGACGCCCGCCTCCATGCCGAGGCCGCACTCATTCGCGCCGAGTCCATCGCGCATACGCCAAGCATCGCTGCAGCCTCGATCTTGCTCGCCGTGTTGCTGCTAAGGGAGGGCCGGTTCGAGCGCGCCACTGTTTCGGCCCGCCAGGCTTTGCAGCATGCCCAAGCCATCCGGGACTCACGCCTGGAGTGTTCCGCGCTCAATACCCTCGGCATACTGGCCTCCAACGCAGGCCAGGTAGACGAGTCCAAAGCGAGCTACCTCGCCTCATTGGACTTAGCACGGCGCAGCGGCGACCTCCATTGGCAAGCCAGCGCGCTTGGCAATCTGGGCGCCTTGGATCTTGCGCAGGGGCATTTGGCACAAGCTCAAGAGTATTTCGAGGCGACGATCAATGTGGCGAAGCAGTTGGGTGATCGCAAGTGCGAAGGCAATGCCCTGTGCAATCTAGGCTTTCTCCATCACATGCGGCAACGCGTCGAGGACGCCATCCGACTCAGCCAGCAAGCCCTGGCGATAGCCAAAGAACTGGGCCATGCACGCCTGGAGTGCGTTGTGCTGTGCAACCTAGGCATCTTCTTGACCCATCTAGAGCACCCAAGAGATGCCATTGCCAAGCTAAACGACGCGATGAGCATGGCCAAAGACCTGGCAGATCGACATCTGGAGGGTCAGGTGCTTTGCTATCTGGCCGCGGCTCAGTTGCAACTGGCGCAGTTCGACTTGGCTCGCAACAGCCTGGCACTCAGCCAGCCCTTATTGCAAGCTGCCGAAGACCAAGCCGGCCTTGGCGTTTTGCTTTGCACGCAGGCGCAATGTGCGCATCTGGAGGGGCGTACGGACGACGCCGTACGCTTGGTGAGCGATGCAAAAGCGCTTGCCCACAGGCTTCAAATTGAGGCGCATTCGGAATTCGGCGCGACCCTGCAACGCACGGAGCTAATGCTGGGCCGGCCGAATTAAAAAGTGCGACCCTATTCGTTGTGAATGATGGGATCCAAAGACAGCGGCTGCCCCTGGCCATCCTTTAAGTTGACGTCGTATTTGAAGTCCTTGTGATCGATGTGCCGCAGCTTCTTGCAGGCGAATTTCTTGCCCTTATTGCCAACCGGTCCACAGTCGCCGTAGTCACCATTCGCGTCTTTGATGACGATGCCGTTGGCTGCAAAGGTGTAGCCATCGCTGTTCAACGTCCATTCGATCCGATTCTGGTTCCGCGCCATATTCACGGGGTCGGGAGCCACCTTGATCGCGCCTGAGGCAACTTGAACGTCCACCTTTCTGTCGGCGCCTTGGGCGATTGCCGCATGCGCCATCAGGGAGAGTCCAGCCAGCAATACCCATCGATTCAACATCGTCAATCTCCTTGAGTTTGGGCCGCCGATCCAGCGATCAGCCGAGCGGATTCTGTTCCGTTTCCCCCACGTGCGAAAGCCGTGCCGGTTGCGAAAAAGCCAAAGCTACTGAAGCCGTCTGCGCAATGACGCGGGCTTTCAAGCCGGCGCTTTGGGCTCGTCGACAGCCGGCTGCAAGCGCTGCTGCAAGCGCCTAACGTCATTGCTCAGCCGTCCGGCGATCATGCGCACCACCTCGAAGCCAAACTGGGGGTTTTGAAAGTACAGCTGCTTGAAGGTGGTCTCATCCATCGACATCACGGTGCTGGCACGCACGCAACGTGCGGTGCCAGTCCGCATGCGGTCGGGCGCGAAAAAGGCGATTTCGCCAAAGATTTGGCCGGGCTTGATTTGATAGCCGCCTTCAACGATCTCCACCTGCCCCTCCACCAAAAAATAGAGCCGGTCAGCCTGATCGCCCGCTCGAAACAGCACGCTGCCCGCCTTCAGCTTGCGCCGCTTCATATAGGGGCGTAGCCACACGCCAGACAGATCTGCCGCCTCCGCCGAGGCGCGCACCCGTCGGGTGAGCCTGTGCATCTGCCACGCCCGCACCAGATTCACCGGCAACAGCACCGCATGCAGAGCCAGCACCATCCAGGCCTGGCCGAGTGCGCCGTAGATGACGAAGCCCACATTGCTGCCCACTGCCAGCCAGCGCAGCGGAATGATGGTCTTGACCATGGTGCTGGCGATGATCAGGGCGCCGGCCAGCAAGGCCGAAATGACCGCCACCACACCCTCAGGGTGCGAAAGCAACTCGGCAAAGCGAGCGGTGGCAGCCGTCAAGAGTTCGGTGTTGGACAAGGCACGCTCCTGGGCTTGGCGGGGCCAGTATGCATCAGCACTACGCACTGCGGTGCTAGTGGCTTGTGCTTAGCCGCGTAGCTTGGAGGCGGCCGCTTTCTTCGCCTGTGGCGGGCGGGCTTTGGGTGCCGGATCCTGCGCGAACTGCTGCTCGTTGAACTGATCCAGCCACAGCAAGTTGTCCACGTAGCCGACGAAATGCTCGAGGTAGGCGGGTGAGATCTGCTGCATCAGGCTCAGGGTGCGATGCACGATGTGGTGCGAGTTCAGCGGCCCGGCGTTTCGCGGCAAGGCTTTGCGCGACTGGGCCAATTGCCGGTCCACGCTGAGCCGCGCCCAGGTGCGCCGGAAAAACTGCAGCTCCTGGGGTTCAGCTGGCGGACGCGAAGTGGCCGCAGCCTTTTGGCTAGATGCTGGGCCAGCCACTGGACCAACAGCTTGACCCAGTGGAGCGCCACCGGCCAGCGCTTTTTGGCCTTGAATATGCCGCAAGAGTTCGGCCAATGGGCTTGGTTTGGGCTGGGGCGGTACTGGGCTCGCGTCGCTCTTCAGCGACGCGGCGCCCTGCTCTTCCACGCTGCCGCTCTGCGTCTCCAAACGCAGCGTGCTCAACCTGGCTTCCAGCCGCTCTCGCGCGCTGCCATCGAGCGCGCTGGCCCGCCGGGCCATCACCTCAACCAGGCGTTGCCGCACCCGCGCCGAACTGGCCTGAGCGGGCGCTGGATTGAGCCGAGCGGCTTCATCAGCCATGTGGCGCATCCGGCTTGTTACGAGAAGGTCTGGCGATCGGCGCCATCTCCACCCGGCGGTTGCGTGAGCGGCCTTGCGCATCTTCGTTGGGCGCCACCGGTTGCTCCGCGCCAAAGGCGGCGGCGAAGATATCGGAGGACGGCACCGAGGCCTCAATCAGCGCGCGGGTGACCGTCAGCGCCCGCTGGGCCGAGAGCTCCCAGTTGTCGGCGAACTGCTGATTGCTGCCGCGCATCTGCCTGTCGTCAGTGAAGCCGCTGACCATCAAGATCTCATCCCGCGCTTGCAGATAAGTCGTTAGCGGTCCGGCCAAGGTCTTGAGCAGCGCCCGGCCTTCGGGCTGCAGCTCGGCGGAATTGAAGGCAAACAGCACGCTACCGCTGATACCGATGCGGCCATGCTCCAAGGTCACCCGCCCGGCAGCCAGGGGAATGGCCAGTGCGCGCTCCAGGGCCTGGCGCCGCTGCTCTTCCTGCTGGTGCTTGCTGATTTCTTCTTGCAGCTTGGTGGCGAGTTCCAGCTGCGAGGCAATCGCCATCAAGAGAATCAGCACAAACGCGCCCAGCAGACCGGCCATCAGGTCGCCAAAAACGGCCCACACCGGGGTGGTGGCTTCCAGGCCAGCGTCTTCGCTGGCGTCGATGTCCAGACCTTCACTCATGTTGCTGAGGCAGTTTGAGCGGGTCGCGCATCGGCGCGGCCGGAAGGTGCAGCCAGACGCTGCAAGTCTTCAATGATTTGCTTTTGCGACAGCAGGCTGAGGTCAATCACCTCGCGCGCCTGGCTAACGTAATAGCTCAGCTGCTCATCGCTGCGGCCCATGGCCGCGCCGAGTGCGGTGTCAATGCGCTGCAGATGCGCACTGAGCTTGTCATTCGATTCACAGAAGAGCTGCACCGCAAAGCCAAAGCTCTCGCCCAGGCTGGCCACCTCAACCGCGCTGCTGGTGACTTGCGCGGCCACATCGGCCAATTTGCCGGTTTGCGCATCCAGCTGCGCATTGAACTGGCCGCCCACATGCTCAAGCATCTTGGCCGAAGACGCCACCAGCGCGTCGATGGCGCTGCGCTGCTCTAGCGCCGATTGGTTCATGCCGTCCACCAGGCCGCCCAGTGTTGCCAGCACGCGGGCGCGTTCCTCCAGCATCTGGTTGTCGCGCGCCAGGCTGTCGGACAGCTGCTGGCGCAGCGCGCCCACCATATCGGCGGCGGCGCGCGGGGCCTCGGAGGCCGACTGCATCAGGCGGGCAATTTCGTGGCTGGTGCTGCGGGCTTGTGTCTCCGCCTGGGCGGTGATCTCAAGCGCGGTGCGCTCCAAGGTTTCGCAAACACGTTGCTGCTGGGCCAGTGTGTCGGCGCCAGCCGCCTGCCATTCCTGGCGCATGGATGCGGCCATGGCTTCCAGCGCCTGGGTCATGGCTTGCACGCGCTGCTGCTCATGCTGGCCGACGCTGTTTTGCAGTTCGGCCTGACCCGCTTGCATCCGGCCCAGCAAGGCCTGGCCATGCTGTTCGAACTGGCTGGCAGCACCCGCCAGGGCCTGCTGGTTTTGCTGGCTCAGCTGGCTGCTGACTTGCTCGTGCTGGCTCAAGGCCTGCTGCCAACCTTGAGTAAGTTGCTGAACCGTGCGATCCAGGCGCTCCGCCACCTGCTCCAGATGGCCACTCACCGAGCGGCTCATCAAATCCTGAGTAGCTTGCGCCTGACCGTTCATCCGGCTCAACGCCTCGGCCATCTCGGTCTGCCAAGCCAGGTGACGCCGGGCCACTTCATCCAGATGAGCGGCCGCAGCCGCCTTGATGCTGGCTTGCAGAACTTGGGTCTCGCTGGCCATGCCACTCAGCATGCCGGCGACCTCGCCCTGCCAAGCACCATGGCGCTGGGCCACGGCATCGAGGTGCTGGCTGAGCGCACCACCCATGGCGCTGTGCAGGGCTTGCGTCTCGCGGCCCAGGCTGCTGAGCGTGGCGGCGGTTTCCGCCTGCCAGCTGGCGTGGCGCTGGTCCAGCTCAGTCAGATGTTGGCTGGTCGCATCAACAACTTCCGCTCGCAGAGCCTGGTTCTCGGCGCTCATGGCGCCCATGGTCGCTGCCATTTCACCCTGCCAGCTGGCATGGCGGTGGTCCAATTCGGACAGGTGCTGGCTGGCCGCCGCACTGATCTTCTCCTGCACGGCCTGGTTCTCGGCACCCATGGTGCGCAAGGCTGCGGCCATTTCAGCTTGCCAGCCGGCGTAGCGCTGGGCCACTTCTGCCAGCAAGGCGCTGCTGCCTTGGGCAAAGGTAGTGGCAAAGCCTTCATGGCTGGCGCGCACCGCATCCACCACCGCCAGGTTGCTGCTCTCCTGGCGTGCCAGCAAGGTTTGGCAGGCCGCGCTGATGGTTTGCGCGCTGGTGTCGAAGCGCGCGGACAGTTCCATCTGCTGCGCCTGCATGGTGGCCGTCAGGCTTTGCTGCAGCGCCTTGGTTTCGCTGGCGATGCTGCCCAAAGTGCTGCTGGCCACGGCATGCAGGGTTTCACCAGCACTTTGGGCGCTGGCCTTGACGCTGCTTTGCAGGGTTTGATCCAGTGCCTGAGCCAAGCCGGTGTAAGCCGCATCGGCCTTGGCGTGGAAACGCTCCTGGCTGGCCAGCAGGCGTTCGTTAGCGAGTTCGGCTTGGCGCTCGATGCTAGCCATCAGCGCTTGCAAACCATCCACCAAGGCGGGCATCTGGGTGGCTTGCTGCTGCATCAGGGAAAGTGATTCCTCGCGCTGATGCACGGCGGAGAAGCCACGCAAATGGCTGGCAATGCTTGCATCCAGGCGCTGCGCGATCTGCACACGCTCACGCCGGCACAAAGCCGCAAAAAGGCCCAGAGCCGCCGACGCCGCCACCCCAGCCACCGAAGTGCCGAATGCCAGGCCCAAACCCTTGACCGGGCCGACCAGCGAATTGCGCACAGCCACCAAGTCCGACGCACTTTCCAGCGCCGCGCCAGTGCCGCGCAGGGTCAGCACCATGCCGACGAAGGTGCCCAACATGCCCAGCAGAACCACCAGACCCGCCAGCGTTGGCGCCAGGGCCGGGCCGGGCAAAGCCACCGGTGCGCCTTCCACCCGGCGGCGCACGGCATGGCGCAGCGTCACGGGCACGGCTTCCAGCCAAGTGTTGAGGCTAGCGGGTGCTGCACTCAGGCCCTCAAGCGCTTGCGCCAAAGCTTGGGTCGTTTGCTGAAAACGGCGCAACTCGAACACACCCATCAGATAGAAGGCAGCAATCAGCGCCGTCAACATCAAGGCCAAAGGATGGCTGCCCCAATAACCAAAAGCCACCCAGCCGATCACGGCCAAGCCGGCCAACAGCGTGGCCCAGCGAAGGAATAGAAAACGTTTCATCATGATCAGGAACTTTGGGCAACTTGGGATTGTCGGAAGGCTTCCAGCAAGCCATCGACTGCTTGCAGGCGGAAGTCCAGCTCCGCTTGCAGCAAGGCGCGCATTTCGCGGTGGAACTGCGTCAGCCAGGGGGAATTTTCGTTGGCCGCCGCGCTTGACTCTGCCAGGACTGCAACTGCCTCCAGATGGGTGCGCCGCAGTTGGGCATAGCGCGGCGCCAAGCGGCCGGGCACACCGGCCAGCAATTCGCGCTCGCGCGCGCCGAGTGCACGCTCCATCAAACCATCCAGCTCGGCCAGCTTGGCCAGGCCAGGCGACTGTTTGGCCAAGGCATCACGCAGGCGCTGGCGCAAGGGGCCAATTTGCGAGGCAAAAGCCTGCTGGCAGCTCGCGTATGCCTGTCTTTGCGCGGCGAAATCGGGCTCGGCTTCACCGGCCACAGCGCCATCGGTGACCCCGGCAGCAGCTTGACTGACGAGCTTTTGCAGGGCCGCCCGGGTATGTGCGCAATCAGCCTCCAGCATCGCCAAGGCCTTGCTGCTCGCCACAGCCGGCCGCCCCACGCGTGGGGGTGCCTCAGCCAAAGCCGCTGAAAGCTCAATGGCGTGGGTCCAGTCCAGCCACTGGCTCAGCCTTTGGGCGAAAGCGTCCGTGGAAGCCGGGCTGCCGGCGTCACCGAGCACCGCGAGTGCCGCGAGCGCGCGAACAAAACTCGATCCGGTTTGAGGGGTGGGCCGCGATTCGGGCGTCATGCTGCCAGTCAATGTCGCAGAAGAAAAGTGGGGCTGAAAACGGGCGAAATCAGCACAAAAAATGGGCAAAAGGGGCGCAGTCTACTCCTGTCCGTGGCCGCGCCCGCTTGGCACGCAGCTCCGCTCAGGACGGCGACCTGGCGGCCACGCCGGGCGAAATCATGGGCAAGACCTGACCCTTGGCAGAGCCAATGCCCTGGCGGAGGAGATCACGGCGTTCGGCACTCGAATTCATTACCGGACTAAATATTTGATTAAATCCGCTAGCGAACGTAAACTGGCGATATTAAGGTTCAGGAGACCCTCATGACCCTCGCCACCGCCGCCCGTAAGTCCAGCGCCAAGACCACTGCCCGTGCGACCGGAACTGCCGGGCCTGATCTGCAGTCCAAGGCCACTGCTGAGGGCGCGCTGCGTACTTTTTTCAATATCGCCGCGGCCTGGGGTCTGAGCAATGAGGAGCAGCAGCGCTTGCTGGGCTGCGGCCGCACGACCTTTTTCGACTGGAAGGCCGGTCGCGTCAAAAGTGGGCTGGACGCCGCCACGCTGGAGCGGCTCTCTCATGTGTTTGGCATCTACGCCAGCTTGCAAATCCTGCTGCCCATTCCCGAACGGGCCGATGCCTGGATCAAAAAGCCCAATACGGCGCCTCTGTTTGGCGGCGGCAGCGCGCTGAGCCGCATGTTGGCCGGCCAGGTGTCTGATTTGTTCGTGGTGCGCCAGTATCTGGATGCGCAACGCGGCGGCTGAGTGGCGAATGATCGCGGGATGAACAGCAACTTGGCCTATCCCACCACGCAGCTGCACTGGCCTGACAGTTGCCGCCTGATCCCCAGCCGCTTCCCGCCCATCTCCTTGTTTGAACGGGTCTGCCAGGCGGCCGATCTGGATCTGGTGTTTGCGATTGAAGCCATCGGCAACCCGCGCTTGCGGGACGAGGTTGGTGAGCTAAGCCTGGTGCCGGCCGAGCAGCGCCTGAGCGGCCCGGGTTGCAGCGCAATCATGGCCGCCTTCACCCATCTGAACCCGGACGGCAGTCGTTTCTCGGACGGCAGCTACGGCGTCTACTACGCCGCCGCCGATCTGGACACCGCCGTGGCCGAGGTCAGCTATCACCAAGCGCGCTTTCTCGCCTGCACACAGGAAGCGGCGATTGATGTGGACATGCGCTGCTACCGTGTCACCGTCAGCGCCACCCTGCACGATCTGCGCGGCCTGGGGAGTAGCCTCAAGCATCGCGCTCTTCGCGCCGTATACGACCCGCTGTCTTACGCGGCCAGCCAAGCGCTTGGCGCCCAGCTGCGCGTTGCTGGCAGCCTCGGCCTGGTCTACGACAGCGTGCGCAAGCCGGGCGGCCAATGCCTGGGCCTGTTCAATCCGCAAGCGGCGACGCCACCGGCACGCCAGGCCGAACATGTCACCCTGCGCTGGGACGGCACGGGCATTCATGAGTGGTATCTGAAGTCCGGCCATCACCGGATCTAGTGGCGGCGGTCGCTCGGCCAACCGAGCCGATGACGTAGCAGCCAAGGCTGCACACCACTGTACACTTGTACAGCCATGCTGCCAGCCCTGCCCCTCAAACCCAGCCGCGCCCATCTGAGTCGCTTGATGAGAATCTGGCGCTCGGCGGGCTGGCCCAGCCACGACGCCATTGAGATCGATCTGCTGGCCGCGCAATGGGTCACGTTGGAACCGCAGGCTAATGGCGCGCCACTGCTGCGCCTGAGCCCCGCCGGCATCCAACTGCTGGCCAGCTCGCGGCAGCAAAATCAGCGCGCCGCCAGCGCCCATGATCAATTGGCAGAGCAAATGGCCCGGCGCTTGCAGCAAGACGGCCGCATCGTGTGGCACGAGTTGTCCTTGCGCGCGCAGCTCAGCAGTAAGGAGGAGGCGGCGCCGGGCCCGCAGCAATGCTGGCTGACGCAGAAATCCGCCGCACCGGACGAGAACGCCGACATTGCACCAGGGCGGCACACTTGGCGCGTCGCTAGGCCCGACCTGTTTTCGGTGCGAAACACCTCACAGGCCAAGTATCTGCAGCCCCAGGTCCATGAGATCAAGGTCAGCCGCGCCGATCTGCTCTCAGACCTGCGCCACGAAGCCAAGCGTGAGTGCTACCAGTGGCTGAGCAGCGAAGTGTTCTACGTCTTTCCGGTGGGCATCGCCGAACCTGAAGAGTTGCCGCCCGAGTTCGGCGTGTGGCTGTTGCACAGCGCGGGCAGCACTGGCGACACAGCAGCGGGCACGAGGCTGGAACTAGTCCGCCCGGCCCGTCCAGTGAACCGAGCAAAGCCAAGCAACAGCCAAGCCCATGAATTGCCCTTCCCCGTCTGGCTGGCCCTGGCCAAGGC
Organism: Roseateles sp. PN1; assembly: GCF_038419725.1. Taxonomy (NCBI): domain Bacteria; kingdom Pseudomonadati; phylum Pseudomonadota; class Betaproteobacteria; order Burkholderiales; family Sphaerotilaceae; genus Roseateles; species Roseateles sp. PN1. The sequence goes on along the minus strand of NZ_JBCARA010000003.1, from coordinate 138,456 downwards.
AACGCCCCTGCGCAGCGATGACGCACCCGCCGCCCAAACCGAACTGGGCGCACCGGACGACAGCCCTTGAGCACGAGTAGCGAAAGCACCAGCACGGTGGCCGTGCGCAGCTTGTGCGAGTTCACCGCCAAGCGCGGCGACCTGGACCTGCGCTTTACCCCCAGCCCAACGGCGCAAGAAGGCATGGCTGGCCATGCCCTGGTGGCCGAGCGTCGCGGGGCGGACTATCAAACCGAAGTGAGCCTCAGCGGCTGCCATGGCGCCTTGCAAGTGCGCGGCCGCGCCGACGGCTTTGACGCCAAACGCCAGCGCCTGGAAGAGATCAAAACCTTCAAAGGCCGGCTCGAAGCCATGCCGGCCAACCACCGCGCCCTGCACTGGGCGCAGCTGAAGATCTACGGCGCCTTGCTCTGCGCCAAGCTGGGCCTAGACGAGTTGGAACTGGCGTTGATCTATTTCGACGTCAATAAGCAAACCGAAACCGCGCTGGTCGAGACCCATAGCCGGGCCGATTTGCAGGCCTTCTTCAGCCACCACTGCGATCAGTTCCTGGCTTGGGCCGAGCAGGAAGCGCAACACCTCCGCAGCCGGGATGCCGCGCTGACGGCGCTGACCTTCCCGCACGCCCAGTTCCGCAGCGGCCAGCGCGAGCTGGCCGCCGAGGTCTACCGCGCCGCCGTGGCCGGCCGCTGCCTGATGGCGCAAGCCCCCACCGGCTTGGGCAAGACCTTGGCGACGCTGTTCCCGCTGCTCAAGGCTGCACCGGGCCAGCGCCTGGACAAGATCTTCTTCCTCACCGCCAAAACCTCGGGCCGCGCCTTGGCGCTGGACAGCCTGGCCACCGTGCACAAGCATGCACCGGAGTTGCCGCTGCGCAGCCTGGAACTGGTGGCCAAAGAAAAGGCCTGCGAACACCCCGACAAAGCCTGCCACGGTGAGTCCTGCCCGCTGGCCGAAGGCTTTTACGAGCGCCTGCCGCAGGCCCGCCAGGCCGCCATCCAACACGGCACGCTGGACCGCGACACCTTGCGCCGCCTCGGCCAGCAGTACAGCGTCTGCCCCTACTACCTGGGCCAGGAAATGGCGCGCTGGGCCGATGTGCTGGTGGGCGACTACAACTACTACTTCGACCAAAGCGCCATGCTGCACAGCATGACCGAGGCCTATGGCTGGCGGGTCGCCGTGTTGGTGGATGAAGCCCACAACCTAGTGAGCCGAGCGCGTGCCATGTACTCGGCCAGCGCGCGGCAAGACAGCCTGACGGCGCTGCGGCACAGCGCGCCGGCTCAGCTCAAAAAGCCGCTGGACCGGCTCAAGCGTTGCTGGACCGAGCTGGGCAAAAGCCATGATCAGCCCTTTGAGCTGCAAACGCAGCTGCCGGACAAGCTGCTGCAAGCGATGCATCAGGCCGTCAGCGCGCTGGGCGAATACTTTCAAGACCACCCCGCGCAGCAGGATGAGACGTTGCAGCGCTTTTACTTCGAAGCCCTGCAGTTCACCCGCATGGCCGAGGCCTTTGACGCCAACTCGCTGTGCGATATCGAGCGCGAGGATCTCACCGAAGGTCAGGGCTTGCCTGGTGGCGGGGCCGCTGCCAGCAGCTTCCGCATGGGCGGCAACAGCCGCGCCAAACCCAGGCTGAGCTTGAACCTGCGCAATGTGGTGCCCGCACCTTTTTTGCGCCAGCGCTTCTTGAGCGCACACACCGTCACGCTGTTCTCGGCCACCTTGCAGCCGGCGCAGTTCTACACCGATCTGCTGGGCCTGCCAGATGGCACGCCTTGGGTGGAGGTGGCCTCGCCTTTTCAAGCCGAGCAATTGCAAGTCCACATCGCGGGCCACATCTCCACCCGCTATCAGCACCGCCAGACCTCGCTGCGCGCCTTGGTGGATGTGATGGCACAGGCCTACGCCGACAAGCCGGGCAACTACCTGGCCTTTTTCAGCAGCCACAGCTATCTGCAAGAAGCCCTGCAATGCTTGCAGACGCACTACCCCGACCTGCCCTGCTGGGCACAGGGGCGGCGCATGTCGGAAGCCGAGCAGCAAAGCTTTTTGGCCCGCTTCACGCCCGAGTCCTGCGGCATCGCCTTCGCGGTATTGGGCGGCAGCTTTTCCGAGGGCATCGACCTGCCCGGCGCCCGCTTGATCGGCGCCTTCATCGCCACCCTGGGCCTGCCCCAGGTCAACCCGGTAAACGAGCAATTCAAACGCCGCTTAGATGAATTGTTAGGCCAAGGCTATGACTACACCTATGTCTACCCGGGTATGCAAAAAGTGGTGCAGGCCGCCGGGCGGGTGATACGCACCGTGCACGACCAAGGTGTGATCCATTTGCTGGATGACCGCTATTTGCGCCGCGAGGTGCAGGCCTTGCTGCCGAGCTGGTGGCAGATCACGCCAGCATGACTTTTGGCACCCGCAGCGCCCGAAGAATCGGTGACTGAAAGCTCGTGAACGTGCATGGATAGGCGCTGTCGCGTGCAAACACCGAGCGAAAGCGCTGCGTTCAGGCGCTAAGCTGCGAGCCCATGAAAACCCAATTCTTTGCCCCCAGCGCCATCGCCTTGGCGACCCTGAGCTTGGCCCTGGCCAGCGGCCTCAGCCAGGCTGCCGAAGCCACCACGCAAAACTCCGCTACCGACATCAAGGCCGCCGAGCCTGCCGCGTCCGCAGCCAAAGCCTGGGACGTCAACAAGCCGCCCGGTGCGGCCAAGACCATCAACATCGACACCCGCAGCGGCACCTGGATGAGCGTGGACGTCAGCCCCGACGGCAAGACCCTGGTGTTTGACCTGCTGGGCGACCTCTATAGCCTGCCCATCAGCGGCGGCGAGGCCAAGCCGCTGACGCATTCCATCGCCTGGGAACACCAGGCCCGCTTCTCACCCGATGGCAAGCAGATTGCCTTCATCAGCGATGCCGGCGGTGGCGACAACGTCTGGGTCATGAATGCCGACGGCAGCAATCCGCACGCCATCAGCAAGGAAGACTACCGCTTGCTCAACAACCCGGTCTGGCATCCGAACGGCAAATACATTGCCGCGCGCAAGCATTACACCGGCACGCGCTCGGCCGGCTCGGGCGAGATTTGGCTCTACCACGTGGATGCGCCGGCCGCGTCCAACAAGGGCGTGCAACTCAACGAGAAGCCGAACTGGCAAAAAGACCTGGGCGAGCCCGCCCTCTCACCCGACGGCAAATACCTCTACTACTCGCACGACACCACGCCGGGCAAGACTTTTGAGTACAACAAAGACAGCAATAAAGAGATATTCAAAATCTTCCGCCAGGACCTGAGCGACGGCTCGGTGGAGGCATTTGTGCAAGGTGCTGGTGGCGCCATTCGCCCCACGCCCTCGCCGGACGGCAAGTACCTGGCCTTTGTGCGCCGTGTGCGCAACCAAAGCACCTTGTTCCTGAAGGACCTGCAGACCGGCGTGGAACGCGCCGCCTGGGGCGGGCTAGAGCGCGATCTGCAGGAGGCCTGGTCGGTTTACGGCGTCTACCCCAGCTTCGCCTGGACGCCGGACGCCAAGCAGATCGTCGTCTGGGCGCAAGGCAAGCTCTGGCGCGTCGATCCCTTCAAGGCTGTGAATGGCGAGAAGGCCTCGAATGCCGATAAGGCCGATGGCAAGCAAGCCGTCGAGATTCCCTTCCATGTGAAAGACACGCGTGAAGTGCGCGAGGCCCTGCGCTTCGCGCAAGAGGTGGCCCCGGATCAGTTCGGCGTCAAGCAGCTGCGTTGGGTCAATGTGGCGCCGGACGGCAAGCGTGTGGTCTATTCCGCGCTGGGCCAGCTCTATCTCAAGGACCTGCCCGAGGGCACGCCTAAGCGCATCACCGCGCAGAACGAGGCCTTCGAGTTCTTCCCCAGCTTCTCGCGCGATGGCCGCGAGTTGGTCTATGTGAGCTGGAACGACGAAAAGCTCGGCAGTGTGCGCAAGCGCGATCTGGCCAGCGGCCGCGAGACCGTGTTGACGCCCGCGCCCGGCAAGTACCTGGCGCCGCGCTTCTCGCCCGATGGCAAGACCGTAGTCTTCGTCAAGGAAAAAGGCGGCTACCTGACCAGCCCCTGGCACGGCCTGGAGAACGGCGTGTTCATCGTCGCCAGCGACGGCAAGAGCGCGCCCAAGCGCATCAGCAAGAGCGGTGAGACGCCGCAATTCGGCGCCAGCAGCGATGCGGTGTTCATCACCCGCTCGAGCATGAGCAGCGAGGTGGATTCGCAGCAAAAGCTGATCCGCATCAACTTGGACGACCGCAGCGAAACCGAAGTGGCCAAGGGCGAGTTCGTCAGCCAATTCAGCGTGTCGCCGGACGGACGATGGCTGGGCTTCGTCGAGCGCGCTCATGCATTCGTCACGCCGCTGCCCATGGTCGGCAAGTCCTTCAACGTCGGCCCCAAGATGGACGGCTTGCCGGTGCGCAAGCTCGATGTCAACGCGGGCGAAATGATGCACTGGAGCGGCGACAGCCAGCGCGTGCACTTTGCCTACGGCGACGAGCTGTTCACCACCGCGCTGGCCGGCACTGACAAGCCGGTGGCCACCGGCCAAAAGATCGGCTTCAAGCAGCCCAGCGACAAACCCAGCGGCAGAATCGCCATCACCGGCGCCCGCATCGCCACGATGAAGGGCGACGAGGTCATCGAGCAAGGCGTGATCCTGGTGGACGGCAACCGCATCAGCGCAATCGGCACGGCAGCGCAGGTGCAGATCCCGGCGGACGCCAAGCGCGTGGACGCCAGCGGCAAGACCATCATCCCTGGCCTGATCGATGCCCACTGGCATGGCGGCATGGCCGAGAGCGAAATCATCCCGCAGCAAAGCTGGATCAACTACGCCTCGCTGGCCTTCGGCCTGACCACCATCCACGACCCCTCCAACCGCAATAGCGACATCTTCAGCCAAGCCGAGCTGCAACGCGCCGGCCGGGTGGTGGGGCCGCGCATCTACTCGACCGGCTCCATCCTTTACGGTGCCAAGGCCGGTGTGACGGCGGTGGTGAATAACCTCGACGACGCACTGACGCACCTGAAGCGCCAGCAAGCCGCCGGCGCCATCAGCGTCAAGAGCTACCAGCAGCCGCGCCGCGAGCAACGCCAGCAAGTGATCGAGGCCGCGCGCCAGACCAGCATGATGGTCGTACCCGAAGGCGGCTCGCTGTTTCAACACAATATGGGCATGATTGTTGATGGCCACACCGGCATCGAGCATGCCCTGCCGCTGGCCGAGGTTTACGACGACGTGACCCAGCTGTGGACGCAAACCCAAGTTGGCTACACCCCCACGCTCAACGTCGCTTACGGCGGCCTGGACGGCGAGCACTACTGGTACGCCCGCACGGAAGTGTGGAAGCACCCCATCCTGAGCCAGTTCGTGCCGCGCACGGTGCTTGAAGCGCGCAGCGTGCGCCGCCCCACCGCGCCTGAGGAAGACTTCAACGTGCTGCGCGTGGCCAAGACGGCCACCGCCTTGCAGCGCGCCGGGGTGCGCGCCAATATCGGCGCCCACGGCCAGCGCGAAGGCCTGGGCGCCCATTGGGAAATGTGGATGTTTGGCCTGGGTGGCATGAAGCCGCTGGAGGCCATTCGCACCGCCACCGCCAACCCGGCGCATTACCTGGGCTTGGACAAAGACTTGGGCTCGCTGGAAGTGGGCAAGCTGGCCGATATGGTCATCATCAGTGGCGACGTGCTGGCCGACATCCGCAACAGCGACAAGATCAGCCATGTGATGCAAAACGGCCGCTTGTTTGAGGTGCCAACAATGAATGAGGTGGTGTCGCGCAGCAAGGCCCGCAAGCCCTTCTTCTTCGAAGGCAGCAACGCCAATGTGCCGATCGACGAAGAGCTGATCGGCCACGGCCATGGTCATGGCGATTGAACAAACAAGCTTGGGGACGAACATAGGCATGAGCAACACTGACATCGACTTTCGCCCAGCTCAAGCCGAAGACGCGGCAGAGTGCATACGCGTTCGCGGCTTGACGCGTGAGAACGCTGCGTCCGCGGAACGGCTGGCGGAGCTGGGTGTCACCGTGGCGTCCTGGGGTGAACAGATTCGCTCGGGCCAGCTGCCCGGTCATCTGGCCTTGCACCAAGGCCAGCTGGTCGGCTACTGCTTCGGCGACGTTGGCAGCGGCGAGGTGGTGGTGCTGGCCCTCTTGCCCGCGTTTGAGGGCCTGGGCCTCGGCAAGCTGCTGCTGCACAAGGTCATGGCGGAACTGCGCAGCCATGGCCATCAGCGCCTTTTTCTGGGCTGCTCGGACGATCCCGCCTCACGCTCTTACGGCTTCTACCGCCACCTGGGCTGGCGCTCCACCGGCCAGCGTGATGGCTTAGGCGACGAGATGCTGGAGCATGTTCTGAATTGATTCCACGCACTCGTCACAGTTGGTGACGGCAAGCGCAGGGCTGCTTTCTAAGCTTCAGCCACCAAGCAATTCGCTTGATGAAGCCCAGGAGAGTTCCATGCGCAAGCAGCATTCCCTCACCATCGGCCTGCTCGCCGCTGCCGCCCTCGCGGCTTGCGGCGGCAGCGGCTCAGACGTCTCAGACCCGGTGGTGTCCGAGACGCCCGCACCGGCGGCCACGCCCGGCACATTCACCCTGGCCGGTACTGCGGCCAAGGGCGCTGCCCTAGCCGCGGCCACGGTCAAAGTCAAATGCGCCACTGGCGCTGACAAAACCGAAACCAAGGCAGACGGCAGCTACAGCCTGACACTTACCGGCGCCACCCTGCCCTGCGCCCTTGAAGTGACGGGCACCGAAGGCAGCGTCTTTCACTCGGTCGTACCGGGCAGTGGTGGCAGCGGCAGCTACACCGCCAACATCACGCCCTTGACCACCATGATGGTGGCCCAACTGGCTGGCGCTTCGCCGGCCAACTACTTTGCTGACTTTGGCAGCAACACCGCAGTTAGCCCTGCCGCGGTGACTCAAGCGCTCGACTACATCAAGACGGCAGTGGCCAGCATCACCGACCTCGGCACTATGAACCCGCTCAGCGACGCGCTGGTGGTCGGCAACCCCTTGGATCAGAAGATCGACGCGGTGATGAGCGCCCTGACAAGCGCCAAGTTGACACTGCAAGACGTCACCAACAATATCGCCAGCAACCCCGCCGCCCCGGCCGTACTCACGACCCCGCTGGCGCCCGCAGCCGGCACATGCGCCTGGCTCAAGAGCGGCAAGTTCCGCATGATCAACCCGGCCGAGCCCGACCCCAAATGGCGCCACCATGTGCTGAGCATCGATGCGAAGGCCCTGCAAGCCACCGATCAAGATGGTGTCAAACTGAACTTTGAAGACAAAGGCAAATGCCTGTTTAGCGTAACCGGCAGTTCAGACGGCAGCGCCACTGGCGCCCAGGTGATGGTAGCCAGCGGCGGCGTTTTGCTTGCGCACAACCAGCCCACGGCCAATGACCCGCGATCACTCGCTGTTGGTTTGCCTGAACAGAACTTGCCACTGGCGGAGTTGGCAGGCACATGGTCGATTGCGGTCTGGGACAATCAATACTCAAATGCCACCGCCAATGGCCAGGTGGCCGTGCTTGGCGAGATCGAACTCGACGCCAAAGGTGCAATCATCAGCGACAAGGACTGCCTCGGCATTCAAGCCTGCACGGCTGTTGCCGGTCCCTCGGCCACATTGACCAGCAATAGCACCGGCGGCTTCGATTTGAACCAAGGCGGTAGCAAGGTCGGCCGGGCCTTCCTCTACAAATCGCTGGGCGGCCAAGCCGTTTTCATCTTCGTCAGCGATGAGGGAAATTGGGGCGTCGGCACCCGCAAGCAAGCGCTGCCCGCGGCCTTGCCCGCCGTAGGCACGGTGAACCACTACCGCGAAGTCAGCCTGTCGGGCAACGGCAGCATCAGTGCTTTGCGTGAAGACAGCAACACCGTCACCGCCATTGATGTCGGCAGCCGAAGCTTGTCCCGTTTGCGAGCCAGCGATCAGCGCGGCGAAAGCTATGTCTACGACAAGCCCCGCGACGGTCTGCGCTATCGGGCGCCCAATAGCTGCACCTTTGCGGGCGTACCCGGCAATTGCGCCGAAGTCGTCGGCATGCCACTGCAAGGCATGGGCATCAACCTGAGCCTGTCTACCGTGCTGACACCGTCCTCGGCGTTCTTCAACGTCGCGGTTGGCAAGCCGGATTGATGTGGGTGCAGAGTGGCCCATTGCGCAGCTGGGCCGCTCTGTCTCAGGTCAGGTCTTGGCGCCAAGCCAGACAGCACAAGATGCCAAGCAAAGCGCCATGCACTCGCTGGGCGTTCGCCCACCCTAAATGCCCATTCGCGCCCAGTCGGTCGGCAGCCAGACCTTGAAAACGCGCAAAAACTGACGCCCGCGTCGCAAAAGCATGGCTACAATCCGCCCCGTCAGGAGAGAGCTTTCTAGCGAAAGCCGCCGAAGGCGCAGTGGCACTGGTGATCCCACGCTGCGAACGCTCAGGCAAAAGGACTGACAAAACGCTCAAAACCGGGCGTTCCTCACTGGAGAGAGATGGGTCTTTGAGCCCATCCACTGAAGGGGCAAGCTGCGGGCGATATGCCGGCGGCCAATCTCTCAAGTAAAGCGGACAGCGAGGGCATAACCCCACCCAAGATGGGTGGGCCATTTATCGCCCTCGACCGAGTACCGCCCATGTCCGCCGACCTCCTCAAGACCCCCCTGCACGCTTTGCATATCGAACTCGGCGCCAAGATGGTGCCCTTCGGTGGCTACGACATGCCCGTGCAATACCCGGCCGGCGTGATGGCCGAACACAAACACACCCGCGCTGCCGCCGGTTTGTTTGACGTCTCCCACATGGGCCAGGTGCTGCTCAAGGGCGCCAATGCCGCTGCTGCACTTGAAAGCCTGGTGCCGGTCGACGTGATCGACCTCGACCTCTTCAAGCAGCGCTACGCCCTCTTCACCAATGAGGCGGGTGGCATCCTGGACGATTTGATGATTGCCCGTCGCCCCGACGACCTGTTCGTGGTCGTCAACGCCGGCTGCAAGGTGCAAGACATCGCGCACATGCAAGCCAAGATCGGCGGCCAGTGCGAAGTGATCCCGCTGCCCGAGCAAGCCCTGCTGGCCTTGCAAGGCCCGCAAGCCGTGACCGCACTGGCTCGCCTGAACCCTGAAGTGGCCAAGCTGACCTTCATGACCGGCGGCTTCTTCAATTTGGACGGCATCGACACCTTCCTGACCCGCTCGGGCTACACCGGCGAAGACGGTTTCGAGATCTCGGTGCGCGGCGACCAAGCCGAAGCCCTGGCCCGCAAGCTGCTGGCTCAGCCCGAAGTCAAGCCCATTGGCCTGGGCGCGCGCGACTCGCTGCGCCTGGAAGCTGGCCTGTGCCTGTACGGCCATGACATCAACACCGAAATCACGCCGGTTGAGGCTTCGCTGACCTGGGCGATCCAGAAGGTTCGCCGTGCCGGCGGCGCGCGTGCCGGCGGTTACCCCGGCGCTGCCGTGGTCGACCAGCAATTGGCTGAAGGTGCGGCGAAGAAGCGCGTTGGCCTGGTCAGCAGCGAGCGCATGCCGGTGCGTGAAGGCGCCAAGCTGGTGGACGAAGCCGGCGTGGAAATCGGCGTGGTCACCAGCGGCACCTTGGGCCCCACGGTGGGCAAGCCGGTCGCTTTGGGCTACTTGGCCAAGAGCCACAGTGCCCTGGGCACGCAGGTCTACGCCATCGTGCGTGATAAGCGCACGCCGATGACCGTCAGCAACACGCCTTTCACGCCCAACGGTTACTACCGCGGTTGATCGCGCTTAATCGCGGCAAAGCCCAAAGCAACGCTGACGATTCGCGGCCCCCAATTTCAGCCGCCTTTTCAGCCACGTTCAACGAGAATTCCATTTCACAAATTAACGGAGCCAGCATGAGCAACATCAAGTACACCAACGACCACGAGTGGGTCCAGATCGAAGCCGACAACATCGTCACCGTCGGCATCACCGTGCACGCGCAAGATGCGCTGGGCGATGTGGTGTTTGTGGATCTGCCCACAGTGGGCACCACTTTCGCTGCACACGACGTGGCCGGTGTGGTCGAGTCGGTCAAGGCCGCTGCTGACGTGTACATGCCTGTGTCGGGCGAGATCACCGAGGTCAACGAAGCCCTGCGCGACGACCCGGCCCTGGCCAACACCGACCCGCTCAAGGCCGGCTGGTTCTTCAAGGTCAAGCTCAGCAACGCCGCCGAGCTGGACGGCCTGATGGACGGCACCGCTTACGACGAATTGGTCAAGAACAGCTGATGTAGCTTCTTGGCGGGCCGGCGCGCTGCCACGCAGCGCAGCCACGCGCCAGCCAAGCCTCAGCGCTCATTGTCGGCATTCGCGGCAACGCGAATGCCCACCTCCCGAATGAATGGTCGGCCGCCGCCACAAGCGCGGGCCGTCCCCAAGGATTTGCCATGTTGATGTCTGCCCTGCCCACGCTCGCTTCGCTCGAGAACGCCAACGAGTTCCACGCCCGCCACATCGGCCCCGATGCCGCTGACGAAGCCGGCATGTTGTCGGTGATTGGCGCCGCATCGCGCCGCGCCCTGATCGAAGCGATCGTGCCAGACAGCATCAAACGCAGCGCCGGCATGCAATTGCCTGCCGCCTTGACCGAGGCCCAAGCCTTGGCCGACTTGAAGGCCGTTGCCAGCCAGAACAAGGTGCTGAAGAACTACATCGGCCAGGGCTATTACGACACCCTGACGCCCGGCGTCATCCTGCGAAACATCCTCGAGAACCCCGCCTGGTACACCGCCTACACGCCTTACCAAGCCGAAATCTCGCAAGGCCGCATGGAAGCGCTGGTGAACTTCCAGACCATGGTCACCGACCTGACCGGCATGGCCATCGCCAATGCCTCGATGCTGGATGAAGCCACCGCCGCCGCCGAGGCCATGACCCTGGCCGCCCGCGTGGGCAAGAGCAAGAGCCAGACCTTCTTCGTCGCCGACGATGTGCTGCCGCAAACGCTGGAAGTGATCCGCACCCGCGCCGCACCCATCGGCTTCAACGTGGTGGTGGGCCCGGCTGCTGAAGCGGGCAAGAGCGAGTGCTTCGCCGCCTTGCTGCAATACCCCGGCGTGAACGGTGATGTGCGCAGCTTGCAAGCCGCCGCTGACGCCCTGCATGCCCAAGGCGCGCTGCTGATTGCCGCGGCCGACCTGCTGGCCCTGACCCTGATCAAGGCTCCGGCCGAGATGGGTGCCGACATCGCCATCGGCACCACCCAGCGCTTCGGCATGCCGCTGTGCAACGGCGGCCCACACGCTGCCTACATGGCCTGCAAGGACGAGTACAAGCGCAATCTGCCCGGCCGCCTGGTCGGCGTGAGCATCGACTCGCATGGCAACCCGGCCTACCGCCTGGCCCTGCAGACGCGCGAGCAGCACATTCGCCGCGAGAAGGCCACCTCGAACATTTGCACCGCCCAGGTGCTGCCGGCCGTCGTGGCCAGCATGTACGCGGTCTATCACGGCCCGCAAGGCTTGAAGCGCATTGCTCAGCGCGTGGCGGCATTCACCGCACTGCTGGCCCAAGGCCTGAAGTCCCTGGGCTTTGTCATCAACAATGCCAGCGCTTTCGACACCCTGAATGTGCAGACCGATGGCAAGACGGCCGAGATCCTGGCTGCCGCCCTGGCCGCTGGCATCAATCTGCGCCGCGCTTCCACCACCACGCTGGGTGTCTCGCTGGACGAGACCACGACCCGCGCCGATGTGCAGACCCTGCTGGGCCTGTTCGCTGGCGGCAAGGCAGTGGCAGGCTTTGATGCCTTCGAGAAGGGCATCGCTTCCTTGATCCCGGCTGAGCTGCAGCGCAGCAGCGGCTATCTAAGCCATCCGGTGTTCAACCGCTATCACTCTGAGACCGAAATGCTGCGCTACCTGCGCGCCCTGTCGGACAAGGATCTGGCGCTGGACCGCAGCATGATCCCGCTGGGCTCTTGCACCATGAAGCTGAACGCTACCAGCGAGATGATCCCCATCACCTGGCCCGAGTTCGCCGCCATCCACCCCTTCGCGCCGCGCGACCAGCTCAAGGGCTATGAGCTGCTGAACGAGCAACTCACCGGCTGGCTGTGCCAAGCCACCGGCTATGCCGGTATCAGCCTGCAGCCCAATGCTGGCTCGCAAGGCGAGTACGCCGGCCTGCTGGCCATCAAGGCCTTCCACGATGCCCGCGGCGAAGGCCATCGCAAGATCTGCCTGATCCCCGAATCGGCGCACGGCACCAACCCAGCCTCGGCGCAAATGGTGGGCATGAGCGTGGTGGTGACCAAGTGCGATAAGGAAGGCAATATCGACTTGGCCGACCTGAAGGCCAAGTGCGAACTGCACAGCGCCAACCTGGCCGCCATCATGATCACCTACCCCTCGACCTACGGCGTCTTCGACACCCAGGTTAAGGAAATCTGCGCCCTGGTCAAGAGCCACGGCGGCCGTGTCTATGTGGACGGCGCGAACATGAACGCCCTGGTGGGCGTGGCCGCACCGGGCGAGTTCGGTGGCGATGTCTCGCACCTGAACTTGCACAAGACCTTCTGCATCCCGCACGGCGGTGGCGGCCCGGGCGTTGGCCCGGTTTGCGTGGTGGCCGATTTGGTGCCCTACCTGCCGGCGCACCGCTCGGCCGGCTACGAGAGCGCCACGGCCATTGGTGCCGTGTCTGCCGCACCGCTGGGCAATGCGGCCGTGCTGCCGATCAGCTGGATGTATGTGCGCATGATGGGCCCGGACGGCCTGCAAGCCGCCACTGAAGTGGCGATTCTGTCCGCCAACTACGTGGCCGCACGTCTGGCCGATGCCTACGACATTCACTTCAGCGGCAATATCGCTGGCGTGAAGGGCGGCGGTGTGGCGCATGAGTGCATCTTGGACATCCGCCCACTGAAGGACGCCACCGGTGTCGGCGCCGAAGACGTGGCCAAGCGCCTGATCGACTACGGCTTCCACGCCCCCACCCTGTCCTTCCCGGTGGCCGGCACGCTGATGGTGGAGCCCACCGAGAGCGAATCCAAGTTTGAGCTGGACCGCTTCTGCGACGCCATGCTGGCCATCCGCGCCGAGATCGACCAAGTCGCCAAGGGCAACTGGACGGCCACCGACAACCCGCTGGTCAATGCCCCGCACACCGCCGAAAGCCTGCTGGCTGCCGAGTGGACGCATGGCTACAGCCGCGAAGTGGCCGCCTATCCGGTGGCCAGCCTGCGCCGCCAGAAGTACTGGGTGCCGGTGGGTCGCGTGGACAACGTCTATGGTGACCGCAATCTGGTCTGCACTTGCCCTCCGATGAGCGACTACGAGTAAATCGCTGAGCAGGCTTGAGTTCAAGCACTGCGCAATTTTTGCTCATTGACTAGCCGGCCGCGCCCTGTGTGATCCACTGCGCCGCCGGCTTTTTTTGAACCTCATACATCCATCCGAGGAGGCCTCATGGCCGTATCAGTTTTCGACCTATTCAAGATCGGCATCGGCCCGTCCAGCTCCCACACCGTGGGCCCGATGCGCGCCGCTCGCTTGTTTTCGCTGCGCCTGAAGGCTGATGGCCTGCTGGCCCAAACCCACCGCGTGGTCTCGCAGATGTATGGCTCGCTGGGTGCCACCGGCAAGGGCCACGGCACCGACAAGGCCGTGCTGCTGGGCCTGGCCGGCCATGAGCCCGACACGGTAGATGTGGAGCAAGTGCCCGCGCTGCTGGAGGCGATTCGCGCGGGTAGCCGCATCAAGCTGCTGGGCGAACATGAGGTCGCCTTCAACGAGGCCAAGGACCTGGTGATGTTCCGCCGCCAAAGCCTGCCCTTCCACGCCAACGGCATGCGCTTCATCGCCTTCGATGAGTTGGATCAGCAAATTGCCGAGCGCACCTACTACTCGGTGGGTGGCGGCTTTGTGGTCAGCGACGAAATCGCGGCCGACGGCAGCAAGCAAAAAGTCATCGCCCCCGATGCCACCGTGCTGCCCTACCCCTTCAAGAGCGGCGACGATTTGCTGCAGATCTGCAAGACCCTCGGCATCAGCATCGCCGAGATCATGCGCCGCAATGAGCGCCACTGGCGCAGCGACGAAGAAACCCGCGCCGGCCTGCTGAAGATCTGGCAGGTGATGCAGGACTGCGTGACGCGCGGCTGCAAGACCGAGGGCATCTTGCCCGGCGGCTTCAAGGTCAAACGCCGCGCCGCCCAATTGCACGCCGACCTGACCCGCAATCCCGAGGCCGCCCTCCGCGACCCGCTGCAGGTGATGGACTGGGTCAACCTCTACGCCCTGGCGGTGAATGAAGAAAACGCCGCGGGTGGTCGGGTGGTGACGGCGCCCACCAACGGCGCCGCCGGCATCATTCCGGCCGTGCTGCATTACTACACCCGCTTCGTCCACCATGCCAGCGATGAGGGCGTGATCGACTTCTTGCTGACCGCCGCGGCCATCGGCATCCTTTACAAAGAAAACGCCTCCATCTCGGGCGCCGAAGTGGGCTGCCAAGGCGAGGTGGGCGTGGCCTGCTCGATGGCGGCAGGCGCGCTCTGCCAGGTGATGGGCGGCACGCCCGAGCAGGTGGAGAACGCCGCCGAGATCGGCATGGAACATCACCTTGGCCTGACCTGCGACCCCGTTGGCGGCCTGGTGCAAATCCCCTGCATCGAACGCAATGCGATTGCCTCGGTGAAAGCCATCAACGCCGCGCGCATGGCTTTGCGCGGAGACGGCACCCATTTTGTGAGCCTGGACAAGGTCATCAAAACAATGCGCGACACCGGCGCCGACATGATGACCAAGTACAAGGAAACCGCCCGCGGCGGGCTGGCGGTGAATATCGTTGAGTGCTGATGGCGGCTGCTCGTTTGGCGCTCGCTGAGGGCGCTGAACGGCCGGGCCGGAACCAATAACCCAGGTGGCCTAGCGCCCCATGGGCGGTTGATCGTTCGGCAACCAGCGCTTGTAGATGGCAGCAAAGCTGCCGTCCCGCTTCATGGCCTCAAGCTGTTGGGCCCAGGCCTTCACCAAAGCATCAGGGGTGTCTTTGGAGAAGGCGATATAGCCTTGCGAACTGGCATAGGTGTAGACCGCTTCCAGCGAACTTTCGGGCAGGCCCGCCTGCGCCATGATGCCCGGCATGGACTGTCGCTCGGTGGCAAACAGCGGCGCGCGTTTGGCCAGCAGCATGCGCAGCGCAGTGACGGGGTCGCTGACCGGCACCAAATTCTTGAAGCCGAGGGTTGTTAGCTCTTCGGCGGTGAACCAATCCCGCACCACCAGCACCGATTCGAAACGCTTGGCATCCTCCAAGCTTCGCAAACGCAAGCCCCCTTGGGCAGGCGCGTAGATCGCGCTGTAAAAGGTCACCACCGGCCCTACCCACTTGAAGAGTGGCTCCCTCACCGGCGTACGCGCCATGGTGAACAAGGCAATCTGGCCCGGCCCTTGAACCTCTCGGTAGGCCCGGCTCCAGGGCATGAACTCGATGGTCTGTTGCTGCTGCCCAAGCCGACGTTGAATCTCTTCGACCAGTTCGACGGCCAAGCCTTTGGAAACGCCGTTTTGGGTGAAGGTGATGGGAGGAAACTCCTCGCTCAGCAGCCTCAAAGTCGCCGTCTGGGGCGCGGTTTGGGCCGAAGCACTCAGGCCAAGCCAAAAGCAAAACAACAAGAGAAGCCAGTGCATGAAACACCCGAGGAGCAGTCTCTGGCATCTTAGGTCGATTCAATAACCATGGGCTGTAAGCGGGACAAGGCAAAGTTCGGGCCATTGCCAAATTCGCCGCAATACCCCGCAATTCGTTCGCCACTTCCTGAACTCATCGCCCAAGCAAACCGAAGCTGCTTTCCTGCTTGCGTGCGCGAATGCCAGGCCACTAGGGAGTTGCCCTGAACGACCCGCCAGGCCGAGCGCCAAGCCTTAGCATGCGGCTTCTCACACACTGGTCATCGTAGGCAAGTGGCCAATGCCCGCTGCTACAGGACTTGAAAGGACGCCGAAATGCTCAAGAAAATTGGCCTCGCCCTCGTGGCACTGATCGCCGGCCTGCTGGTGTTCACCCTCACCCGGCCCGATGACTTTCGGGTGGAGCGGGAAATCGTGATTCAAGCGACGCCGGAAAAGCTCATGCCCTTGCTGACCGACTTCCAAAAATTTGGGCTCTGGTCGCCCTGGGAACATCTGGACCCCGCCATGCAGCGGGACTTCAGCGGCCCGGCCAGTGGCGTCGGCGCGGTCTACGCCTGGAAAGGCAATGACGAAGTCGGCAAGGGCCGCATGGAAATCCTCTCGGTCAGCGCCGACAAAGTCGTCGTCAAGCTCGATTTCTTCAGCCCCTTCGAGGCCCACAACACGGCTGAGTACACCCTCAGCCGCCAGGGCGAGGCCACCAAAATGACTTGGGCCATGTACGGCCCGGCCAATTTCGTGACCAAACTGATGGGCGTCTTTGTCAGCATGGACACGATGGTCGGAAAGGACTTTGAAAAAGGCCTCAAGCAGATCAAGGAAGTGGCTGAGAAGCCCTGAGGCCACAAGAAAAAAGCCCTGCGGTCGGGAGGCCGCAGGGCTTGGCTTAGCTTAACTTAAGCGCCGTCTTTACTTGGCGCCTTTGGCCACGAGTCCGTGCTCAAGACCCGCCGCCACATTCGTTTCCGGCGCGGGCGTTGGTGCCGCCTTAGGCTTGCGCTCCCGCACCAGATAGGAATACAGCACCGGCACAACCACCAGGGTCAGCAGGGTCGAGGTGATGACACCGCCGATGATGGCTCGGCCCATGGGCGCCTGGATCTCGCCACCGTCGTTGAGCGCAATCGCCATGGGCAGCATGCCGAAGACCATGGCCGCCGTGGTCATGATGATGGGGCGCATACGGATCAGGCCGGCTTGCAGCAAGGCGTCCGGAATGCTGGCACCCTCCTTGCGCGCCTGGTTGGCAAAGTCCACCAACAAGATGGCGTTCTTGGTCACCAAGCCCATCAACATCACCAGGCCGATCATGGAGAACACATTGAGCGTGCTGTTCCACAGCAGCAAGGCCAGCATCACGCCGATCAAGGCCAGGGGCAGTGAGGCCATGATGGCCAGAGGCTGCACAAAGCTGCCGAACTGACTGGCCAGCACGATGTAGATGAAGATCACCGCCAGGCCCATGGCCGCCAACAAGCCGTTGAAGGCCTCGGCCTGCTGCTTGCCCGCACCGTCCACATTGAAGCTGATGCCCGGGGGCAGTTCGGTGGCCTTGATGAGCTTTTGCACATCGGCATTCACATCACCGGAAGGCCGCCCTTCCACGCCGGCGAACACCGCCTCGCGGCGCTGCAGATTCTGGCGGCGAATCACCTCGGGGTTGAACACGCTTTCGATCGTGGCCACCTGGTCCAGCGCGATGGGCGAGCCGTCTTTGGCGAAGGCCACCGGCAGCTTGCTCATTTGCTCGATGCGCTGGCGTTGTTCCACCGGCAGGCGCAGCAGCACTTCCACCTGATTGCCGTCCGGTGTGGTCCAGTAAGTGGCAACCTCACCGTTGACGTAAGCCCGCAGCGATGCGGCGATCTGCGGCGCGGTCAGGCCCAATTCGCGGATGGCGGAGTCCTTCAAGCGCACCGCATAAGCCGGCAGGCCGGGCTTGACTGTCAGGTCCACGTCCACCGTGCCAGGAATCTTCTTCAGCTTTTCGGCAAATTCTTGCGCCACGCGGGTCAGCACCACCGGGTCGCTGCCCAGAATGGTGACCCAGACCGGGCGGTTAAAGCCCACGCTGGTTTCGATGCCGGGGATCTTGGCAATGTCGGCGCGGATGGCGTCCTCGATCTGCTTTTGCGTGCGCTTGCGCTCTTTGCGCGGCGTCAGCGCAATATTCAGCGAAGCCTGATTACGACCCGTGGCCATGCCCTCGCCAGTGCTGCCCACCACGGTGGAGAGCATGCGGATCTCAGGGTACTTGCTCAGCACCTCTTCCACCTGTGCCACCTTGGCATTGGAGCGCTCCAGGCTGGAGGCCACCGGCATGCGCAGCGTCACTTGGGTGAAGCCCTGATCGGTTTGAGGCGCAAACTCGCTGCCCACCAGGGGCACCAGGCCCAGCGCCACCACAAAGCTCATGACACCGGCCCACAACACCACACCGCGCGGGGTCAGCGTGGCCAGGCGCAAGCGCCGTGGCAAGGATTTATCGCGTTGGCCTTGGGCATCAAAAGGACGCGCAAACACAGGGACCGGCGGCACGAAGACACGGTAGCGGCGGCCGGAGAACGCCCAGCGCAGCAGACGCTCGTAGGTGCTGTGCAGCTTGTCCATGCCTTTGTCAGTGGCACGAATCATGGCGCCCAGCACCGGCACACGTTGCAGCTGCGCGCTCGGTGGATCCTTCCAGATCGAGGACAGCATCGGGTCCAGGGTGAAGCTGACGAACAAGCTCACCAATACCGCCACCGCCACCGTGATGCCGAAGGGGTAGAAGAACTTGCCGATGATGCCGCCCATAAAGGCCACGGGCACGAACACGGCGCAAATCGCGAAGGTGGTGGCCATCACGGCCAGGCCAATCTCGTTGGTGCCGTCGAAGGCCGCCTGGCGGTGGCTCTTGCCCAGGCCCACATGTCGCACGATGTTCTCGCGCACCACGATGGCGTCGTCAATCAACAAGCCAATGCACAAGCTCAAGGCCATCATGGTCATGAAGTTGAGCGTGAAGCCAAAAGCATGCACGGCGATGAAGCTGGAGATCACCGAGATAGGCAAGGTCAGCCCCGTGATGATGGTGGAGCGCCAGCTGTGCAGGAACAAGAACACGATGGCCACGGTCAGCAACGCGCCTTCAATCAACGTGTGCTGCAGGCCGTCGAGCGAGCTCTTGACGAAGTCGGAGTTGGCGTAAATCAGTTCCAACTGCACATCGCTCGGCAGGGTCTTCTTCAGCTCTGCCATCGCCTCCTTGACGGCCTCGCCGCTCTTCACCACATTGGCGTCTTGCTGCTTGAAGACGTTGAAGGTGACGGCTTGCGCGCCGTTGATGCGGGCAATGCTGTCGGGCTCACGCTCGCGCTCCACCAACTGGCCCAGGTCGCCCAGGGTCAGCACCAGGTTGCCGCGCCGCGCCACCACGATATTGGCGAACTGCTTGGGGTCTTTGACGCGGCCCTCCACACGCAAAATCGCATCCGCATTACGGTCGGACAACAAGCCCACCGGCTGATCGGCATTGGCTTCTTTCAGTGCCGCGGAGATCTCCGCCGGCGTCACACCATAAGCGCGCAGGCGCAGCGGGTCGAGGTCGATGCGCACCTCGCGGCTGACCATGCCGCCCACATCCACGCGGGCCACGCCCTCGACGCGCGAGAGCCGCTTGGCCACGATCAGCTCACTCATCATCGAGAGTTCGCGGGCCGGGCGAGTCTTGCTCATCAAGGCCAGCACGACCACGGGCTGGGCGTTGTCCATCTGCTCGCGTGAGACGGCTGCCGGTTTGACGTCCTTGGGGAACACCGACTGCACGGCGGCGACGCGGTCACGCACCTCCTGCATGGCGCGGTTCATATCGGCGTTGAGGCCGAATTCCACCTGCGCTTGCACGCGGCCTTCATAGCTGCGCGACATCACGCGTTCGACGCCGGCCACGGTGTTGAGGGCTTCTTCCAGCGGCTTGGCCACTTCGCGCTCCACCGCCTCGGGCGAAGCGCCGGGGTAGCGCACATCCACCGAGGCCACCGGGATGGAAATGTCCGGCATGTTTTCCACGCCCAGCTTGGCGTAGGAAAACAGGCCCAGCACACACAAGGCCACCATCACCATGGTGGCGAAGACCGGGTTTTGAATCGAGATGCGGGTCATCCACATGGCGGCGCCCCTTAGCGAACGGCGGCCGAGCTGGCCACCTTGGTCTTGCTGGCCACCACGGCCACCTTGGCACCCTCTTTGAGGTTGTCAAAGCGCGTTGCCAGCACCTGAGCCTTGGCGTCCAGGCCTTGCAGCACCTCGACACGACCCTCGCGGGTATCGCGCCTACCGGTAGTGACAATGCGGCGCACCAAGCTGCCGCCCTCGATCATCCAGACCTGATCCTGGCCGCCGCTGCTGCTCAGCGCGGTTTCGGGCAGGGTCAGGCGTTGCGTGTCGTCCGGCAGGGCCACACGGGCCATGGCGTATTGGCCAGCGCGCAGGGTTTCGCCCGGGTTGGCCAGTTCCAGCGTCACGCCGATCGAGCGGGTACCGGCTTCTGCCGCCGGGGCGATGCGGCTGATGCGCGCCTCCACCGTTTGCTCCACCCCTTCCACCTTGACTTGCACCGCCATGCCGGGCTTGAGGCGGCTGACCTCATGCGTGCCCACCAAGCCGGCCAGCTCCAGCTTGCTCAAATCAACGATGCTGAGCACTTGCTGCTCAGCCGCCAGCTTCTCACCCGCAACCGCGTAGCGCTTGGCCACGATGCCGCTGATGGGCGCCACCAACGCCGCTTGCTTGTACAGCGACTGCGCGGTATCGAGCTGGGCTTTGGCCGACAGTACTTGCGCCTTGGCGGCTTCCTGCGCGGCACGCGAGGTGTCCAGCGCGGTGGAGGCAATGAAGTTCTGCGCCGCCAAGCCTTGGCTGGCCTTGAAATGACGTTCGGCCTGATCCAGCTGGGCCTTGGCCGACTCCACCGCCGCGCTGCGCTCGGCAATGCGCAAGCGCAGCTCTTCTAGGTCGATCAGGCCCAGGGTCTGGCCGGCCTTGACCCGACTGCCTTCGGCCACGGCCAGATTCAGCAGGCTGCCGCCGGCCTTGGCTCGCACGATCACCGTGCCAGGCGCCACCAACGGGCCGGAGAACTCAATCATGCCGGGCATGCTGAAGCGGCCGGGCTGCGTGACCTCGGCGGGCGTGAACTCCAGCACCGCCACGGCACCCTGCTTGTCGGCTGGTGCCTTGGACTTGGCCTCCCCGCCTTTGCTGGCGTAGACCGCCAGGCCAGAGCCCGCTGCCAACACGGCAGCCAGTGATGCCCCCACGATCCACACCTTGCGCTTTGATCCCAAGCGAATACTTGTCATGTCCGTCCCCTGTGCAATTGGCACCGGCCCACCGAAACGATTGATCTATCGGGCAGCCAGCGCAGTCTGAATGGGCCGGAGTGTAGGGACGGGCCTTGGCATTGCCAGGGCCACTGCGATGAACTGCTGAAAGCCGGGGATGATCTGCGCCGGCTCGGGATCAATCAGGAAGCAGCGTCGAGCTTCAAGCTACGCCAACAGCACCAGGCGCCGCCCAAGGCCGCCGCACTTGCGGCCCAGAACACGGCCGCATAACCTTGATGGGCGATCAGCCAGGCACCACCGACGCCGCCCAGCACGCCAGAAAAGCCATAGCCCAGCACCGAATACAGGGCCTGGCCGCGCCCGCGCAGGCGCCCCGGAAAATAGCGCGACACCAGCCCGATGCAGGCCGTGTGCTGAGCCGCGAAGGTTATCGCATGGGTGCATTGCGCCAGCAGCAAAACCGTCAAGCTGCCACCAAAGCCGGCGGTCAGGGCAAAGCGCAAGGCAGTCAGCAAGGCCGCGCCAATCAACCAGTGGTGCAAGGTGCCGCGCTCCAGCATGCGGCCCTGCAGGGCGAACCAGGCAATCTCCACCAGCACCGACACGGCCCAGAGCAAGCCCACCGTCTGCTTGCCATAGGCCAGGGAGTCAAGATAGAGGCTGAAAAAGGCATACAGCGCCGAATGCGCCAGCACCGTCAGGAACACGCCGGCGAAGAACCAGGCCACCCGCGGCTGCGCCAGCACCTGGCGAATGGGCAGATCGGCGGCGACTTCCGAATGCGCGTGCGGCGTGGCGGCCTGCTCGGGCATGCGCCAAGCCATCAGCACCACCACGCCGAGCAGGACCAAGGTCACGGCACCAAACACCTGCATGCCGTAGACCTGGAAGAGCCAGCCCGCCAGCACCACGGTCAGCAAAAAGCCCACCGAGCCCCACACCCGCACGCGGCCATAGCGGCGCGCATCCATGCCGCCCTGGCCATCGCTCAGCTGCGCGGCCACCACCGTCTCGCTCAAAGGCACGATGGCGGCGTTGAAGCTGAACATCAGGAAGATGGCCACGCTCAGGCTGGCGAAATGCGGCGGCAGCAGCACAAAGCCCAGTGCCGCCACAAAGCTGGCCAAGGCCGCCCAGCGGATGATGGCTACGCGCTTGCCGCTGCGATCTGCCAGCGCGCCCCAGGCATAAGGCGCAAACAGCCGGGTCCAGCTCTGCAAGGACACGAGCACGCCGATGGCAAACACCGGCAGGCCCAGCTCCTTGTACCAAAGCGGTGCAAAAGGATTGAAGCCGCCGATGGCCGCGAAGTAAGCGAAAGACAGGGCTGCGCAGGCGCGCAGCGTGCGCTCAGACGGCGCCAGGGGCTGGCTCAAGCCTTGGGTGCCAGCGCGGCAATCGCCTCGATGGGCAACTGCACATCACCGCACTGGGCACGGTGGCGCAGCACATGGTCCATCAGCACCAGGGCCAGCATGGCCTCGGCAATGGGCGTGGCGCGAATGCCGACGCAGGGGTCATGGCGGCCAAAGGTCTCGACCATGGCCGGCTCACCGGCGCGGTTGATGGAGGCCTTGGGCGTGCGGATGGAGCTGGTCGGCTTGATGGCAATCGAAGCCACGATGTCCTGGCCGGTGGAGATACCGCCCAGCACGCCGCCCGAGTTATTGCTGGCAAATCCCAGCGGGGTCAGCTCGTCGCCGTGGGCGCTGCCGCGCTGGGCTACGACGCCAAAGCCCTCGCCGATCTCCACGCCCTTGACGGCGTTGATGCCCATCAACGCGTAGGCAATATCGGCGTCGAGCTTGTCAAACAGCGGCTCGCCCAGGCCCACCGGCACGCCGGTGGCTTCGACGCGGATGCGCGCGCCAACGGAATCGCCGCTCTTGCGCAGCGCGTCCATATAGCTTTCCAGCTCGGCAACCTTGCTGGCGTTGGCGGCGAAGAAGGGGTTGTTGCCCACATGCTCCCAGCCCTCGAAGGGGATCTCAATCTCGCCCAGCTGAGTCATGCAGCCGCGGAACTCCACGCCATGCTGCTGCTTCAGCCATTTGCGCGCCACCGCGCCGGCACCCACCATCGGTGCAGTCAGCCGCGCCGAGCTGCGGCCACCACCGCGCGGGTCGCGCAGGCCATATTTGCGCCAGTAGCTGTAGTCGGCATGGCCGGGGCGGAAGGTGTCGAGGATATTGCCGTAGTCCTTGCTGCGCTGATCGGTGTTCTTGATCAGCAAGCAGATCGGCGTGCCGGTGGTCATGCCTTCATAGACGCCGGACAGAATTTCCACCGCATCGGGCTCGTTGCGCTGGGTGACGTGGCGCGAGGTGCCGGGGCGGCGGCGGTCAAGTTCGGGCTGGATATCGGCCTCGCTCAAGGCCAAGCCGGGAGGGCAACCGTCGATCACACAGCCGATGGCCGGGCCATGGCTTTCGCCGAAATTGGTGACACGAAACAACTCGCCGAAAGTGCTGCCTGACATGGGGAACCTATTTGCCTGCTGAGACTCAAGGATTCATTCTATCGGGGCATAAAAAAACGGCCCTCGCGGGCCGCTTTTGCGTCTATCCAATTCAGGCCAATTCAGGCTGTTTCAGGTCAATTACCGAACCTCACAGCTTGGATTCGCCCGCCGTTTCGGGGGCATCTTCCACCGGCCAGTCGCGGATATAGGCCTTGAGCATGCGGTTCTCAAAATCTTGGCCGTCCACCACGGCCTTGGCCACGTCGTAGAAAGAAATGACGCCCATCAAGGTGCGGCCGTTCAGCACCGGCATATAGCGGGCGTGGCGGCCCAGCATCATGCGGCGCACTTCGTCGATTTCGGTTTCGGGCGTGCAGGTCAGCGGGTGGTCGTCCATCACGCTGCGCACCAGGCTGGTTCCGACCGAGCCACCGCTGCGGGCGATCGCGGCAATCACTTCGCGGAAGGTCAGCATGCCGACCAGATCGCCATGCTCCATCACCACCAGCGAGCCGATGTCACGTTCGGACATGGTGGCCACGGCCTGGGCCAGGCTCTCATCGGGGGTCACGGTGAACAGCGTGCCGCCTTTGACGCGCAGGATGTCGACGACTTTCATGGCTTGTTTACTCCTCTGAATCGGGCCTCAGCCCTGCAAGTCAAATACTGGTGAGAAACATAGCACACAATCTGCGCATCAAACAGGATGGAGACACCATGGCCGGCTATGCGGACCCCGCTTTTGACACCTTGGCGCTACACGCCGGGGCTGCCCCCGATCCGACAACGGGCGCACGCGCCACGCCCTTGCACCTGACGACCTCTTTCGTCTTCGACAGCGCCGAGCACGCCGCCTCGCTATTCAACTTGGAGCGCGCCGGTCACGTCTACAGCCGCATCTCCAACCCCACCACCGCAGTGTTCGAAGAACGCGTTGCGGCCCTGGAAGGCGGCGTTGGCGCCATTGCCACCAGCAGCGGCCAGGCGGCCTTGCACCTGGCCATCGCCACGCTGGCGGGGGCCGGCTCCCACATCGTCGCCAGCAGCGCGCTTTACGGTGGCTCGCACAATTTGCTGCACTACACCCTGAGCCGCTTCGGCATCGCCACCAGCTTTGTGCGCCCCGGCGATATCGATGGCTGGAAGGCCGCGATTCGACCCAACACCAAGCTGCTGTTCGGTGAGACCTTGGGCAACCCTGGCCTGGACGTGCTGGACATCCCGCGCATTGCCGACATCGCCCACGCCGCCGGCCTGCCCTTGCTGGTGGATGCCACCTTGACCACGCCTTATCTGCAGCGCCCCTTCGAGCATGGCGCCGACCTGGTCTACCACTCGGCCACCAAATTCCTCAGCGGCCATGGCACCGTGGTGGGCGGCGTGCTGGTGGACAGCGGCAACTTTGATTGGGAGGCGGCGCATGCCCGCCACGGCCTCTTCCCCGAACTGTGCGAGCCCTATGCTGGATTCCACGGCATGGTGTTCACCGAGGAAAGCACGGTGGGCGCCTTCTTGCTGCGCGCCCGCCGCGAGGGCTTGCGCGACTTCGGCGCTTGCATGAGCCCGCATACCGCTTGGCTGATTCTGCAAGGCATAGAGACCCTGTCCCTGCGCATGCAGCGCCATGTGCAGAACGCGCAGAAGGTGGCCGAGTTTTTGGCCGGCCAACTTGGCGTCGCCCGTGTGGGCTACCCCGGCCTGAGCAGCCACCCCGACTACGCGCTGGCCCAGCAGTTGCTGCCGCGCGGCTGCGGCTCGGTGTTCAGCTTTGATTTGAAAGGCACCCGGGCGCAGGGCAAAACCTTCATCGAAGCGCTGAAGATTTTTTCCCACCTGGCCAATGTGGGCGACTGCCGCTCGCTGGTCATCCACCCGGCGTCCACCACGCATTTCCGCATGGACGATGTGGCGCTAGCGCAAGCCGGCATCACGCCCGGCACCATTCGCCTGTCGATCGGCCTGGAAGATGCCGACGACTTGATTGACGATTTGAAGCGAGCCCTCAAGCTCGCCTCGAAGTAACAAAGCCAGTGAATCGAGAACAGCACGATGAAATTGAGCGTTAACGGCAATCAAGCCTATGCCTACACGGGCGGTAAGCCCTTGGACCCCAGCCTGCCCTGCGTCGTCTTCATCCACGGCGCTTTGAACGACCACAGCGTGTGGACGCTGCTGGCGCGCTGGTTCGCCCATCACGGCTACAGCGTGCTGGCGGTGGACCTGCCCGGCCATGGGCGCAGCGAGGGCGCGGTGCTGAACGATATCCCCGCCCTGGGCGCGTGGGTCTGGCAGTTGCTGGACGCAGCAGGACTGAGCCAAGCAGCCCTGGTGGGGCACAGCATGGGCTCGCTGATCGCACTCGAAGCCGCCGCCCAAGCGCCCGAGCGCTGCAGCCAGCTGTCCATGTTGGGCACGGCCTACCCGATGAAGGTGTCGGAAGCCCTGCTGAACACCGCCCGCGACACGCCCGATCGCGCCATTCAAATGGTCAACGCCTTTTCATTTGCCAGCTGGGCCGCCAAGCCGTCCTATCCCGGCCCGGGCAGCTGGTTACAAGGCGGTGAGATCGCGCTCAAGCGCCGCATCCAGGGCAAGCAGACCGGTGTGAATCTGTTCGAACACGACTTCCGCTTGTGCGACGCCTACGCGGGTGGCCTGGAGGCCGCGGCCAAGGTGCAATGCCCCGTCAGCTTCATCCTCGGTGAGCGCGACCAGATGACGGCGCCCAAGCAAAGCCAGGTTTTGGCCGAAGCCCTCAAGGCCAAGGTGAGCCGCCTGCCCTGCGGCCACTCGTTGATGGCCGAGGCGCCCGATGCATTGCTGGCTGCGCTGCGCGTGGCCCTGGCCTAGGGCACTTCAGCGCAAGAGGATGGCGCGGAAGTCGTTGACGTTGGTGCGCGTCGGGCCGGTCACGACCAGATCGTCCAAGGCCTTGAAGAAGTGATAAGCGTCGTTGCGCTGCAAATGGTCGGCGGCGGATAGGCCCAAGTCCGCCGCGCGCGCCAAGCTGGCGGGGTTCAGCAGCGCGCCGGCATTGTCTTCCACGCCGTCGATGCCGTCGGTGTCGCAAGCCAGCGCATGCAGCTCGGGCACATCGGCGCCGCTCAGCGCCAAAGCCAGCAAGAACTCGGCATTGCGCCCACCGCGGCCGTTGCCGCGCACCGTCACCGTCGTTTCACCGCCGCTGAGAATCACGCAAGGCGCCGCCACTGGCTGCTGGAACTGGCGGATCTGGCGGGCAATGCCGGCGTGGACAGCCGCCACATCGCGCGACTCGCCCTCCAGGCTGCCGCCCAGAATCAGCGGCAGCAAGCCATGCTGACGCGCCACGGCAGCGGCGGAATCCAAACTCATCTGCGCCGTGGCCAGCACCTTGACCTCGCGCGGGCCCGCCACGGGCTTGGCCTGCGCAGGGCTCAGGTCCTGGCTGCGCAGCAGGTGCAGCCGAACCGAGTCGGGCATCTCGATACGATGCCGCTGCAAAACCTCCAGCGCCAGGGCCGGTGTGCTGTGGCTGGGCAAGGTGGGGCCGGAGGCCACGACGGCCGGGTCATCGCCCGGCACATCAGAGATCACCAGGGTCAGCAGCCGCGCCGGGCAGCAGGCCTCGGCCAACTTGCCGCCCTTGATGGCCGAAAGCTGGCTGCGCACGCAGTTGATCTCGCTGATGGGCGCGCCGCTTTTCAGCAGCTCGGCACAGACCTGGCGTTTGTCCGCAGCACTCACACCCTCCGCCGGCAAGCTCAACAAAGCTGAACCGCCGCCGGAAATCAATGCGATGACCAGGTCCTCGGCCTGCGCACTGCCCGCCAGGGCCAGCATCTGCAGGGCCGCATCGGCGCTGGCAGAGTCGCTGTGCGGATGACCTGCCTGCAAGACCTGGATGCGCTCGGTCACCTCGCCATGGCCGTAGCGCGTCACCACCAGGCCAGACACTTCCGCGCCGGGAGCCTGCGCAGGCCAAGCTTGCTCCACCGCCAGCGCCATGCGCGCCGCCGCCTTGCCGGCGCCCAGCACAATTACCCGCCCCTGCTGCGGGCGCGCTGGCAAAGCTGGGCCGACCACATGCAAGGGATCGACGGCAGTGACAGCGGCTTGAAACAACTGGAGCAGAAGTTCGCGCTCGTCGAGCGCTTGGCTGGGGGCGTGCTGGGTCATGGTGGCAATCAATGAGTTCAATCGGGACGATGAAAGCGAGCGTACTCACAAAGGGACGGCAACCCAGCCCATGCAAGAAGACTCAGTTCCGATAGCCTATCCCCATATTGAGGCTATAGCCGTAGCGCCGCTCGGTCAGCGGGCTTGCCGCCGCGGGACCCAACAAACTCATCGCACCGGCGTTGGCATTGAACATCCAACGCGGCGTCAGCGCGCGAATGTATGACAGGCTCAGCCCCAGCTCATTGAGCCCCGCTCCGGGCTCAAAGCTTTGACCCAGGCGTTTCGCGGCGGGGCTATCGGGCGGCACGCCGAAGTAGCTGCGCATATAGCGGCTATCGCTGGCACTTAGGCTCAGTCCGGCCATCAGCTCGCTGCTGCTGGAGCGGAACAAGCGGCGGGCCAGATTCACATCGAAGTTGGCGCCGCCCTGGCGACCCAGGGCATCCTGGCTCCAGGCGGCGGCCAGCTGCCACTCGGGTGTCAGCACATAGCTCGCGTAAAAGCGCAGGCGCACGGTGCGCGGCACATCGGGCAGGCCCTCGGTGTAAGCGGCCGCCTGGCTGTCGCGGCCATTGTCCAAGCGCAAGCTCAGGCCCAGACGCAGCTTCTCGCTGCGCAGCAAATCTCGGCTGGCGCCCGAGCCTGGGCCGATGGATTCAAGCCCGAAGCCCATCAAGCCCGCGCCGCCGGAGCTGGACAAACGCCACTTGCCCCAACTTGCGGCCCACATGGGCTTCAAGCCTGCCGACATGTGCCGGGCGCCCGCGTACTCGGGGTTGTAGCTGGCACTGGCACCGATCAGGTAATGAAAGTCATCACCCGGCATGGTGAACCAAGAAGGCTCATCTGCAGAGGCTTCCACAGACGCAGCGGAAGGAGCAGAGCCAGGCGCTTGGGCCTTTGTCTGGTCGGGCGTGGTCGCCGCACTGGCCGCAGCGTCGGCATTTGCCCCACCCGCCGCGGGCCAGGCGGCGCTGGCCGCTGCATCAGCCGGGGTCAGGGCTTGCCCCAGCGCCAGGCTGGGCTGAATCGCAGCCAAGCCAAGAAGCCAAACCAGCGGCAGATTGAGGTGAGCCATGCGCCCCAGCTTAGCTGGCTTTGGCGCCAGAAACCATTCCGCCCAATAAAAGCGGATCAGCCCCGGGACAGTGCGGCCAGTTCCTTGAGCATATCGGCCACGATGGCGCGCAAGTCGTACTTGAGCTGCCAGCCCCAATCCTTGCTGGCCTCGCTGTCGTCGATGCGCTGCGGCCAGCTGGCGGCAATGGCTTGGCGGAAATCGGGCGCGTAGCTGATCTCGAAGGTGGGCAGGTGCTCGCGGATCGCGGCGGCCATCTGCGCTGGCGTGAAACTCACGCCGGCCAGGTTGTACGAGCCGCGCTGCTTGATCGCCTCCGCCGGCGCTTCCATCAGCTCGATGGTGGCGCGCAGAGCGTCGGGCATATACATCATCGGCAAGCCCTGACCCTGCTCCAGGAAGCAGCTGTAGCTGCCGGTCTTGAGGGCATGGTGGAAGATGTCCACCGCGTAGTCGGTGGTGCCGCCGCCGGGCGGGGTCTTGTAGCTGATCAGGCCGGGGTAGCGCAGGCTGCGCACATCCACACCGTGGTTGGCGTGGTACCAAGCGCACCAGCGCTCACCCGCCAGCTTGGAGATGCCGTAGACCGTGGTCGGGTCCATCACGCAGGTTTGCGGTGTGTCATGGGTGGGCGTCGAGGGGCCGAAGGCAGCGATGGAACTGGGCCAGAAAATGCGCTCCAGCTTTTGCACCCGAGCCAGTTCCAGCACATTGAGCAAGCCCTTCATGTTCAAGTCCCAGGCCCACATCGGATGCTTCTCGCCGGTGGCCGATAAGGCGGCCGCTAGGTGATAGATCTGCGTAATGCCGTGGCGCTTGACCACGGTGGCCAGCGCGGCGGCATCGGTGACGTCCAGCATCTCATGCACCAGTTGCGGCACCCGGCCTTGCGGGGCCAGGTCGCTGGTGATGATGTTGGCGTCGCCGTGGCGCAGGGCCAGTTCTTGGGCCAGTTCAGAGCCGATCTGGCCGTTGGCACCGATGATGAGGATCTTGGTCATGTCTTCAAAACTGCTTGCTGACTTGCTACTGCTGAAAAATAGGCTCAGGCCTTGATCAGGCCCAGTTCGCGGCCGGCCTGGGTAAAGGCGGCCACGGCTTTTTCGAGATGCTCACGCTCATGCCCGGCGGACACTTGCACGCGGATGCGCGCCTGGCCCTTGGGCACCACGGGGAAGAAGAAGCCCACGGCATAAATGCCCAGCTCCAGAATTCGGGCGCTCAAGCGCTGTGCCATCACCGCGTCGTAGACCATGATGGGCACGATGGGGTGGGTGCCGGGCTTGATCTCAAAGCCGGCGGCCTGGATGGCGGCGCGGAAATAGGCGGTATTGGCTTCGAGCTTGTCACGCAGCGCGGTGGAGGCTTCCAGCAAGTCCAGCACCGCGATCGACGCGCCCACAATGCTAGGCGCCACCGTGTTGCTGAACAGATAGGGACGCGAGCGCTGGCGCAGCAACTCAATCACTTCCTTGCGGCCGGAGGTGAAGCCGCCCGAGGCGCCGCCCAAGGCCTTGCCCAGGGTGCCGGTGATGATGTCGATCTTGCCAAACACACCACGGTATTCATGCGTGCCGCGGCCGGTTTTGCCCAGAAAACCGCTGGCGTGGCATTCATCAATGCCCAACAACGCGCCGTATTGGTCGCACAGGGCGCGGATCTTGTCCAGCTGGGCGATGGTGCCGTCCATCGAGAACACACCGTCAGTGAAGACCATGGTGTGACGGGCGCCTGCCGCCTTGGCGGCTTCCAGCTGGACCTGCAGATCGGCCAGATCGTTGTGCTTGTAGCGGAAGCGCTTGGCCTTGCACAGGCGAATGCCGTCGATGATGGAGGCGTGGTTCAGCTCATCGCTGATGATGGCGTCTTGCTCGCCCAGCAAGGGTTCGAACAGGCCGCCGTTGGCGTCAAAGGCTGCGGCGTAGAGGATGGTGTCCTCGGTGCCCAGGAACTTGGACAGACGCTGCTCCAGCGTCTTGTGCAGATCCTGGGTGCCGCAGATGAAGCGCACCGAAGACAGGCCGTAACCATGCGTGCGCAAGGCCTCATGCGCCGCTTCAATCACTTGCGGGTGCGAGGACAAGCCCAGGTAGTTGTTGGCGCAGAGATTGATGACCTCACGGCCGTCATTCGTGTGCACCACCGCGCCTTGCGCGCCGGTGATGATGCGTTCGCTCTTGTAGAGCCCCGCCTCGCGGATGCCGGCCAATTCGGCCTGGATATGGGCATAAAAGTCTTGCGTGCTGGCCATCGCTTGTCTCCCGCTGTGCGCTTGATGCACAATTCACTAAATTGAACACAGTTCGATATATCGAATTCGTGTGCAGTATCCAGGATTTCAAAACCAAGGTCAAGCATGTCGCTCACGAATCCAGAGAGTCTCGAGCCCCCCAAGGTGGGCGCCACTTTGCAAGCGCTGCGGCAAGCACAGGGCTTGTCGCTGGACGAACTCTCACGCCGCGCGGGGGTGTCCAAGTCCATGTTGTCGCAGATTGAGCGCAATCAGGCAAACCCGACCGTCGCAGTGGTTTGGCGCCTGGCCAATGCCCTGCGCGTGGAGCTGACAGAGTTGCTGGGCGGCGAGCGCAGCGCGCCGCCGGCCATCGAAACCGTGCCAGCCCACGCCACACCGGGCATGAGCAGCCCGGACGGGCTGTGCCAGTTGCGCATCCTCGGCCCCATCGATCTGGCCGGGCAATTCGAGTGGTACGAGCTGACGGTGCAGCCCGGCGGCGCGCTTGAATCAGCCGCCCATCAGCCCGGCTCACGCGAGCATTTGAGTGTGCTCAAAGGGCATTTGGTGGTCAGCGCAGGCGGGGCGTCACAGACCCTAGGCGCCGGTGAAACCGCGCGTTATGCGGTGGACGGGCCGCACGCCATTCGCAATAGCAGCAAGCACCCTGCCGTGGCCTTGCTGGTGGTGCTTCACGCCTGAGGGGCGCCCTGCGGCTCAGCGAGCAAATCACCCAGCAAATCAGCCAGCGTTAGGCGATCCCAGTCACTGCGCTGCCACAGGGGCGCCAGCGCGGCGCCGCGTTCGGCCAACATGGCATTGAGCAGCCGGTGCGCCGGCGTCAGGCTAGGCTGGCAGAGCAGCACCAGGCGCTGCGCCCCGCCCTCTTCCAGGCGCCCGATCCAGTCCAGGCCTACGAGGCTATCGAGCACGCCCTCCAGCTGCAGCGGGTCCACCCGGATCGCATGGGCCAGCTGCGAGCTGGCCAGGCCGCCCCGGCCCGTGCCCTGCACGCGCCACAGCTCCCGCAATACATCCAGCGCCAAGGCAAAACTCACGCCCGGCGTATCCGGCCGGCGCGGCATGCCGCCGCCCAGGCTGGGCGCATTAGCTGCCAGCACAGCGCCGATCAGCATGATCACCCAGCCCAGGTAGAGCCAAATCAGGAAGATGGGCACGATGGCAAAGGCACCGTACAGCGTTGAATAGGTAGGCACTGCTTTCAAGTACCAGGCCAAGCCAGACTTGGCCGCCGTGAAGGCCAGGGCCACGAACAAGCCACCCACGGCCGCATGGCGCCAGCGCACATGGGTATTGGGGACATAGTGGAACAAGCCCGCCACGCCGCCCGCAAGAATCAAAATCTGCATCACATTAAAGCCGATGGACCAGTTGCCGGCTAGGTCCCCCAGCAAATCACGTCCCGTGGTGACGGCATAGCTGGTCAGCGCGATGCTGCCGCCCAGAATCAGCGGGCCCAGTGTCAAAGCCGCCCAGTAGACAAGGACGCGTTGCGCCAAGGGGCGTGGCCGTTTGACCCGCCAGATCAGGTTCAGGGTGCGGTCGATGGTCAGCATCAAGGCCAGCGCGGTGATGCCCAGAAAAGCCAGGCCCATGGCACCCAGGCCCTTGGCCTTCATGGCGAATTGGGTCAGGCCCGTCATCACCGGCCGGGCGATATTGATGGGAATCAGGTTTTGCAAAAAGTACTTCTCCAAGGCCCCCTGAAAAGAGGAAAACATGGGGAAGGCAGTGAACAAAGCCAGCATCACGGTGATCAATGGCACCAGCGAAATCAGCGTGGTGAAGGTCAGGCTGCCAGCGGTCAGGCCCAAGTGTTCTTCGAGAAAGCGAGTGCGCAAATTGACCAAAACTAGCCACAGGCGGCTGCTGCGAATGCGGTCGAAATGGCGGCTGGGCGCGGATGCGGAATTGCTGATAACAGGGCGCAAGCTGTGGCCCTTGGACGGAGAAGAAATGCTCATGCTGGCTATGATGCCAGCATGTCGTCCACCACGCCCCTCACACCCACCTCCCGCACGCAAGCCAGCCAGCGTGAGGCGATGACTCGCCTGCTGGCCCTGGGCTCGCTGATCGCCCTCTTCCTGCTCTGCTTAGCTTGGGAGTTATGGCTGGCGCCCACCGGCCGCGGCACCCTGGCCATTAAGGCCCTGCCCCTGCTGCTGCCCATGCTGGGCTTGTGGCGCTACCGGCTCTACACCTTCCGCTGGCTGAGCCTGATGATTTGGCTCTACTTTGCCGAAGGCGCCGTGCGCGCCACCAGTGAAGCCGGCCCTGCTGTCTGGCTGGGATCGCTGGAAGTGCTGCTGAGTGTGCTGATTTTTGTGGCCTGCGCCATGCATGTACGCTTGCGCATTGCTGCGGCCAAAGCCGCTAACGCCGACAAGGCCAACAGCACTGAGCCCGCAAACGCATGAGTCAAACGCCCTTGCTAACGGCGCTGCGGGACTTGCTCGGCGAGGCTGGCTTGCGTGTTGGCTTGGCGAGCGGTGGCGCAGAGGAGGATTTGTCAGCCTTTGAAAAAGACTGGCGCGGCCGCTACCAAGGCCGGGCGTTGGCGGTGGCCAGCCCCAGCAGCACCGAGCAAGTTGCCGCTGTGGTGCGCCTGTGCGCGGCGCATGGCGTGAGCATCGTGCCGCAAGGCGGCAATACGGGACTCGTGGGCGGCGGCGTGCCGGATGCCAGCGGCAGCCAAATCCTGCTGAGTTTGCGACGACTGCAGGCCGTGCGCGAACTCGATGCCGCTAACCTGACCCTGACGGTGGAGGCCGGCTGCAGCTTGCAAGCGGTGCAGGAAGCCGCCGCTGAGCAGGGCCTGCTGTTCCCGTTGAGCCTGGCCTCGGAAGGCAGCTGCACCATTGGCGGCAATCTCGCCAGCAATGCTGGTGGCACGCAAGTGCTGCGTTATGGCAATGCCCGCGAGCTGTGTCTGGGCCTGGAAGTGGTGACGGCCAGCGGCGACATCTGGTCCGGCCTGAGTGGCCTGCGCAAGGACAACACCGGCTACGACTTGCGCCACTTGTTCATTGGCAGCGAGGGCACGCTGGGCATCATCACGGCGGCCACGCTCAAACTCTATCCGGCACCACAGGCGCAGCTGACTGCCCTGGCCACTTGCGCCGATCTGAATGCCACGGTGGCCTTGCTGGCACTGGCGCAAGCGCAAACGGGTGCGGCGCTGACGGCGTTTGAGTTGATGAACGATGCGGCCATGACTTTGCTGCGCCGCCATCTGCCGCAGCTGGTACAGCCCCTGTCGCCCAGCCCCTGGACGGTTTTGCTGGAACTCTCAGACTGCGAAAACGAAACCCATGCACAAGCGCAGCTGGAGCAACTGCTGAGTGAGGCCGTGAACCGAGGCCTGGTGCAAGACGCCGCCGTGGCCCAAAGCCTGGCGCAGAGCCATACCATGTGGCAGCTGCGGGAGTCCATCTCCATGGCGCAGAGCAAAGAAGGGCTCAATATCAAGCACGACATCGCCCTACCCGTCTCGCGTATTCCTGCCTTCGTGGCGGCCACGGATGCGGCTTTGCGGGCAGGCTTTCCCGGCGTGCGCCTGATCACCTTCGGCCATCTGGGGGACGGCAATCTGCACTACAACGTGCAAGCACCCGAAGGTGTCAGCGCGGCGGAATTTCTGGCCACGCAAGAGCCTGCCATCAACCGTCTTGTCTACGACGCGGTACAGCAGTTTG
Organism: Roseateles sp. PN1; assembly: GCF_038419725.1. NCBI lineage: Bacteria > Pseudomonadati > Pseudomonadota > Betaproteobacteria > Burkholderiales > Sphaerotilaceae > Roseateles > Roseateles sp. PN1. The sequence continues at coordinate 103,806 of NZ_JBCARA010000003.1, read as the reverse complement.
GTGGTTCGATCTCGGCCGAGCACGGCATCGGCCAGCTCAAACGCGAAGAATTGGCGCTGCGCAAAGACCCGGTCGCCCTGGCGCTGATGCGGTCCATCAAGAGCGCGCTGGACCCACAGGGTGTCTTCAACCCGGGGCGCTTGTTGTAGGTCTCAGCTGCCGCAGCGCGGCAACTGAGAGTGGCCCGTCAGAGCCTAGCGCTAGGATCGCTTAGCGACCCAACACCGCGCGCTGGCCCATCAAACGGCCAAGCAAACGAGTAGCTAAGCGCCACACCAGGCGCAGCATCAGCAAGGCCATCAGCGCTTCGCCCACGGTCAGGCAAAAAGCGCCAAAACTGCCCCAGCGCGGTTCACGCCGGTGGAATTTGGCGATAGCCCGGTCGCGCGCTTGCTCGATGCTGTCGTAGAAGCTGGGCACCACCAGCAGGGTCAGCAAGGTCGAGGTGATGGTGCCACCGATGATGGCCACGGCCATGGGGCGGTAGAACTCACCGCCTTCGCCGATGCCGATGGCCACCGGCAGCATGCCGGCGATCAGGGCGAACGTGGTCATCAAGATGGGACGCAGGCGCTTGCGGCCGGCTTGCATCAGCGCTTCCTCACGGTCCACGCCCTCGGCCTCCAACTGGCGCGCGGCGTCCAGCAGAAGGATGGCGTTCTTGGCCACCAAGCCCATCAACATGATCACGCCGATGAAGCTCATCAGATTGAGCGTACCCTTGGTCATCAACAAGGCCAAGACCACGCCGATCAGCGAGAGCGGCAAGGACAGCATCACCGCCAGCGGCGCGGTGAAGGAGCTGAACTGCATCACCAAAATCAGATACATCAGGCCGATGCCGCTGATCAGGGCGATGCCCATGGCGCCAAACACTTCTTCTTGCTCGCGCGAGGAGCCTTCCAGGTCGATGCCGTAGCCGGGCGGGTAGCTCATGGCCTTGGCGATCTTCATCGCATCTGCGGTCACTTCGCCGGCCGAACGGTCTTGTGCGTTGGCGGCCACGGTGATGGTGCGTTTGCCGTCGGCATGCTCGATCTTGGACGGCCCGCGGCCCATGCTGACCGTGGCGATCTGCTCCAGCGGCACCATCTGGTTGGTGCCGGTCACGGCGATGGGTAGGCGCTCGATATTGCTCAGGTCCACCCGGTCATCGGGATGCAGGCGCACGGCGACATCGCGGGCTTCACCGGTCGGGTCAACCCAGTCGCCCACCTCGACGCCGGCAAAGGCCACGCGCAAGGCTTGTGCAGCGTCGCCCACCGAGATGCCAAGGGAATTGGCCAGGCCGCGGTTCAACTCGATCTGCAACTCGTTCTGCGGATCTTGCTCGGACAGGCCCACGTCCACCGCGCCCTTGACCTGGCGCAGCTTGGCCATGAATTCAGTGGTGATCTCCTGCAGCTTGCGTGAATCAGGCCCCGAGAAGCGGATCTGCACCGGCTTTTGCGCGCCGTTGTTGAAGTCGTCCAGCACCACATACTCGGCGCCCACCAGGCGGGCTACTTTGCCGCGCAGGTCAACGGCGATCTCGGCGGCCGAGCGCTTGCGCTCGGTGCTCTTGCCGATGTCCACATAGATGCGCCCACCACCCGAGTTGACATTGCTGTTCGTGGCAACCACTTCCGGGATGCTGCGCGCCAACATGGCGGCACCTTCGAGCTTGCGGCGGGAGTATTCCAAATTGCTGCTGGCCGGGCTGCGCACATCAATGGCCAGCATGCCGTTGTCGGACGCAGGCAAGAAGCTGGAGCCGCCAAACTTGGCTTGCAAAACAATGGCCGCGATCAGGCTCAGCACCGCAAAGGCCGCCATCCAGCGCCGGTGATGCAAGGCCCAGGCGATGACGTTGCCGTAGCGGTCGCTTTGGTGGTCAAACCAGTCGTTGAAACGGGCGAGCTGCTTGGAGATGCCGGTCTTGGGCGCATGGTGATGGCCCGGTGGGTCGCCCCAGTAGGCCGACAACATTGGATCTAGGGTGAAGGAGATGAACAAGCTCACCAACACCGAGGCCACCACGGTGACCGCAAAAGGCCGGAACCATTCACCCGCGCCGCCGGGCATGAATGCCACCGGCACAAACACCGCCACGATGGAGAAGGTGGTGGCGGCAACGGCCAAGCCGATTTCGGCGGTGCCGTTCAAGGCCGCGCTGCGCCGGTCGGCGCCACGCTCCATATGGCGCACGATGTTCTCGCGCACCACGATGGCGTCATCAATCAACACGCCGATGGCCAGAGACAAGCCCAGCAAGCTCATGAAATTGAGCGTGAAGCCGCACAGCCAAACGGCGATGAAAGCGGCAATCACCGAGGTCGGCAAGCTCAGCGCCGTGATCAAGGTGGAGCGCCAGGAGTTGAGGAAGATGTAGACGACAAAAATCGTCAAGCCGGCGCCGAAGACGAGTGCGTGGATGACGTTGTTGAGGTTGTCTTCCGCTTCCTTGCCACCGTCGCGGGTGATTTCCAGCTTGCTGCCCTTGGGCAGGTTGGCATTGAGCTCATCGATCAGCTTGCGCACTTGATTGGCCACCGTCACGGTGGAGGCATCACGCGCGCGGTTGATGGACAGGCCGACATTGGGGTGGCCGTTCCGCACACTGAAGCCATTGAGCTCGGCAAAGCCGTCGCTGATCAAGGCCACTTGGCCGAGTCGGATCAGCTCATTGCCGCTGCGGCGGATGACGATTTGCTGGAACTCCTCGGGGCTTTCAATGCGGCCGGCTAAGCGGATGCTTTGATCCTCCAGCGTGCCACGTACCTTGCCCACCGGGGCGCTGACGTTCTGGCTGCGCAAGGCGTTCACCACCTCGGACACCGAGACGCGGTACTCCCGCAATTTCTCGGCCCGCAGCAGCACGCTCAACTCGCGTTTGAGCGCACCGTTCACATAGACCACCGAGACGCCGGGGATCCCGCGGAACTTGTCGGCCAGCTGATCCTCCGCCAAGCGAGAAATCTCGGCGTGGGTTTGGGTCGTGCTGGACAAGGCCAGCTGCATGATGGGCTCGGCGCTGGGGTCGATGCGCTCGATCACCGGCTCGCGGATCTCGGTCGGCAGCTTGTAGCGCACCGTGGAGATGGCGTTGCGCACCTCCTCGGCCGCCTCGATCATGTTCTTCTTGAAGTTGAAGATCAGAAAGAAGCTGGCATTGCCTTCACGCGCGGTGGCCCGCACCCGGCTGATGCCTGAAATGCTTTGCAGCGACTTCTCGATGCGGTTGAGCACCTCGCGCTCCACCGTCTCAGGTGATGCGCCGGGGTAGTTGATGTTGATCACCAACATCGGCTCTTGCACATCCGGGATCTGGTTGACGCGCAAGTTCTTCAGGGCCAACAGCCCCAAGCACATCAGCGAGATGATGATGACCAGGGCCGCGATGGGCTTTTTGATACTGAAGTCTGAGAGAAACATGGGCTTACCTCCCCGCGCTGGCGGCCGACGCAGCGCCCACCGGCGCCGACTTGCCCACCAAGGTGACGGCTTGGCCATCACGCAGATTGGAGCCGGGGTTGCGCAGAATCATGTCGCCCTCGGCCAGGCCGGAGCGCAGCGCATAGTCACCGCGGCGGCTATCGCGTTCGCCCAATTCCAGCTTGACCTTGGCGAGCTTTCCGTCCTTGACACGCCAGGCGTAGCTGGCGTCACCCACGCGCAGCAAAGCAGCTTCGGGCAGCATCAGGCTCTTGACCGAGCTGGACTCCACGCGCCCTTCGGCATACAGGCCCGACACCTCGGGGCCCTTGCCACCATCGAAATCCACCAGCACCTCGACCTGACGGGTAGTGGCATTGGCGGCGGCATCGACGCGGCGGATCTTGCCCTGAAAATCGCTCTTGGCGTAGCCGTTGACGCGGAAGTTCACCACTTGGCCGACTTGCAGTTCTTGCATGCGATCGGCGGACACCAGGCCTTCGAAACGCATGCTGCGCGGATCGATCACCTTGACCAATTCCTTGCCGATCTGGGCCGTGTCGCCGATGGACACCTTGCGTTCGCTCACGACGCCATCAAACGGTGCCCGCACCTCGGTGCGCGTGAGCAGTTGGCGAGCCGTGACCACACGGGCTTTGGCCGCCACCAGATCGCTTTGCGCGTTATTGCGGCGCATTTCGGCATCCTCCAGTGACTGCATGGAGCTCATGCCCTGCGCCTGCAAGGTCTTCTGGCGTTGGTATTGGCGCTCGGCCTGTTCGAACGATTGACCGGCGGCGCGCGCGGCTTCGGTGGCAGAAGTGAGGCCATCGCGAATGGCGGTGTCATCCAGATGCACCAGCAATTCACCGCGCCGAACCGCCTGGCCGTTCTCCTTGAGCACCTGTTGCACCACGGCCGAAACCTCGGCGCGAAGATCCGCTTTTCTTTCGGGCTGCACCGAGCCGGTGATCACCGGCCCGACGGCATAGGCGCCCACGCGCAGGCTGAGCAAGTCCTCAGGTGCAATCAACAGCGTTGCAGCCGAGCCTTCTGCTGCGCTCGCCCCACTGGCGGCCGAGGCCGTTGCAGCTACCTTGCCGTCCGCCGGCTTGCCACATGCGCTGAGCGCCAACACACCTAGCAACATCAAAGCCGCAGGCAGGACGCGAACGCGGAGAAGGCCAAGGGATGGTGTCGGCGACGCGCTCGTGCGGGCAGTCGAGAAAGAAGGCTGGAAACTGGCGGGGGACATCGGGCGAACTCCGAACTATTGTTTTGGCTCGCGAGCTTATCCTGAATCAACGTCCCTGCCGTTGGTCATGCACAGCTTTGACCCTATTGCAGAGGACCCTTGAGCCCTTGCGGCAGCGGCAAGGCGACAACGTCAATGCCTTCATCCAGCAAGGCCGCCGTTTCGTCGGCACTGGCTTGGCCGCGGATGCCGCGCTGCTGCGACTCTCCGTAATGGATGCGCCGGGCTTCTTCGGCAAACTGCGAGCCCACATCCTCGGTATTGGCCAGCACCTGTTGAACCGCTTGCAGCAATTGGGCTTGCAAGCCCTGAATAGCGTCAGCTGACTGATCCCGCGCTTGGGCAGCCTGCGATGGTGCAGCCACTGGCACCACCGAACTGGCATCAACAGAGCGGCTAGGCGCGCCCGCGGGCGTTGACGCCGCCGCCGGCACCGCCGTTTGAGGTCCCGCTTGATGGCCAGCCTTAGAGGCGCGCAAATGGGAGACGTTGAGATGCGGAGCCGTTGGCATGCGGCTAATGCGCTGATCGCTGCACATGGGGCATGTGAGCAAGCCACTGGCGGTCTGCGACTCGAAGTCGGTGGCTGAGCCGAACCAGCCTTCAAAGCGATGACCGTGGCTACAAGCCAGATTGAGAACGAGCATGTGAAAGGGAAATCGACCGGCCGGCGCTCAGGCCGCCGGCTGCCAGTCCAGCGCCCAGGCGCCCGATTGCCAGCGCTGCAGCCAAAGCAGGCCGATCAGGGTCTTGGCATCGGTCAAGCTGCCGTCCGCGGCCCAGGCTTCCAATTCGGCCACGCTGTGGCTGACCAAATCCAGGAACTCGCCCTCATCCAGATCTTGCTGCCCGGCCACCAAGCCGCGTGCAAAGAAGATCTCAATGCCTTCGTCGGAATAGGCAATGGCGTTGTGCAAAACACCAGCATGGGCCCATTCCCGCGCCCGGTAGCCGGTTTCTTCCAGCAACTCGCGCTGCGCGCAAAGCAAGGGCGCTTCGCCGGCATCGAGCTTGCCAGCGGGGAACTCCAACATCACCCGGCCCATGGGGTAACGGAATTGGCGCTCCAACAGCAAGCGGCCGTCGTCCAGCAGAGGCACGATCATCACAGCGCCAGGGTGGCGGATGTATTCGCGGGTGGCGACTCGGCCATCGGGCAAGCGCACGTGGTCGCGCTGCACCTTGAGGAAATGGCCGTCGAAAACTTTCTCGCCTTGGACTAAGACCTCGCGCAGATGCGAGTCCTGAACGTCAGAGCCTGCGCCCTGCCCTTCACCTGGCAACTCAATCGCCATGACGACGGCGGCGCAGATAACACCACACAAAACCCGGGAAGCCCAGGGTGATGAAGAGGCAGAAGGCGGCGGCGTAAAACTCCCAGCCCTGCGGCTGACGCTGGCCCAGGCGTGCTTCGAGAGCAAAGCCCAGGGCCAAGCTCAAGCCCGCCATCAGCGCCAATTCCAGCAGGCGCCAGCCCACGGGCTTGCGCGCGTGGTCCGGGCCAAAGAAGAAAAAGATGCGCTCGGAGAAGTAAGGCAGGTTGGCGGCCAGCACTGCAGCCGCCAACACCAGCCAGACGGCTGTGGTCTGATCCATCAGCGGAAGTTCAGGTCGCCAGCGTCTTCACGATGGCTTGCGCGCACCAGGCCATCAGGCCACCAGGCAGCAAACCGAAGACCAGCACGGCGGCGCCATTGAGCGACATCACCAGGCGAACGTCGCCAGGAGCCGTCAGCGGTGCGCGGTCGGTGGGTTCGTCGAAGAACATGACCTTCACCACACGCAGGTAATAGAAAGCACCGATCAGGGACACCACCACCGCGAACACGGCCAGGTAAAGATAGGCGGTCACATTGCTGGACACCAGAGCCTGCAGCACCGACAGCTTGGCGTAGAAGCCAGCGGTAGGCGGAATGCCTGCGAGCGAGAACATAAAGATGCTCATCACAGCGGCATACCAGGGGCTGCGCTTGGCCAGGCCGGCCAGATCGCGGATTTCCTCGGCCTCATGACCTTGGCGCGACATCAGCAAAATCATGCCGAAGCTGCCCAGCGTGGTCATCACATAGACGATGGCGTAGAACATCGCCGAGCTGTAGGCATTGGCGGCCGACAAGGTGTTGTCATTGACCACGCCCGAAGCCAGGCCCAGCAGCATGAAGCCCATTTGAGCGATGGTCGAGTAGGCCAACATGCGCTTCAGATTGGTCTGCGCAATCGCGGCCAAGTTACCGACCAGCAGGGACATGATGGACAAGACCACCAGCATCTGTTGCCAGTCGACGGCCAGGCCGATCATGCCTTCCACCAGCAGGCGGACGGTGATGGCGAAGGCTGCCAGCTTAGGCGCGGCACCCAAGAGCAAGGTCACAGCCGTGGGCGAACCTTGGTAGATGTCAGGCACCCACATATGGAAAGGCGCAGCACCGAGCTTGAAGGCCAAGCCGGCAGTGACGAAGACCAGACCGAAGATCAGCACCGACTTGTTCGCTGCACCCGTGCTGATGACCTTGAAGACCTCAGGGATAGACAGCGAGCCGGTGGCGCCGTACATCATGGACAGACCGTAGAGCAAGAAGCCGCTGGCCAAAGCGCCGAGCACAAAGTACTTCATCGCAGCTTCGGTGGCGTTGGCATTGTCGCGACGCAGGGCCACCAGGGCATACAGCGACAAGCTCATCAACTCCAGGCCCAGATAGATGACAAGGAAGTTGTTGGCCGACAGCATCACGAAAATGCCCAGCAAGGAGAACAGCGTCAGGGTGAACAACTCACCCTTGAGCAGTTCGCGCGAAGCGGCATAAGGCCGGGCGTAAACCAGCGTGACAATGGTGGCCACGCAGGCAAAGAACGCCAGCAAATGCCCCATCGGATCGGACACCACCATGCCTTGCATGGCATAGACCGTGTCGCCGGCGCTGAAGTAAGACAGGTGCATGGTGCCGACCACGGCCACCGTCAGCTGTGTCAGCCAGTAGGTTGGGCGGCGCTGGGAGTCGGTCACAAACAGATCCACGATGGCGATGACGCAGGTCATGACCAGGAGGATGATTTCGGGATAAACCGCGAGCCAGTTCATATTGTTCATTTGTTCTCGGCCCTTGATCAGTTAGCGCTGGCCGCCGAAGCGGCTGGCTCTGCAACGACTTCAGCCGCTGTGGGCGCTTCAGCCGCCGGCACAGCAATCAGCGTAGGCAGCTTGGAGGTGCCCACATGCTTAAGCAACTGGCTGACCGACTTGTCCATCACATCGGTGAAAGGCTTGGGATAGATACCCATGTACAGCACCGCAATCGCCAGCACAGCCATCATGCCGAACTCACGGGCATTGATGTCGGTCAGGTTCTTGACGTTGTCATTCGTGACCGGGCCGAAGTAGACGCGCTTGTACATCCACAGCGAGTAGGCCGCGCCGAAGATCAGCGCAGTCGAGGCAATCGCGCCCAGCCAGAAGCTGTACTTCACAGTACCCAGAATCACCATCCACTCACCGACGAAACCAGCGGTGGCAGGCAAGCCGCAATTGGCCATGGTGAAGAACAGCGCGAAGGCCGCGAACTTAGGCATGGTGTTCACCACGCCGCCGTAGGCTGCGATTTCACGCGAGTGAACGCGGTCGTACAGCACGCCGATGCTCAGGAACATGGCGCCCGACACAAAGCCGTGCGAGATCATTTGCACCAAGCCGCCGGAAACACCCAGGTCGTTGAAGATGAAGAAGCCCAGGGTCACAAAACCCATGTGCGCGATGGACGAATAGGCCACCAGCTTCTTCATGTCTTGCTGCACCAGCGCAACCAGGCCGATATAGACCACAGCGATCAGGGACATGGCGATGATCAGCCACGACCAGTGATGTGCAGCGTCCGGAGCGATCGGCAGCGAGAAGCGCAGGAAGCCATAAGCACCCAGCTTCAACATGATGGCAGCCAGCACCACCGAACCGCCTGTGGGCGCTTCAACGTGGGCGTCTGGCAGCCAGGTGTGCACGGGCCACATCGGCACCTTGACCGAGAATGCGGCCAGGAAGGCGAAGAACAGCAGCGTCTGCGTGTGCATCGGCAGCGGCAGCTTGTGCCAGGTCTGGATGTCGAAGCTGCCGGCAGCTGCGAAGTACAGATACAGCAAGGCGATCAGCATCAAGAGCGAGCCGGCCAGCGTGTAAAGGAAGAACTTGAACGCTGCGTAGACCCGGTTCGGGCCGCCCCAGACGCCGATGATGATGTACATCGGGATCAGGGTGGCTTCGAAGAAGACATAGAACAGCATGCCGTCCAGGGCCGAGAACACGCCGATCATCAGACCCGACAGCACCAGGAAGGCACCCATGTACTGATTGACCCGCTTCTCGATCACTTCCCAAGCGGCCACCACCACGATCACGGTGATGAAGGCCGTCAGTGGCACGAACCACATCGAGATGCCGTCCACGCCCAGGTGGTAGCGGATATTAAAGCGTTCGATCCAGGGCTGGTTCTCGACGAACTGCATCGCAGCGCTGGCATTGTCGAAACCGCCGATCAGAGGCAAGGTCACAGCAAAGCTGATCAGTGCAGCCAGCAGCGCAAGCCAGCGCACGGCCTTGACCTGATCATCACGGCCCAGGGCCAGCAAAATCAGGCCGAAGGCGATGGGCAGGAAGATTGAAAGACTAAGCAACATATTTTTGTTCTCCGCCCCAGGTCACAGACCCAGACCCATCAGGGTCTTGAATTGAGGACCGATATAGGGCCACAGCTGCCAGGTCATCAAGCCAATGACACCCAACATCATCACCAAGGCATACCAGTACAGATGGCCGGTTTGCACGCGTCGCACCAGACCTGCCACGCCACCAACGGTGCGGGCCGAGCCATTGATGATGACACCGTCGATCAAGCCCACATCGCCGCCCTTCCAGAAGGCCAGGCCTAAGCCGCGCGCGGCTTTGGCCAGCACGTTCTCGTTGAACCAGTCCATGTAGTACTTGTTCTCCAGGATGTTGACCAGCGGACGCAGCACGCGGGCCAGCGTCGCAGGGATGCTGGGAGCGACCATGTAGAACACATAAGCCGTGACCACCCCACCCAAAGCCAACCAGAACGGCAGTGTCATCAAGCCATGGCTGGCCATTGCGGCAGCACCGTGGAACTCAGACTTCAGCTCTTCCATCGCGTGATGCAGTTCGTGGTTCACCACGATGGCACCGTTGAAGAAATCACCATGCAGCATCGGGCCGATGGTCAGGTAGCCGATCACCACCGAGGGGATCGCCAACAAGATCAACGGTGCCGTCACCACCCAAGGCGACTCGTGCGGCACGTGCGGCTCGTGATGACCATGATCGTCATGGTGATCGTGCTCGCCCGGGAAAGGCTTGTGACGGAAATTCTCCTTGCCGTGGAAGACCAGGAAGTACATCCGGAAGGAATAGAAAGCTGTGACGAAGACACCTGCAGTCACCGCGAAGATCGCGAACTGTGCGCCCGGCAGATGGCTGGCGTGCACGGCTTCGATGATGCTGTCCTTGGAATAGAAACCCGAGAACAGTGGCGTGCCGATGAGTGCCAGGGAACCCAGCAAAGACGTGATCCAAGTGATGGGCATGTACTTGCGCAGGCCGCCCATATTGCGGATGTCCTGATCGTGGTGCATGCCGATGATCACCGAGCCAGCGCCGAGGAACAGCAAGGCCTTGAAGAAGGCGTGCGTCATCAGGTGGAACACGGCGACCGAGTAGGCCGACACGCCCAGCGCGACCGTCATATAGCCCAACTGCGACAAGGTCGAATAAGCCACCACGCGCTTGATGTCGTTCTGGATGATGCCCATGAAGCCCATGAACAGCGCTGTGATGGAACCGATCACCAGTACGAAGTTCAAGGCCGTGTCCGACAACTCGAACAAGGGGCTCATGCGCGAGACCATGAAGATGCCGGCCGTCACCATGGTGGCGGCGTGGATCAGCGCGGAAATAGGCGTCGGGCCTTCCATCGAGTCAGGCAGCCAGACGTGCAGCGGGAACTGCGCGCTCTTGCCCATGGCGCCGATGAACAAGCAGATGCAAGCCACCGACAACATCATCCAATCACTGCCCCACAACGGCGCGGTGAAGGCGATTTGAGCCAGCTCGTCCTTCTTGGCGAACACTTCGCCGTAGTTCAGCGAGCCGCTGTACGCGACCAGCAGGCCAATGCCCAGGATGAAGCCAAAGTCACCCACGCGATTGACCAAGAAGGCCTTCATATTGGCGAAGATCGCGGTCGGCTTGGTGTACCAGAAACCGATCAGGAGATAACTCACTAGGCCCACGGCTTCCCAGCCGAAGAAGAGCTGCAGCATATTGTTGCTCATCACCAGCATCAACATGCTGAAGGTGAACAGCGAGATATAGCTGAAGAAGCGCTGGTAGCCCGGATCCTCTTCCATATAGCCGATGGTGTAGATGTGCACCATCAGCGACACAAAGGTCACCACGCACATCATCATCGCCGTCAGGCTATCGACCAAGAAGCCGACTTCCATCTTCAGGCCGCCCACCACCATCCACTCGTAAATGGTCTGGTTGAAATGCGCGCCGTCATTGACAACCGCATTGAGCGTCATCGCCGACAAGATGAAGGAGATCAGCACGCCGAGAATCGTCACGCTGTGGGCGCCACGGCGGCCCACTTGCTTGCCGAAGAAGCCAGCGACCACGGCGCCGACCAGCGGTGCCAGCGGCACCGCCAGCAACATGTTTTGAGAAAGTTGTGCAGACATACAGCGATCAGCCCTTCAGCGAGTCGAGTTCATCGACATTGATGGTGGCGCGATTACGGAACAGCACGACCAGAATGGCCAGTCCGATCGCCGACTCGGCCGCCGCCACGGTCAGGATGAAGAACACGAAAACCTGACCCTGCATATCGCCCAAATAGTGCGAGAAGGCCACGAAATTCAGATTCACCGCCAGCAGCATCAATTCGATCGCCATCAAGAGCACGATCAAGTTCTTGCGGTTCATGAAGATGCCCACCACCGACAGGGCGAACAAAACCGCGCCCAGCGTCAGGAAATGGCCCAATGTAATTGCGGCACCCATCATGCAGCTCCCTTGCTGTTCTCGGCGGCTGCCGCTGCCGTTGCCTCAACGGCAGGCACTTCCACTGTCGGCGCCATCTTGACGATGCGCAGACGATCACCCTTCTTCACCTTGACCTGGTCGCCAGGGTTCTGGCTACGCGAATCCTTGCGGCCACGCAGCGTCAGGGCGATGGCGGCAATGATGGCCACCAGCAGCAAGACCGCCGCAATTTCCAGCGGGTAGAGGTATTGCGTGTAGATCGCGATGCCCAGCAGCTTGGTGTTACCCAGCTGCAAAGCCAGCGCGCTCGGTTCGGGCGCAGCGTTCAAGCGGAAGCCGCCCATCAGCACAGCGGCCATTTCCAGCGCTGCGAAGGCGCCGACCAAACCACCCAGGGGCAGATGTTTCCAGAAGCCTTGGCGGACCTTGTCGCTGTTGATGTCCAGCATCATCACCACGAACAAGAACAGCACCATGACAGCGCCGATGTAGACCAGCACCAGGGTGATGGCCAGGAACTCGGCCTTCAACAGCATCCAGATACAGGCTGCATTGAAGAAGCCCAGAATCAGGAACAAGGCAGCGTGTACGGTGCTCGGCGCCGTGATCACACGGAAGGCCGAACCCAGCAGCACGGCCGAGAAGATGTAGAACAAAACGGTTGTGATATCCATGCGATTCCTGCAAGCAAACCACTAAGGCAAAACCTGACCCCGAGGATCAGGACAAAGCTTCAGCGGTACTTGGCGTCGGCCTCCTTTTGGGCTGCGATCTCGGGTTCGAACTTGTCACCCACAGCCAGGAGCATGTCCTTGGTGAAGTACAGGTCGCCACGCTTTTCGCCGTGGTATTCGAAGATGCTGGTTTCAACGATCGAATCAACCGGGCAGCTCTCTTCGCAGAAACCGCAGAAGATGCACTTGGTCAGATCGATGTCGTAGCGCGTGGTGCGGCGTGAACCGTCTTCGCGTACATCGGACTCAATCGTGATCGCCATTGCCGGGCAAACCGCTTCGCAGAGCTTGCAAGCGATGCAACGCTCTTCACCGTTTTCATAACGGCGGAGCGCATGCAAACCGCGGAAACGCGGCGACAGTGGCGTCTTCTCTTCCGGGAATTGCACCGTGATATTGCGGCTGAAGAAATGTCGACCTGTCAGGGCCAGGCCCTTGAACAGCTCGATGAGCAAAAAGCTCTTGAAGAAATTAATGGAGGAACTCACTGCAGACATGTTTGGCCTCAGCTCACTTCCAAATATTCATAGGAGACTGAATCCACAGGCCGATCACGACCAGCCAGACCAGAGTCACAGGGATGAAGATCTTCCAGCCCAGACGCATGATCTGGTCATAGCGGTAGCGCGGGAATGAGGCGCGCACCCACAGGAAGACAGTAACGACCAAGAAGGTCTTGATGCCAAGCCAGATCCAGCCTGGAATGAAATCCAGCGCCGCGAACGGTGACAGCCAGCCGCCCAAGAAGAGCGTGACGGTCAGGATGGACACCAAAATCATATTGGCGTACTCAGCCAAGAAGAACATGGCGAAGGACATGCCCGAGTACTCGACCATGTGGCCGGCCACGATTTCCGATTCGCCTTCCACCACGTCAAAGGGGTGACGGTTGGTTTCTGCCAGACCCGAGATGAAGAAGACCACGAATATTGGCAGCAGCGGCAGCCAGTTCCAGGACAGGAAACCCAGGCCCATATTGGCGAAAGTGCCCTGCCCTTGCTGGACCACGATGGCGCTCATATTCATCGTGCCGCTGATCATCAGCACCACCACCAGGCAGAAGCCCATGGCGATTTCGTAACTGATCATCTGTGCGGAAGCACGCAGCGCGCCGAGGAAGGCGTACTTCGAGTTCGATGCCCAGCCGGCGATGATGACGCCGTAGACCTCGATCGAGGTGATCGCCATCAAGAGCAGCAAGCCGGCATTGACATTGGCCAGCACCACATCGGGGCCAAAGGGGATCACGGCCCAAGCGGCCAAAGCCGGCATGATGGTCATGATCGGGCCCAGGAAGAACAGGCCCTTATTGGCCGCCGTGGGCCGGATGATTTCCTTGAAGATCAGCTTGACCGCATCGGCGATGGGGGTCAGCAAACCGTAGGGACCGACGCGGTTGGGGCCGGGACGAATCTGCGTCCAGCCAATGGCCTTGCGTTCCCACAAGGTCAGGTAGGCCACACAGACCATCAACGGTGCCACCACCGCGATGATCTTGATCAGCGCCCAAACGACGGGCCAAGCGCCGCCGAGCAAGCCAGCGCCAGATTGGTAGAGGGTTTCAATCATTGCTGTTATTACCTCAGGCCTTGGTCACATTCAGGCTGCCGAAGGCAGCACCCAGGGCCGCTGTTTCGGGCAGGCCGGCAGGCACGCGCACCACATTGGCGGGCAGCTTGGCGTCCAGCTTGGCGGGCAGTTGCACGGTGCCGGCATCGTCCTGGCTGACACGCACTTGGTCGCCCACGCTCAGGCCAAGCTGCGTCCACAATGCTTGCGGCAAGGTGGCGACAGCGGCTTCGCGAGCGTCACTGCTCAACTGCAACGAGCTGGCGTTGCGAACAAGCGCGTCGGTCGCATAGATCGGCAGATCGGCCAGACGCTCCAGTGCAGCGGATTGGGCTGCACCAGTTTGAACCGCAGCGCTGCCGCTATTGTTCAGGCGGGCCGACAGGTCCAGATCAACACCGAGTGCCTCGGCACGCACCTGCTCCGAGCTTTCTTGCTGGAAGCCATTCAGGCCCAACAAATTACCCAGCACGCGCAGAATCTTCCAGCCCGGACGGGTTTCACCCAAGGGCTTGGCCACGCCGACAAAGCTCTGGGCACGGCCCTCGGCATTGACGAAGGTGCCCGAAGTTTCGGTGAACGGCGCGGTAGGCAGCAAAACGTCGGCGTAGTCCAAACCCGTCTTGAACGGGCCCATCACAACGACCATGTCGATGGCGGCCAATGCCTTTGCCGCAGCAGCCGAGTTGGCAGCATCGAGCACCGGATCGGTGTTCAGCAGCAGCAAGCCCTTCAGCGGCGAGCCGACTGACAGCATCTGAGCGGCGTTCAAACCACCGTTGACAGCTTGTGCGCCAACCAGCTGTGCACCCACCGTATTCGCAGCGGCAGTGAGATAGCCCACCGTGGCGCCGGTTTGTGCGCCGATCCAGTTGGCCAAGCTCAGCAGGCTGGCGGCCTGCGGGTGTTGCGCAGCGGCATTGCCCAGCAGAATGGCTTTGCGTTGACCGGACAACAGCGCGGCGGCAATGGCTTGCGCTTCGGCGCTGGCAGAACCTGCTGCTGGCGCAGGCACGCCGTTGGCAGCCGCCACAGCAGCGGCCACATCGGCTAAGGTTTGCACCCAGGCGCTCGGCGCCACGGTGGCGCGGGCGCGCACCGGCATCAACCAGTCGTCCGCATTGGCGTGAATGCTGCTGATCTGCGCGCCGCGGCGAGCGGCTTGACGCAGGCGCTGAGCAAACAGCGGATGGTCCTTGCGCAGCGAAGAGCCGATCACCAGAGCGCGGTCCAATTCGGACAGCGAAGCGACGGAACGGCCCAACCAATGGGCTTGACCGGCAGGCGCGGCATTGGTGAAATCGGCTTGGCGCAGGCGGTGGTCAATGTTCTCGCTACCCAGGCCACGCACCAGGGCGGCCAGCAGATGCAGTTCTTCAACCGTGCTGTGCGCGGAAGCCAGGGCACCGACGCCATTGGCACCATGCTCGGCCTTGATGACCTTGATGCCGTTGGCGATGTATTCCAGCGCAGCGGTCCAGTCGACCGTCTTCCAAGCCCCGCCCTGCTTGATCATGGGCTGGGTCAGGCGTTGGTCGCTGTTCAGCGCTTCGTAGGAGAAGCGATCGCGGTCCGCGATCCAGCATTCGTTCACCGCGTCGTTTTCCAGCGGCACCACGCGCATGACCTGGTTGTTCTTGACCTGAACGATCAAGTTGGCACCTGTCGAATCGTGCGGGCTGACGCTCTTGCGACGCGCCAGTTCCCAAGTGCGGGCGCTGTAGCGGAAAGGCTTGCTGGTCAGCGCGCCGACCGGGCAGATGTCGATCATATTGCCCGACAACTCCGAGTCGACCGTGCGGCCGACAAAGGTCTGGATCTCGGCATGCTCACCGCGGTGGGCCATGCCCAACTCCATCACGCCGGCGATTTCTTGGCCGAAGCGCACGCAGCGGGTGCAATGAATGCAGCGGCTCATTTCCTGCATGGAAATCAGCGGGCCGACATTCTTCTGGAACACCACACGCTTTTCTTCGGTGTAGCGCGACTTGCTGGCACCGTAGCCCACGGCCAAGTCTTGCAACTGGCACTCACCGCCTTGGTCGCAAATCGGGCAATCCAGTGGGTGGTTGATGAGCAAAAACTCCATCACGCCCTGCTGGGCCTTCAGAGCCTTGTCGCTCTTGGTGCGCACGATCATGCCTTGCGTGACTGGCGTAGCGCAGGCAGGCATGGGCTTGGGCGCCTTCTCCACGTCCACCAAGCACATACGGCAGTTGGCGGCGATGGAGAGCTTCTTGTGATAGCAGAAATGCGGGATGTAGGTACCGGCCTTTTCAGCAGCATGCATGACCATGCTGCCTTCCTGGACCTCTACCTTCTGGCCGTCGAGTTCGATTTCAATCATTGCTTGTTCGTCCTGTCCTGCTGCTTCAGACCGCGGCCGGCACGAGAGGCGTCTTGTGTTCGATCAAGTGAACGAACTCGTGTTTGAAGTTCTTGATCATCGCCCGCACCGGCATCGCGGCGGCATCACCCAAGGCGCAAATCGTGCGGCCTTGAATGTTGTCGGCCACAGAATTGAGCAGGTCGATGTCTTCGGGCTTGCCATGGCCGTTGGCGATACGCTCTACGACGCGGTGCATCCAACCCGTGCCTTCGCGGCAAGGCGTGCACTGGCCACAGCTTTCGTGGGCGTAGAAGTAGCTCAGGCGCAGCAGGCTATTGACCATGCAACGCGAGTCGTCCATCACGATCACGGCGCCAGAACCCAGCATCGAGCCGGCCTTGGCGATCGAGTCGTAGTCCATGGTGCAGTTCATCATCACCTCGGCGGTCAAGACCGGTGAGGAAGAACCACCAGGAATCACGGCCTTCAGCGTGCGACCTTTGCGCACGCCGCCAGCCAGTTCCAGCAGCTTGGAGAAAGGCGTGCCCAGCGGAATCTCATAATTGCCGGGGCGCTCAACGTCGCCCGACACCGAGAACAACTTGGTGCCACCGTTATTGGGCTTGCCGATTTCCAGATAGGCCTGGCCGCTGTTGCGGATGATCCAAGGCACCGCGGCAAAGGTTTCGGTGTTGTTGATGGTCGTCGGGCGGCCATACAAACCGAAGCTGGCCGGGAACGGCGGCTTGAAGCGCGGCTGGCCCTTCTTGCCTTCAAGCGACTCCAACAGCGCAGTTTCCTCGCCGCAGATGTAGGCGCCGAAACCGTGGAAGGCGTGCAGCTGAAAGCTGAAGCCCGAGCCGAGGATGTTGTCACCCAGGAAACCGGCAGCACGAGCCTCCTCGAGCGCTTCTTCGAAACGGTCATAGACCTCGAAGATTTCGCCGTGGATATAGTTGTAGCCGGTCTTGATGCCCATCGCGAAGGCGGCAATGATCATGCCTTCGATAACGATGTGCGGGTTGAACATCAAGATGTCGCGGTCCTTGCATGTGCCCGGCTCGCCCTCGTCCGAGTTGCAAACCAGGTACTTGTCGCCAGGGAACTGACGCGGCATGAAGCTCCACTTCAGGCCGGTGGGGAAACCCGCGCCGCCACGGCCGCGCAGGCCGGAACCCTTGACCTCGGCAATCACCTGGTCTTGCGTCAGCGGCGTACCTTCGGGCGCGCCCTCGCCTTTCAGAATCTTGCGCAGCGCGGCATAGCCGCCACGGGCGACGTAATCCTGCAAACGCCAGTTCTTGCCGTCCAAGCCGGCGTAAATCTGCGCGCCGATGTGGCGATCATGGAAACAGGTCTCTTGACCCGTGGACTGAAATTTGGAGAGATCCAGCATGCTTGTTCTTTCCACCGGTCAGTTCTTGGCAGCGTGAGCTTTAAGCACGTCCACCAACTCGTCCAGCCGCTCATGGCTCATGAAGCTGCACATCTGGCGGTCATTAACCAACATCACCGGCGAGTCGGCACAAGCACCCAGGCACTCGCTCTTTTGCACGGTGAACAGGCCGTCGGCGGTCGTGCCGCCCTCTTCCACACCGAGCTTTTCGCACAGATGGTTGAGCGCCTTTTGGCCGTCGCGCAACTGGCAAGGCAGATTGGTGCAGACGTTCAACTTGAACTGACCCAGCTTGCGCTGGTTGTACATGTTGTAGAAGGTCGTGACTTCGTAGACGGCGATAGGCGGCATGCCCAGATACTCGGCAATGGCGTCTTCGCTCGCGCGCGAGACAAAGCCGATTTCCTGCTGGACGATGGCCAAGCAGGCCATCACGGCCGAAGACTTTTGCTCGGCCGGATATTTGGCGACTTCGCGGGCAAAGCGCGCGGCCGTGGCCTCGCTCAATTGATAGGTTTCAGTACTCATCATCGTTTTTCGCTGGTTGCCTCAACGATCAATCTCGCCGAACACGATGTCCATGGTGCCGATGATGGCCACCGCGTCCGCAATCATGTGGCCACGCCCCATCTCGTCCAGCGCAGCCAGATGCGAGAAGCCAGGCGCGCGGATCTTCAGGCGGTAAGGCTTGTTGGCGCCGTCGCTGACCATATAGATGCCGAACTCACCCTTGGGGTGTTCCACCGCAGCATAGGCCTCGCCCTCGGGCACATGGAAACCTTCAGTGAAGAGCTTGAAATGGTGGATCAACTCCTCCATATTCGACTTCATGTCCACGCGCGATGGCGGCGCGACCTTGTGGTTGTCGGTGATCACCGGGCCGGGATTGGCACGCAGCCAAGCCACGCATTGCTGAATGATGCGATTGCTCTGGCGCATTTCTTCGACGCGCACCAGATAGCGGTCGTAGGTGTCGCCGTTCGTACCGACCGGCACATCGAAGTCCATCTGCGCGTAAGCGTCGTAGGGCTGCTTTTTGCGCAAGTCCCAGGCGATGCCCGAGCCGCGCAGCATCGGGCCCGAGAAGCCCAGATTCAGGGCGCGCTCAGGCGTCACGACGCCGATGCCCACGGTACGCTGCTTCCAGATGCGGTTATCGGTCAGCAGGGTTTCGTAGTCGTCAACGTTCTTCGGGAAGCGCTTGCAGAAGTCTTCGATGAAGTCCAGCAGCGAGCCCGAACGGTTTTCGTTCAAACGCGCAATCGCCTTGGCGTTCTTGATCTTGCTGACCTTGTATTGCGGCATGCTGTCAGGCAGGTCGCGGTAAACGCCACCCGGACGGAAGTAGGCGGCGTGCATGCGCGCACCCGACACCGCTTCGTACATGTCGAACAGATCTTCCCGCTCGCGGAAGCAGTAGATAAGGATGTTCATCGCGCCGCAGTCGATGCCATGCGCGCCCAACCACAGCAGGTGGTTGAGCAAGCGGGTGATTTCGGCAAACATCACGCGGATGTACTGCGCGCGCATGGGCACTTCCAGGCCCATCATCTTCTCGATGGCCAGACAGTAAGCCTGCTCATTGGCCATCATGGAAACGTAATCCAGTCGGTCCATATAAGGCAGCGACTGGATATAGGTCTTGCTTTCGGCCAACTTCTCGGTGGCGCGGTGCAACAGGCCGATGTGCGGGTCAGCGCGTTGGATGACTTCACCGTCCAGCTCAAGCACAAGACGCAGCACGCCGTGCGCAGCCGGGTGCTGGGGACCGAAGTTCAGCGTGTAGTTTTTGATTTCGGCCATAGCTCAAATACCGCCGTAGTTTTCTTCGCGGATGATGCGCGGCGTGATCTCACGCGGCTCAATCGACACGGGTTGATAGACCACGCGCTTGGTCTCAGCGTCGTAACGCATTTCGACATGGCCCGAGGTCGGGAAGTCTTTGCGCATCGGGTGTCCGATGAAACCGTAATCGGTCAGGATGCGGCGCAGATCTTCGTGGCCGTCAAAGATGATGCCGAACAGATCAAAGGCTTCGCGTTCAAACCAGTTCGCCGCATTCCAGATGGGCGTCAGCGCAGCCACGCAGGGGAAGCTGTCATCGGGGCAGAACACCTTCAAACGCAGACGCCAATTCTTATTGATCGACATCAGGTGGCTCACCACCGCATAGCGCGGACCCTCGTAAGCGCCATCGTTATATGCGCTGAAGTCCAGGCCGCAGAGGTCGATCAATTGCTCGAAGCGCAGTTCCGAGTGGTCGCGCAGGATCTTCGCCACCGCCAGATAATCTGCGGCCGCGACCTGCAAGGTGACCTCATCGAACTCGGTCTTGAGGTTTTGAATCTTCCCGCCAAGCGCTGACTCCAGGGCCAGCTTCAGGGTGTCAAGTTTGCTCATCAGTTCAGACCCTTGGCGTCAACGTGCGATGGTGTTTTCGCGGCGAATCTTGGCTTGTAGCTGCAAGATGCCGTACAGCAGGGCTTCCGCGGTGGGCGGGCAGCCAGGCACATAGACGTCGACCGGCACGATGCGATCGCAACCACGCACGACCGAATAGCTGTAGTGATAGTAGCCACCGCCATTGGCGCAGGAGCCCATCGAGAGCACCCAGCGCGGCTCAGCCATCTGGTCGTAAACACGGCGCAGGGCCGGCGCCATCTTGTTGCACAGCGTGCCGGCCACGATCATCAAATCGCTCTGCCGCGGGCTGGGACGGAACAACATGCCGAAGCGGTCGATGTCATAACGCGCCGCACCTGCGTGCATCATCTCCACCGCACAGCAGGCCAGACCAAAGGTCATGGGCCACAGAGAACCGGTCTTGGACCAGTTGATGAGCTTGTCGACCGAAGTGGTGACAAAGCCTTCTTTCAATACGCCTTCAATACCCATTGCAAGCTTCCAATCGTTCGGGCCGCGCCGGGCCAACCCATCGGCCAGCCGCCAGGCTGGCAGTCCCTCAAGGAGTCACCCGACACTGGGGTCGGGCGAGGGGCATTATTTCATTCCCAATCCAGGGCGCCTTTTTTCCACTCGTAGATAAAGCCTACGACCAAAATGCCCAGGAAAATCATCATCGCCCAGAAACCTGCCGAGCCAATTTCCTTCAGCGTCACCGCCCAAGGAAACAGGAAAGCAATTTCCAGGTCAAACAAAATGAACAAAATGGCCACGAGGTAGTAGCGCACGTCGAACTTCATTCGCGCGTCTTCAAAGGCCTCAAAGCCACATTCGTAGGGGGAGTTTTTCGCCGCATCAGGGCGATTGGGGCCGAGCAGAAAGCCGAGCACCTGAGGCGCCACGCCGACGCCCGCGCCGACCAGGATGAAGAGGATGACGGGTAGGTACTGATCCAAGTTCATGGGTGACGCTCTCTCAGAACTGCTTCAGGCCTCCAAGCCCTCCACAGCGATTTCCACAAAAGCAACGGGCGCGCCGCCAGCGAATTCTTTCGCCTACGGACTGCGCCCGCCTGATCCCCTGCTAATTTGCCCGAAAGATATTTCGAACAACTCCGCTTCGGGGCGCTTTGGCCAATATTCCACGGGCTCCAACCCTTGGATACTAACCGATGTATCTGGTGCCGTCGGCGAGACTCGAACTCGCACAGCTTTCGCCACTACCCCCTCAAGATAGCGTGTCTACCAATTTCACCACGACGGCTATATTCAAATTTCTTGGCCTGAACCAAGTAAAGACTAACTAGAGTTGCGTGAGGAGTTGCTATCTAGTCAGCCTCGAATTCTATACCGAAAATTTCACGCCTTTAGCGAACTCAAGACAAATTCTGCTTTTTTGACGCGCAATGTTCGGGATCCTGCGTCGCTCACAAGACACAGCTTGCGAGCGACACCTTCACCGAATTACTTCGAGGCGGCGGGAGCAGGCGCGTCCACCGCAACAGGTGCGGCGCCAGGGATGGCGGCAGCACCAGAAGCGGCAGGCGCTGCGGGCGCTGCCTTGTCAAGAATCGTCTCGGTCGTCGAAGCGCCGCTACGGCTATTGGACATATAGGCCAGGCCCAGAGTGCAGACAAAAAACACCGTGGCGCAAACAGCTGTGCTGCGCGACAAGAAATTGGCGCTGCCCGTGGCACCAAACAAGCTGCCGGACGCGCCGCTGCCGAAGGAGGCACCCATATCGGCGCCCTTGCCATGCTGAACCAGCACTAGGCCAATCATCACCAGGGCACTCAGCAACTGCACCACCAACACCAAATTCATCCAGAATTGCATCTCAAAAGCTCCAAAAATCTCAGGCAAAAAACAAATCGATTGCGATCAAGCTGCCGCGCGGCAGATCACGCTGAAGTCGCCAGCCTTCAAGGCGGCGCCACCAATCAAACCACCATCAATGTCAGGCATGGCGAACAGCTGGGCCGCGTTATCCGGCTTGACGCTACCGCCATACAGAATGCGCATCGCATCAGCCTTCTGCGTGGCCGCCTGCAATTGCGTGCGCAACACGGCATGCACAGACTGCGCCTGTTCCGGACTGGCCGTCAGGCCCGTGCCGATGGCCCACACCGGCTCATAAGCCAGCACGATTTCACCGATGCAATGCGTCAAGGTGTGAATCACCGCAGCCAGTTGGCGCTTGACCACGACCTCGGTTTGACCCGCTTCGCGCTCAGCCAAAGTCTCGCCAACACACACAATGGGCGTCACGCCATGCGCCAACGCGGCCTTGGCCTTATCGGCCACCAGCTGATCGCTTTCAGCATGGAAGGCGCGGCGCTCTGAATGGCCGACGATGACATAACGGCAGCCCAAATCAGCCAACATGGCCGATGACACCTCACCCGTGAAAGCGCCCTGCTCATGTGCCGAGCAATCTTGCGCACCAAAGGCAATGGCCTGACCCGTCAAGGCCAAGGCCGTTTCAGTGATGTAGGGAAACGGCACGCAGACCGCCACATCGGCACTCCACGGACCCGCCTCGCGCAAGCCGGCCAACAAGGCGGCATTGCTGGCGCGATTGCCGTGCATCTTCCAATTTCCGACCACCAGTTTCTTACGCATACTCAAATCTCACTCCCTACCCCAGCTCAGGACAATCTTGCCCACATGCTCGCCAGACTCCATCAAGGCATGCGCAGCCGCCGCTTGATCACCCGACAACTCACGGTAAATCACCGGCTTGATCTGGCGCGCCGCCAACTTGGGCCAAACGCGCTCGCGCAACTGCGCCCCAATGCCCGCCTTGAAGGCGAGCGAACGCGGCCTCAGGGTTGATCCGCTGATGGTCAAACGCCGCCGCAACACCGCACCGGCATCAAAGCGAGCATCCAAACCACCTTGCACTGCAATGATGACCATGCGGCCATCGTCGGCCAGGCACTGCACGCCACGCTCGACGTAAGACCCAGCCACCATATCCAAAATCACATCGACGCCGCGCCCCGCCGTGGCGACCTTGACCTCGAGCACAAAGTCCTGGGACTTGTAATTGATGGCCACGTCCGCCCCCAATTGCAGGCAGGCCGCAGCCTTGTCTTCGCTACCGACAGTGACGATGACCTTGGCCCCAAAAGCCTTGGCCAACTGAATCGCCGTCACGCCAATACCGCTGCTGCCACCATGCACCAGCAGCGTCTCGCCAGCCTTTAGGCCCGCCCGCTCGAACACATTCGACCAAACAGTGAAAAAGGTCTCTGGCAGGCTCGCCGCCTCAGCCATGGTCCAGCCCGTAGGCACCGGCAGGCATTGCGCCAAGGGCGCCGTGCAAAGCTCGGCGTAGCCGCCACCCGCCACCAGGGCGCAGACAGCGTCCCCAAGCTTCAAGCCAGCCGCAGCCAACCCTGCCGCGTCGCCCGACACAATGCGCCCCGCCACTTCCAGGCCCGGCAAATCGCTGGCACCAGGAGGTGGTGGATAAGCGCCCTTGCGCTGCAACACGTCAGGACGGTTGATGCCGTAAGCCTCGACAGCGATCAGGCACTCACCCACGCCAGCCACGGGATCCGGCCGCTCGACGAGCTGCAGAACCTCGGGGCCGCCGGGTTGGCCAATAGCAATGGCTTTCATGCCTGATCCTGTCCCTAGAACTTACTGCTGAGCTTCTGCGTCAGCCGCAGGCGCGACAGGCGCCGCGTCACGGTCGATCAAGGCCTTCATCGACAGCTTGATACGACCCTTTTCGTCGGTTTCCATGACCTTGACCTTGACGATCTGGCCTTCCTTCAGGAAGTCGGTCACCTTCTCAACGCGCTGGTGAGCGATCTGGCTGATGTGCAACAGACCGTCCTTGCCAGGCAGCAAGTTCACGAGTGCACCGAAGTCCAAGATCTTGGTGATCGGGCCTTCGTAGACCTTGCCGATTTCGACTTCAGCCGTGATCTCTTCGATACGCTTCTTGGCGTGCTCAGCCTTGTCGGCGTCGGTCGAAGCGATGGTGATGGTGCCGTCTTCGCCGATGTCGATGGTGGTGCCGGTTTCTTCGGTCAGCGCACGGATGGTGGCGCCGCCCTTGCCGATCACGTCACGGATCTTCTCGGGGTTGATCTTCATGGTGTACAGACGCGGCGCGAATTGCGACACCTCGGTATTGGCCGTGCCCATGGCTTCAACCATCTTGCCCAGGATGTGCAGACGGGCTTCCTTGGCTTGCGCCAAAGCGACCTGCATGATTTCCTTGGTGATGCCCTGGATCTTGATGTCCATCTGCAGAGCAGTGATACCACCGGTGGTACCCGCCACCTTGAAGTCCATGTCGCCAAGGTGATCTTCGTCACCCAGGATGTCGGTCAGCACGGCGAAACGGTTGCCGTCCTTGATCAAGCCCATGGCGATACCGGCCACGTGAGCCTTCATCGGCACGCCAGCGTCCATCAAAGCCAGGCAGCCGCCGCAGACCGAAGCCATCGACGAGGAGCCATTGGACTCGGTGATCTCCGACACCACACGCATGGTGTAGGGGAAGTCTTCCTTGTTCGGCAGCGCGGCGATCAGCGCGCGCTTGGCCAGACGGCCATGACCGATTTCGCGGCGCTTCGGGCTGCCCACGCGGCCGGTTTCGCCGGTGGCGAAAGGAGGCATGTTGTAGTGCAGCATGAAGCGGTCTTCGAACTCGCCAGCCAGCGCGTCGATGCGCTGTGCGTCACGGTCGGTGCCCAGGGTTGCGACGACCAGAGCTTGCGTTTCGCCACGGGTGAACAGGGCCGAGCCGTGCGTGCGCGGCAGCAGGCTGTTGCGGATTTCGATCGGGCGCACGGTGCGGGTGTCGCGGCCGTCGATGCGGGGCTCGCCGGCCAAGATCTGACCGCGCACGATGCGGGCTTCGATCTCGAACAGCAGGCTTTCCACTTCGACCTTGTCGAACTCAATGCCGTCAGCCTTCAGGCCGGCGAACACATTGGCCGTGACGGCGCGGCAAGCTTGTGTGCGAGCTTGCTTGTTGCGGATTTGGTAGGCAGCAACCAAAGCCTCATCGGCCAGAGCGCCCACCTTGGCGATCAGCGGCTCGTTCTTGGCCGGAGCAGTCCAGTTCCAGCTCGGCTTGCCAGCATCACGCACCAAGTCGTTGATGGCGGCGATGGCCACATTGCCTTGCTCATGACCGAAGACCACAGCGCCCAGCATGATTTCTTCCGACAGGCCATCGGCCTCGGATTCCACCATCAGCACGGCAGCTTGCGTACCAGCCACCACCAGATCCATCTTGCTGTTGATCAGCTCGGTCTTGCCGGGATTCAGGATGTACTCGCCATTCACATAGCCCACGCGCGCAGCGCCGATGGGGCCATTGAAAGGAATGCCAGAAACAGCCAGCGCGGCGCTCGACGCGATCAAAGCGGCGATGTCGGCTTGCACTTCAGGATTCAAGGACAGAACGTGCACGACGACCTGGACTTCGTTGTAGAAGCCTTCCGGGAACAGCGGGCGGATCGGGCGGTCGATCAGGCGGCTGGTCAGGGTTTCCAACTCGCTGGGGCGGCCTTCACGCTTGAAGAAGCTGCCGGGGATCTTGCCGGCGGCATAGGTCTTTTCCAGGTAATCAACGGTCAGCGGGAAGAAATCCTGGCCGGCCTTGGCTTCGGTCTTGGCGACCACAGTGGCCAGAACGACGGTGCCTTCGATGTCAACGACGACGGCGCCGCTGGACTGACGGGCGATTTCGCCGGTTTCCATGGTGACGGCGTGGTTGCCCCACTGGAAGCTCTTGGTGACTTTATTGAACAAACCCATGTATCTCTCCTTTATGCCTATAGCCCGCACATGCGGCGCTACAGGCTATTTGCCAAGGCGGCTTGTCGGCCCGCCTCAAAACCGGGAGTGAGTCTGGGTTTGGCGGGATGCCATTCCAGTGCGTCTGAGCAACTCAGCAGTTGCAGAAGCGTTGGAATGACACAGCAGCGCCACGTCAGCTCAACTCCAAACAATCAAACTCTCAACGGATAAAAAACAAAGAGCCTGTGCAGGTGCAATACCCAGACAGGCTCTGTTGTTTCACGCGTTGTTCACGCGTTCATTACTTACGCAGACCCAGCTTCTGAATCAGGTCGGTGTAACGCACTGCGTCCTTGGACTTCAGGTAGGCCAGCAGGCTCTTACGAGTGTTGACCATCTTCAGCAAACCACGACGGCTGTGGTGATCCTTCATGTTTGCTTTGAAGTGAGGCATCAGCGCGTTGATGCGAGCGGTCAGCAGAGCCACTTGGACTTCCGGCGAGCCGGTGTCGTTGGCGCTACGGGCGTTCGACTTGACGATGTCTGCTTTGTTGATATCGGCGACTGACATGTTTGCGTTCCTAGATATCGGAAGCCGCCGGGCTGCGCGAATCGCAGCACACAAACGGTTTCCAGGTTTTTGACTTGCGGCCAAGGGTGAAACCGACCCTTGCCGTGCTCTTTCAGCGACTTCAACTACTTGGCAATTGCTTGCCAGCACTCGTCGTCACCATTTGCATTGCCACACCAGGCGAACCTGACGCAACAAAACCCGCTGATTATAGACCAGATTCATCCGCGCCCCAAGGTCGTGCCGGGCAGCCCACGCAGTTGGAGACGCTTGCCGCACTTCCAAGCTAGGGTTTGAAGAAATTTTTTCGGGCTTGAATCAACAGCAGGCAGGCCAATTTGGCAAAGCATGGGACGGCAACGCAGCCACACGCAAACCCCGGCAGCCAGCGTCCTTCCA
This sequence comes from Roseateles sp. PN1, assembly GCF_038419725.1. Classification (NCBI taxonomy): domain Bacteria; kingdom Pseudomonadati; phylum Pseudomonadota; class Betaproteobacteria; order Burkholderiales; family Sphaerotilaceae; genus Roseateles; species Roseateles sp. PN1. The sequence continues at coordinate 76,923 of NZ_JBCARA010000003.1, read as the reverse complement.
CCTTGACACCCTCAGGAGCCCCGCATGTTTGTTCTGCCCATCAACACCCTGTCCCGCCACTCGCAACGCCATTCGCAGCACCAGGCCAGCGAGTTCTCGCGCCGCTTGGAGAGCATGTTTCACGCCGATGCCGATCAGGCCATGACCTTGCGCAGCCCGGCCCTGGATGTGAGTGAAACCGCGACTGCTTACACCTTGCAGCTGGACATGCCCGGCGTCAACAAGGAGGCGATCAAGATCAGCATCGAGGGCCGCCGCGTCAGCATTGATGCCGAGCAGGCCAAGCCCGCCCCAGCCCCGACCAACGCAGACGCGAGCCAACCGCATGCACCCGCCGCCCAGCTGCTCTACCGCGAGCGGGCCCTGACCCGCTACTCGCGCAGCGTCAGCCTGCCGCAGGAAGTCAATCAGGCCGACTCGAATGCCAAACTGGAAAACGGCGTGCTGACGCTGACCCTGGTGAAGCGCCAGGCCGCTGGCGCCAGCCATCTGACAGTCAGCTGATCGCCCCCAAGGGCCAGCGCGGCTTGATCTCGAAACCGCCGGCGCCCTGCCCCGTCGGCGGCAAGATGGCCATGCCGCGCTGCAAGCGCATGGCGGCGGCCATCGCAATCATGGCGCCGTTGTCGGTGCACAGGCTCAACTCGGGGTAATGCACCCGCACGCCGCGTTTGGCACAAGCCGCATTGAGCTGCTCGCGCAGGACGCTGTTGGCGCCCACGCCACCCGCCACGACCAAGCGCTTGAGCCCCGTCATCTTCAGAGCCAGCATGGATTTTTTGACCAGCACTTCGACGATGGCGGCCTGCGTCGCGGCGGCCAAATCGGCTTTTTGCTGATCAGTCGGCGCCTCGCCCAAGCGTTTCACTTGAGTGAGCACGGCGGTTTTCAAGCCCGCGAAGCTGAAATCGGGCTTGCCGCTGTGCAGCAGCGGGCGCGGCAATTCAAAGGCCGTGGAGTCGCCATTCAGCGCCAACTTGGCGAGATGCGGGCCGCCGGGATAAGGCAGGCCCAAAAGCTTGGCACTCTTGTCGAAGGCCTCACCGGCCGCATCATCAATCGTTTCACCGAGGATCTCGTACTGCCCCACCTCGGTGACCCGCATCAGTTGGGTGTGCCCACCCGAGACCAGCAAGGCCACAAAAGGGAATTCGGGCGCGTCGGCCGACAAGAAGGGCGACAGCAAATGCCCCTCCAGATGATGGATGCCCAGGGTCGGCTTTTCCAGCGCCGCCGCCAGCGACACCGCCACACCCGCGCCCACCAGCAAGGCGCCAGCAAGACCTGGCCCCTGGGTGTAGGCGATCAGATCCACATCCGTCAAGGCGATGCCCGCCCCGGCCAAGACCTCACGCGTCAGCGGGATGACCCGGCGAATGTGATCGCGCGAGGCCAACTCGGGCACCACACCGCCGTAAGCCTGGTGCATGCTGATCTGACTGTGCAAGGCCTGGGCCAGCAACTGCGGCGCTTCAGCCGAACCCGGCGCAGGCACCCGCACCAAGGCCACGCCTGTTTCATCGCACGAGGATTCGAATCCGAGAACCAGCATGGCGACGCGAACTCAGTGGTTCTCTTTGGCGTGATTGATCGAGTACTTGGGGATCTCGATCGTCACATCCTGCTGGCCCAGAATCGCCTGGCAACTCAGGCGCGAGTCGGGCTCCAAGCCCCAGGCGCGGTCCAGCATGTCTTCCTCAGACTCTTCCATCTCAGACAGCGAACGCATGCCCGCCCGCACGATGACGTGGCAGGTCGTGCAAGCGCTAACCATATCGCAGGCGTGCTCGATGGCGATCTTGTTGTCCAGCAAGGCCTCGCAGATCGAGGTGCCTGCGGGTGCGCTGACCGTGGTGCCCTCGGGGCAGTATTCGGCGTGAGGCAGGATTTTAATGATGGGCATGGTGCGTGGCCGTCCGACTAAATTTGTTCGATGCTGCGGCCGGTCAAGGCCTTGTGGATGCCGCGATTCATACGCGCGGCGGCGAAGGCTTCGGTGCCATCGGCCAGGGCCTTGACGGCCGCGTCGATGGCATCGGCATCCTCGCCTTGTGCGGTATCAGCCAGGGTCTGCTGCAAGGCCGCCAAGTCGGCGCGCTCGGCGGCGCTGAGCAAGTCACCATCGGCCGCCAGGGCCGATTGGGTCGCCAGAATCATGCGCTCGGCCTCAACCCGCGCCTCACGTAGCTTGCGCGCAGCCATATCGGTCTCAGCACTGGCGAAGCCGTCTTTGAGCATTTGGGCGATGGCATCATCCGACAAGCCATAGCTGGGCTTGACCGTGATGGCCGCCTCCACGCCTGAGACCATTTCCCTGGCCGAGACACTCAGCAAACCATCCGCGTCGACCTGGAAGGTCACCCGGATACGCGCCGCACCCGCCACCATCGGTGGAATACCGCGCAGCTCGAAGCGCGCAAGAGAGCGGCATTCGCTGACCAATTCGCGCTCACCCTGCAGCACATGCAGAGCCAAGGCGGTTTGGCCATCTTTGAAAGTGGTGAAGTCTTGCGCCTGGGCCACGGGGATGGTGGCATTGCGCTCGATGATGCGCTCCACCAGGCCGCCCATGGTTTCCAGACCCAGCGAGAGCGGAATCACATCCAGCAGCAGAATTTCGCCATCGGCCGCATTGCCGGCCAGCTGATTGGCCTGAATGGCAGCGCCCTGCGCCACCACCTCGTCGGGATTCAGATTGATCAAGACCTCGCGGCCGAACAAGCCACTCACCGCGGCGCGCACGCAAGGCATGCGGGTGGAGCCGCCCACCATCACCGTGCCCTGCACGTCGTCGGCCTTGACCTTGGCGTCGCGCAGCACACGCCGCACGGACGCCAGGGTCTTGGCGATCAGTGGCTGAGCGAGTTCATCAAACTGCGTACGGCTGATGGCAACGTCCAAGGCACCGATGTTCAAGCTGGCTTGGACTTGCGCCTGATCCTGGCTGGACAGCAATTCCTTGGCGGCGCGCGCCGCCACCAGCACGGCACGCTTGTCATGCGCCGTCTCGGGCGCCAAGCCGGCTTGAGCCAAGGCCCAGTCGGCCAGCAGGCGGTCGAAATCATCGCCACCCAGCGCTGCATCGCCGCCGGTGGCCACCACCTCAAACACGCCTCGGCTCAGGCGCAGAAGCGAGATGTCGAAGGTGCCGCCACCCAGGTCGTAAACGGCATAAAGCCCTTCGCTGGCGTTGTCCAGGCCATAGGCGATGGCAGCGGCCGTCGGTTCATTGATCAGGCGCAGAACGTTCAGGCCTGCCATCTGAGCCGCATCCTTAGTAGCTTGACGCTGGGCATCGTCGAAATAGGCGGGCACGGTGATGACCGCACCGAACACATCGTCCGCAAAAGTATCTTCGGCGCGGAATCGCAGCGTGGCCAGAATCTCGGCCGAAATCTCCACCGGCGATTTGGCGCCGTGGCGCGTGTTCAGCGACACCATGCCGGGCGTGTCTTCAAAGCGGTAAGGCAGCTTGCCTGCTTCGGCAATATCTGCCAGGCGCCGGCCCATGAAACGCTTGACCGAAACCACCGTGTTTTCGGGATCTTCGGCCTGCGCCGCCAGGGCTTGGGCGCCGATTTGCCGGCGGCCTTCGGCCAGATAGCGTACCGCCGAGGGCAGAATCACCGCGCCCTGCTCGTCCGGCAGACACTCGGCCACGCCGTGGCGCACCGCAGCCACCAAGGAATGCGTGGTGCCCAGGTCAATGCCCACGGCAATGCGCCGCTCATGCGGGTTGGGCGATTGTCCGGGTTCGGAAATTTGCAAAAGTGCCATGTTTTTATTGTCCTAGGGCGTCTAGCCGGCGGTCGATATCGGCGCGGAAGCGATGGATGAACATCAACGCACGCACCTGCTCGGCGGCCGCGGCCGCATCATTTTTTTCGTCCAACAACTGCTGGACGGTGTTCAAAATGGCGGCCTCGCGCTGGGCCACCTCGGCATCAATGGCTTGCACCTCGGCCTCGCCGCTGGCTTCGTCCAAGCCCTCGCGCCAGGCCATCTGCTCCATCAAAAAGGCAGCCGGCATGCGGGTATTGCTTTCAGCCTGCAGCGGCACGCCGCGCAACTCACACAGATAGGCGGCGCGCTTGAGCGGATCGCGCAGGCGCTGCTGCGCTTCATTGACCCGCATCGCCCATTGCATGGCCAGACGCTGCGCGGCCGCGCCCTCGGCCACGAACTTGTCGGGATGCACCTTGGCCTGCAGCGCTTTCCAGCGGGCGTCGATATCGGCGCGGTCCTGGGCCTGCTGCTGCGGCAGGCCGAACAAGCTGAAATCGTCGTCGCTGAGTTGCATGAGTAAGGGGCTGCGTTGAAGTTCAGAAGTCATGAAAAAGGCGCGGACACCAGGCCGCGCCTCAACACAAGGAGCGGCACTTTACACGCGGAAGGACTCACCGCAGCCGCAACGATCTTTCTCGCGCGGATTGCGGAACTTGAATCCTTCGTTGAGGCCTTCGCGAACGAAATCGAGTTCGGTGCCTTCCAGATAGGGCAGGCTTTTCGGGTCGATCAGAATCTTCACGCCGTGACCTTCAAAAACCACATCCTCGTCCGCCACTGCGTCGGCGTACTCGAGTTTGTAGGCCAGGCCGGAGCAACCGGTGGTCTTCACGCCCAGGCGCACACCGACACCGCTGCCGCGCTTGGCGATGTAACGCGTCACGTGGCGGGCCGCCGCTTCGGTCAAGGTCACTGACATGCAGACTCCTTCTTCTTGTTTTTTACTCAGTAGCGCTAAGGCTTACTGTGCCGCCGCGCCGTGCTTGGCGCGATAGTCATCCACGGCCGCCTTGATGGCGTCTTCAGCCAAGATGGAGCAATGGATCTTCACCGGCGGCAGAGCCAGCTCTTCGGCGATTTGCGTGTTCTTGATGTCCAAGGCCTGGTCCAGGGACTTGCCCTTGACCCATTCCGTGACCAGCGAGCTCGACGCAATCGCCGAACCGCAGCCATAGGTCTTGAACTTAGCGTCTTCGATCAAACCGGTGACCGGGTTGACCTTGATCTGCAACTTCATCACATCGCCGCAGGCCGGCGCGCCGACCATGCCGGTGCCAACCGTGTCGTCACCCTTTTCAAAAGCGCCGACATTGCGGGGGTTTTCGTAGTGGTCAACAACCTTGTCGCTGTAAGCCATGATGTTCTCCTAGTAGTTGGCAGCTGCGCGGCTCGCTAGCCACCCAGCCTGCCCACGGCGGACAACAGCCCACCGTGGAATCTTGTCGATCAGTGGGCAGCCCACTGGATGGTGCTGATATCGATGCCGTCCTTGTACATATCCCACAGGGGCGACAGTTCACGCAGCTTGGCCACACGATCCTTAAGCGTGGCAATGGCGTAATCGATTTCTTCTTCGGTGGTGAAGCGGCCAATCGTCATGCGCAGGCTGCTGTGCGCCAACTCATCGCTGCGACCCAGTGCGCGCAAGACATAGCTGGGCTCCAGGCTCGCCGAGGTGCAGGCCGAGCCGGAAGACACGGCCAATCCCTTCACGCCCATGATCAGCGACTCGCCTTCCACATAGTTGAAGGAGATATTCAGGTTGTGCGGCACGCGGCGCTCAAGGTCACCGTTGACGAAAACCTGCTCGATGTCTTGCAAGCCGCTCAGCAGGCGCTTGTGCAGGGCCAGGATACGGGCGTTGTCCACCGCCATATCTTCCTTGGCGATGCGGAAAGCCTCGCCCATGCCGACGATTTGGTGCGTGGCCAGGGTGCCCGAACGCATGCCGCGCTCATGGCCGCCACCGTGCATCTGCGCTTCCAGACGGATGCGCGGCTTGCGGCGCACGAACAGCGCGCCGATGCCTTTTGGGCCATAGGTCTTGTGCGAAGCCAGGCTCATCAAGTCGATGGGTAGCTGGGCCACATCGATCTCGATCTTGCCGGTGGCTTGGGCCGCATCGACGTGGAAGATGATGCCGCGCTCACGGCACAGATTGCCGATGCTCACCACGTCTTGAATGACGCCGATTTCGTTGTTAACGAAAAGCACCGAGACCAAGATGGTGTCTGGGCGGATCGCGGCCTTGAACTTCTCCAGATCCAGCAGACCGTTTTCTTCGACGTCGAGATAAGTCACCTCAAAGCCCTGGCGCTCCAGCTCACGGCAGGTGTCCAGCACCGCCTTGTGCTCGGTGCGCAAGGTGATGATGTGCTTGCCGCGGGTCTTGTAGAAATGCGCAGCACCCTTGATGGCGAGATTGATGGACTCGGTGGCGCCGGATGTCCAGACGATCTCACGCGGGTCAGCGCCGATCAGGGCAGCGACTTGCTCGCGTGACTTCTCAACAATCGCCTCGGCTTCCCAGCCCCAGGCATGGCTGCGCGACGCGGGGTTACCGAAATGCTCGCTCAACCAAGGCACCATGGCGCTCACAACGCGCGGGTCAACCGGCGTCGTTGCGCCGTAGTCCATATAGATGGGGAAATGCGGTGTCATCTTTTTATGCCAGAAAAGGGGGTCAGATTTTATTTGGTGAAAGCATTGCCCAAGGCGAAGACCGAATTCGGCGCCGTGATGCGGATGGGTTTGAGCACCGGCTGCGAGGAGATGGCGCGCTTGATCGACGCCTCCTCGATGGTCACGCCCTTGGCCAACTGGTCTTCAACCAGCTTGCGCAGGGACACAGAGTCGAGGTACTCAATCATTTTTGCGTTCAGGCTGGTCCAAAGCTCATGCGTGATGCACTTGCCTGTGTTCTCGCCCATGCAGTTCTCGTGGCCGCCACAGCCTGTGGCGTCCAGCGGCTCATCGACAGCGACGATGATGTCGGCCACCGTGATCTCGCTGGATTTGCGGCCCAGCGAATAACCGCCGCCCGGGCCACGCGTGCTTTCCACCAGTTCGTGACGACGCAGCTTGCCGAACAATTGCTCGAGGTAAGACAAAGAGATCTGCTGACGTTGACTGATGGCCGCCAGGGCAACCGGGCCGCCGTTTTCACGCAGGGCCAAATCAATCATCGCGGTGACGGCAAAACGACCTTTGGTGGTAAGGCGCATCGAACTCTCCTTCGCTCAACAAAACCCGGGCGCGAGGATTTAGGTACGGCGCGCCTTGGGAGTCACTCGCGGCACGATAGTCGCGCGTTAACCCTGGGTTATTTCCGACTATTTTACTCAATTACTGCTGCGCTTGCTGCCACCCCGATTCCACCGCACCGGAACTAGGGCTTTTCGCCCGCAGCGATGCACGCCCGTAAAACAGAGTTCTAGCTCAAGACACCCGGGGTCGTTCAGCTTTGAATATGGTCATGCACCACGGCGCCAAAGGCCTGCTCGCGCAGCTGCGCCAATTGGTCACGCACGCGCGCTGCCTTCTCAAATTCCAGATTGCGCGCATGTTCGAGCATCTGCTTTTCCAGCAAGGCCATGCGTTTGCTGAGGTCTTTCTCCGACATCTCCTCCACCGCCGCCACTTGCAGCAGCTTTTGGTCATCGCGCCCCGACTTCTCGGAGTAGACGCCGTCGATCATGTCCTTGATGCGCTTGACGATGGAGCGCGGCGTGATGCCATTGGCCTCATTGAAGGCCAGCTGTTTGGCGCGCCGACGTTCGGTCTCGCCCATGGCCTTGCGCATGGACTCGGTGATGCGGTCGGCATACAAAATCGCCTTGCCGCGCAGATTTCGGGCCGAGCGGCCGATGGTTTGGATCAGGCTGCGCTCGCTGCGCAAGAAGCCCTCCTTATCGGCGTCCAGAATCGCCACCAATGACACCTCCGGGATATCCAAGCCCTCGCGCAGCAAGTTGATGCCGACCAACACATCGAAGGCACCCAGGCGCAGGTCGCGCAAGATTTCCACCCGCTCAACCGTGTCCACGTCCGAGTGCAAATAGCGCACCTTGACGCCGTTGTCGCTGAGGTAGTCGGTGAGCTGCTCGGCCATGCGCTTGGTCAGCGTGGTGATCAGCACGCGCTCGTTGAGCTCGACGCGCTCGCGGATTTCTTGCAGCACATCGTCGACCTGATGGGTCGCGGGGCGCACTTCAACAATGGGGTCCACCAAGCCGGTGGGCCGCACCACCTGCTCTACCACCTGACCCGAGTTCTCTTGCTCGTAGGCTGCCGGCGTGGCCGTCACGAACACGGCCTGGCGCATCTTGCGCTCGAACTCAGCGAACTTGAGCGGCCGGTTATCCAGGGCCGAGGGCAGCCGGAAGCCGTATTCCACCAGCGTGGATTTGCGCGCCCGGTCGCCGTTGTACATGCCGCCGAATTGGCCGATGAGCACATGGCTTTCATCCAGGAACATTAGCGCATCGGCGGGCAAGTAGTCGATCAGCGTGGGCGGCGCTTCGCCCGGCTGGGCACCGCTGAGGTGACGGGTGTAGTTCTCAATGCCCTTGCAGTGGCCAACTTCTTGCAACATCTCAAGGTCAAAGCGGGTGCGCTGCTCAATGCGCTGGGCCTCCACCAGCTTGCCATCGCGCACAAACTCACCCAGCCGCGTGCGCAGTTCTTCCTTGATGCCATCCATCGCCGCCAGCACCCGCTCACGCGGGGTGACGTAATGGCTGCTGGGGTAGACGGTGAAGCGCGGGATCTTCTGGCGGATCTTGCCGGTCAGCGGGTCGAAGAGCTGCAGGCTCTCGACTTCGTCATCGAACAACTCGATGCGCAGCGCCAATTCCGAATGCTCGGCCGGGAAGACATCGATCGTGTCCCCGCGCACACGGAAGGCGCCGCGGCTGAACTCGACCTCGTTGCGGGTGTACTGCATGCGAATCAGCTGCGCGATCACATCGCGCTGGCCCATCTTGTCGCCATGGCGCAAGGTCATCACCATCTGGTGATAGTCAGCCGGATTGCCGATACCGTAGATGGCCGAGACGGAGGCCACGATCACCACATCGCGCCGTTCCATCAAACTCTTGGTGGCGGAGAGGCGCAGCTGCTCAATGTGCTCGTTGATGGCGCTATCTTTCTCAATGAAGAGATCGCGCTGCGGCACATAGGCCTCGGGCTGGTAGTAGTCGTAGTAGCTAACGAAATACTCCACCGCATTGTTCGGAAAGAAATCCCGGAACTCGCTGTAGAGCTGGGCCGCCAAAGTCTTGTTGGGCGCAAAGATGATGGCCGGGCGCCCCAGACGCGCGATCACATTGGCCATGGTGAAAGTCTTGCCCGAACCCGTCACGCCGAGCAGGGTTTGAAAACTCAGGCCGTCGTTGATGCCCTCGCACAGTTGCGCAATCGCCGTGGGTTGATCGCCGGCGGGCGGAAAAGGCTGAAAAAGCTGAAAGGGCGAACCCTCGAAGGACACAAATTCGCCCTTGGGACGTTCGGCCAATTCATTGGCTTCGTCCATGAGCTTGACGGATGAGGAATCTTGCATGCTGGGTCCCGGGAATCACGGCCAGTCCGGCAAGTGACCGGGCTGGCGTCGCCGCAGCCCGTAAAATCGTGGCGCTGCGCAACCCGACAGATTAGCGCAGACTGGCCCGGCCCGCTTGAGCGAGTCGTCCAGCCCCAAGATCTGCTACCCCTCCTTCCGTTCACGCCAACGTCCCGTCAGGAACTTCCATGTCTTTGTTTGCCGCCGTCGAAATGGCCCCCCGCGACCCCATCTTGGGTCTCAACGAGCAGTTCAATGCCGACACCAACCCCGCCAAGGTCAATCTGGGCGTGGGCGTGTATTTCGACGCCAATGGCAAGCTGCCCTTGCTGCGCTGCGTGGCCGAGGCGGAAGCCGCCATGCAAGCCGACCCCAAGGCCCGCGGCTACCTACCGATCGACGGCATCGCCGCCTACGACAAGGCCGTGCAAGGCCTGGTGTTTGGCGCCGACAGCGCCGTGGTGCAAGCCAAGCGCGTGGCCACCGTGCAAGCCATTGGCGGCACCGGCGGCCTGAAGATCGGCGCGGATTTCATCAAGCGCCTGAGCCCATCGGCCACCGTTTTGATCTCTGACCCAAGCTGGGAGAACCACCGCGCGCTGTTCACCAATGCCGGCTTCACCGTTGGCACCTACCCCTATTACGACGCCGACAAGCTGGGCATCAACTTCGATGCCATGCTGGCCGGCCTGAACGCCGCCGCTGCCGGCACCGTGGTCGTGCTGCACGCTTGCTGCCACAACCCGACCGGTTACGACCTCAGCCCCGCCCAGTGGGACCAAGTGGTCGCCACCGTCAAGGCGCGCGGCCTGGTGCCCTTCCTGGACATGGCCTACCAAGGCTTTGGTGAAGGCATTGCCGAAGACGGCGCGGTGATTCAGCAATTCCTGGCCGCTGGCCTGGACTTCTTCGTGTCCACCAGCTTCTCCAAGAGCTTCTCGCTCTACGGCGAGCGCGTTGGCGCGCTGAGCGTGGTTTGCGCCTCGGCCGAGGAATGCAGCCGCGTGCTGAGCCAGCTCAAGATCGTCATCCGCACCAACTACTCCAACCCACCAACCCATGGCGCTCAAGTGGTGGCCAATGTGCTGAGCAACCCCAGCCTGCGCGCACTGTGGGAAGAAGAGCTAGCCGGCATGCGCCTGCGCATCCGCGCCATGCGCACGGCCCTGGTGGCCGCCTTGCAAGCCGCTGGCGTGACCCAAGACCTGAGCTTTGTGACGCGCCAGAAAGGCATGTTCAGCTACTCCGGCCTGAACGCTGCGCAAATGCAGCGCTTGCGCGCCGAGTTCGGCATCTACGGCGTGGACTCGGGCCGCATCTGCGTGGCCGCCTTGAATGAGCAGAACCTGCCCGCCGTCGCTAAGGCCATGGCCGCGGTGATGCAAGGCTGATTGTCAAAGCAGCGCTCGCCAAACCCGCAAGTTTGGCGTAAGAAATCGGCAGATTTGATTCCGTTGCGGTTTTTGCGGAGTGACGGGATCAGATTTGCCGGTTAGCCTTAGGCTTACGTCAAGTGATCCGCCCTCCGCTTCAAGTCAAAGACAGGCGGTGTTTGGCCCATTGTCAAAATTGCTGCACTGCACAATTTCTGGCATGATGGCCCCACTTCCCCCATCCGAAAACGCGAGTCAATCCCATGCTGTATCAACTTTTTGAAACCCAGCGCGCCCTGATGAGCCCCTTCTCGGAGTTCGCCAGTGCTTCGGCCAAGCTCTACAGCCACCCACTGTCGCCCTTTGCGCATTCACCGATGTCGCAGCGCGTTTCGGCTGGTTTGGATTTGATGCACCGCCTGGCCAAGGACTATGAAAAGCCCGAATTCGGCATTCGCGGCGTTGAAGTGGACGGCGTTGAAGTGGCGGTGCAGGAGCTGATCCCCATCACGAAGCCTTTCTGCCGCCTGTTGCGCTTTAAGCGTTACACCGATGACCCGGCAGTGCTGCTGAAGATGAAGGACCAGCCCACCGTGTTGGTGGTTGCGCCCCTGTCCGGCCACCACAGCACCTTGCTGCGCGACACCGTGCGCCAATTGCTGAAGGACCACAAGGTCTTCATCACCGACTGGACCGATGCCCGCATGGTGCCGCTCGAAGTGGGCGCCTTCCATCTGGATGACTACATTAGCTATGTGCAGGACTTCATCCGCCACGTCGGCCCGGACTGCCATGTGATCTCCGTCTGCCAGCCCACCGTGCCGGTGCTGGCCGCCATCTCGCTAATGGCCTCCGCAGGCGAACAAACCCCGCGCAGCATGACCATGATGGGCGGCCCCATCGACGCCCGCAAGAGCCCGACCGCCGTCAACAACTTGGCAATGAACCGCAGCTACAGCTGGTTCGAAAACAACGTGATTTACCGTGTGCCGACGAACTTCCCGGCGGCTGGCCGTGCGGTCTACCCCGGCTTCTTGCAGCACACCGGTTTCGTGGCCATGAACCCGGACCGCCACCTGACCTCGCATTACGACTACTTCCTCGACCTGATGCGCGGCGACGATGACAGCGCCGACTCGCACCGCCAGTTCTACGACGAGTACAACGCCGTGCTGGACATGCCGGCCGAGTACTACCTCGACACCATCCGCGTCGTCTTCCAAGACTTCTCGCTGGTCAACGGCACCTGGGATGTGAACGGCCAGCGCGTGCGCCCGCAAGACATCACCGGCACCGCCTTGCTGACCATTGAAGGCGAACTGGACGACATCTCCGGCGCCGGCCAGACACGCGCCGCCCACGGCTTGTGCTCGGGCATCGCAGCGGAACATCAGTTCCACTACGACGCCATTGGTGCCGGCCACTACGGCATCTTTGCGGGCCGCCGCTGGCGCGACAATGTATACCCCGAAGTGAAGAGCTTCATCCTGAAATACGACCGGCCGGATGCACTGAGCCAGAGCAGCAGCTCCAGCACCCCCGCCCCCCGCAACAGCCGCAGCAAGAAGAGCGCTTGACCCCTCCCAGCTCCACCAGCCCCAGCCGTTCCGTCAAGCCAGAAGGCGCTACCCACAGCATCACCCTCACGCTGACGGAACGTATTGACGCGGCCCTGCCGCAGACCCAGTGCACCCGCTGCGGCTACCCCGACTGCCGCAGCTATGCCCAGGCCGTGGCCGCGGGCAGCGCCGAGATCAACCAATGCCCGCCGGGCGGCGCCGAAGGTGTGGCGCGCCTGGCCGCGCTGACCGGTCGCCCTACCCTGCCCCTCAACCCGGACTTTGGCAGCGAAGGCCCACGCCTGCTGGCCGTCATTGACGAGGCTTGGTGCATTGGCTGCACCTTGTGCATCAAGGCCTGCCCGGTGGACTGCATCGTCGGCGCGCCCAAGGCCATGCATCTGGTCGTCGATGCCCAGTGCACGGGCTGCGAGCTTTGCATTCCGGCATGCCCGGTGGACTGCATCAGCATGGTCAATGTCAGCGGCGAGCAAACCGCCTGGAACGCCTGGAGTGCGCCTCAGGCCGAGCAAGCACGGCAACGTCACGACTTTCACCTCAAGCGCATGGCCCGCGAGCCAGTTGAGAACAGCCTGCGCCTGCAAGCCAAGGCCGAGGCCAAGCTGGCCGATCTGGCCGCCGCCTCCAAACTCACCGCACCCAGCGATCTGGAGCGCAAGCGCGCCGTCATCGAAGCTGCATTGGCCCGGGCCAGGGCACTGCGCCAGGGCGGCTGACGGCAATTCAGCGCGGCAAGGCGGGCGCAATCAGGCTTGCGGCCAATCCTCGCTCATGCCCAGTTGCACGCCCAGGCTGGCCAGCAATTCGCCGGCCTCGCTGCTGAGCCAGAACTGGCGCTCGCGCATCCGCGCGGCGCGGATCGGGTCGGGCCGGGTTTGGGTGCCGCCAGCGCGTCCGGGGTGCGTCATCATCAAACCCCCATCAGGCAGTGAAGCCAGCCAGCCCGCCACCAACTCGGCGAAGCTGATCTTTTCGTCAAAGCCGTAAACGCCCGCGAAGTCGGCATTGCAGCGCAGCCCTGCCCGACGCGCCCCGCGCCGCAGCGCTGCGGCGCCCAGGCCGGCAATCACGGCGGCCTTAGTCCCGCGCCAAGTCTGGTTGCGGGTCGAGCGCAGAGCGCAAGCCTGGCCATAACGCGCCGTCAAGGCTGACAGCAGTTCCTCGCGAATCACCGGCAATTGGTGCACATGCTGGTGCCCGTCCACATAGCTCGGCGCCTGTTTCATCTGCGCCTCAAAGGCATCAAGTTGGCTGCCAATCCAACCCCGCACCGCCCCTCGCGGCAACTGGCGCAAATAGCTCAGTCGGATCCAATCCGACAAGCCACGACCCGGGGCATAGGGTGCAAACTCGTTCACATCGAGATGCAGGCCGTAGTCGGCGGCGCCTTGGCGCTCACGCAGCGCACCGGCCCAGGTCGGCCAGGCGGACGACAAGACCATGCAACTGGTGGCGCTCAGCCGGCCGGCGTCTATGCATTCCAAAATGCCTTGGCTGACGGCATCATCAAAGCCAAAGTCATCTGCGCAGATCTGGATTCGCTTGGCGCTCATCCTGCCGCCAGCTTGTTGCGAAAGGCCCAGAAACGGCTCAAGACCCAGGTCATCACGGCCACCGCCACCAAGACGATCAGCAGCGCCAGGCGGTACTCCAGGCCCATGCCCAGCAACACCGCGTAAAGCAGCTCATTGCAGACAAAACCCAGCACGGCCACCAGGGCAAAGCGCGGCAAGGCAGATTTCACCGTGGCCTGCTGCGCCGCAAAGCTGAGCCGGTGATGGCCCAGGAAGCTGACGCCAAACGCGATCAGGAAACCAGCCACATTGGCCGCCAGGGCCGGCACTTGCCATTGCGAGACCAGAAGCCAGACGACCGAGAAATGCACCGCCGCGGCGCTGGCCCCGACCAGGCCGAACCAGAGCAGTGAATTCACAACTCCTCCGGCCCGCTCAAGGGCGGCGTCAGCTCCTGCACCAGGTAGAGCGGGCGCTGTTTGACCTCGTCGAACACGCGGCCGAGGTATTCCGCAATGATGCCCAAGCAAATCAGCTGCACGCCGGCCAGAAAGGTGATCGACGCCGCCAATGTGGCAAAGCCCGAGACCGGATTGCCCAGAAACACCTTCTCCAGAATGATCCAGAAGGCAAAGAAGACCGAGAACACCGAAACCACCATGCCCAGCAGCGACACCATGCGCAGCGGCACTTTGCTGAAGGCAGTCAGGCCCACCACCGCCAGCGACAACAAGCGCATGAAGTTGAAGCTGGTCTCTCCATGCGCACGCGCATCCGGCACGAACTCAATCGCCTTGGACTTGAAGCCCACCCAGGCGAACAGGCCCTTCATATAGCGGGCCCGCTCGGGCAAGCTGCGCAAGGCCAGCACCACCCTGCGGTCCAGCAGGCGGAAGTCGCCGGCATCTGAGGGCAGCTCAAAACGCGAATCGCGCTGCATCAACCAGTAGAAGAATTTGGTGTAGCTGCGCCGCGCCACCGACTGCGACTCACGCCGGCCGGTCTGCACGCCGTAAACCACGTCGTAACCAGAGCGCCACAGCGGCAGCATGGCCAAGACGGTAGCAATCGGATGCTGACCGTCTGCATCCATGCTCAGCACCACATCACCTTCTGCCGCATCCAGGCCAGCCGACAGTGCGGCCTCCTTGCCGAAATTGCGCGACAGGCGCAGCAGCCGCACCGGTAAGCCTTGCTGTATCAAGCTGTGCACCACCAGCGCGGTGTCGTCCTTGCTGCCGTCATCCACCACCAACAATTCCAGCCGCCGCGCCTCACCAGCCAATTTGGACGTCAACTCAGGCAAAAACCAGGCCAGATTGGCGGCCTCGTTGAAGGCCGGCAAGACAACGGACAGCAGACCCGGCTGGGCGCGCTCCGGCGCCGCCACACCCTGTGACATGGCAAGTGAAGTGTTCAAGTTGGAGGTCGAAAGGTAGGTCTGTTGCATCAGCGTGTGGATCCTGCGACGCCGTCGTCGCGCAGCAAGCATTGTTCCTTGTTGCAGGCCAATGCTGCACTGGGGCGGGAAGATTTTTTCGGCACCTGCACGACGAGATAGGCCGCCGCGCCGGGCTGGCCAGGCATGCCTTCATAGAGCCGGCCGGCAGTATAGAAAAAGGCAGAGTACGGCGGTTTGGCCTGATAGGTCAGGCGGCAATCCTGGGCAGGGCAAGCCGCTTGGTAAGCCTGAATCAAGGGCAAATCCGAGTGTTGGCGACCCACTTCGGGCAACTTGATGAAGAAGGCCCAGGTGTAGACCAAGCCCAAAACCCCGGCCAAGCCCCAGGCCGGGGCGCGCGCCCACGACTTCGCCGGCAGAACCATCACGGCCAAAATGGCCAGGCCCGGCAAGGCCGTCATCGCATAAGTGAAGATCAGATTGCGTGCCATGCTGAACAAAAGCAGCGGCGCCAGGGCGATACACAAGGCATAGCAGGCCAGCTCCACGCCGCCCGAGCTACGCAACTGCGCCAACACCGCGCCCTTGCCTTGGCGCAAGCGCAGCAACGGCAGACGCGTCAACAGCAATAGCACGGCCGGCAATGCAGCCACTGCCGTGAAGGCCCAGATGATGCCCAGGGGCTGCGCGTGGGCGAAGCCGTAACGGTCACCCTTCCAGCCGGGCTGCAAGAAGCGCATCACATGCTCGCCGAGCACGAAATACTGCAAAAAGCCGGGCGTCTTGAGCTCCGCCACGATGTACCAGGGCAGCGAGAGCCCCAAGCAGATCAGCCACACCGAGGGCATGCGCAAGACCGTCCACACCAGCGCCCAATGGCCGCGCCAGCCCGCGTGCATCAAGATGGGCAGCAAGGCCAACACGGCAGCCGCCGGGCCCTTGGTCAGCAAGGCCAGCGCCATGCCAAATCCCAATATGCGGGCGGCCTGCAGCCGCGCCTGACCCTCACTTTGCAAGACCCGCCACCAAGCGGCCTGGACCAACATCACGCAGGCGCCCAAGGTCGCGTCCGTCATCACCGCGCCGGCGCTGATGAAAAACAAGGGGCTCAAGCTCAAAATTGCCAAACTAGCCCAAACCTGCACCCGGCTCAGACTAGCACTCAGCATCCACGCCAGTGCCGCCAGGCTCAGCACGCTCCAGCCCACGGCCGGCAGGCGCGCCGCCCATTCGCTGACGCCAAACACCTCAATCGACAAGGCCTGGCCCCAGGTGGACAGCGGCGGCTTGGCCCAGAACACCTCGCTGGGCGTGATGTGCGGGCTGATCCAGTCGCCCAGGCTGACCATCAGGCGGGCAATCTCCGCATAGCGCGCTTCGGTGTGATCGGTCAGCGGCATGGTGGCCAGGCTGAACAAGCGCAGCAGCAGCAACAGCCCCAACAAAATAATCCAGGGGCGTGCGGCGGAGCGTTTCTCGGAAGGCAGGTTCATGGGAGGCAAAAAATGCGGGCGGTGATGAGGCAACAAGACAACGGGCGCCATCATGCCTGAGCTTTGGCAGCGATGGGCAGTGGACAATGCCGCCCCATGAACAGCGCGCAAATCCAAACCTTCTTCCACACCCTGCGCGCCGCCAACCCGTCGCCGCAGACCGAGCTCGAATATGCCAGCGTGTTTGAGTTGCTCGCGGCGGTGCTGCTATCCGCCCAGGCCACCGATGTCGGGGTCAACAAGGCAACGCGGCGCTTGTTCCCGGTGGCCAACACGCCGCAGAAGATTGTCGACTTAGGCCTAGAGGCCTTGAGCGACTACATCCGCACCATCGGCCTCTACCGCAGCAAGGCCAAGCACCTGTTTGCCACCTGCCAAATTCTGCTGGAGCAGTATGGCGGCCAGGTGCCGCGCACCCGCGAAGCCCTGGAAAGCCTGCCGGGCGTGGGCCGCAAAACCGCCAATGTGGTGCTGAACGTCGCCTTCGGCGAGCCCACCATGGCCGTAGACACCCATTTATTCCGCGTCAGCAATCGCACCGGCCTGGCGCCCGGCAAGACGCCCTTGGCGGTGGAGCTTGGCCTGCTCAAGCGCATTCCGGCGGAATTCATGGTCGACGCCCATCATTGGCTGATCCTGCATGGGCGCTATGTCTGCAAGGCCAGGCAGCCTTTGTGCGCTGCCTGTGCTGTCGCTGCCCAGTGCGACCATGGCCGCCGCCTACAATCAACAATTGATTAGATAGCCACGGGAAGCCATGCCAAGCCTGACCGACCTGCTGGAACGCGTTGAGCGTTTGCTGCTGCGACACGATGAACTGAAACGCACCAATGCCTTGCTGCAAGAGCAAGTGCAGCAATTGAGCCAGGAGCGCGACAGCCTGCGCTCGCGCTTAAACGCGGCACGCGCCCGCATCGATGCGCTGCTTGAGCGCCTGCCCGTCGACAACGATTCCGGAAAGAACCCTGCACCATGAAGCAGATGGAAGTCACCATCATGGGACAAAGCTATTTGCTCGGCTGCCCCGAGGGCGGCGAGGCTGCGCTGGGACAAGCCGTTAGCCAGGTGGACAAAGAGATGTGCGCCATCCGCGACTCCGGCCGCGTCAAGGCGCGCGAGCGCATTGCCGTGCTGGCCGCATTGAACCTGGCTTACCAATTGGCCGAAGGCGGCAACACGGCGACCAAGCCCGTCAGCACGAACCCCATCGACAACAACTTGCCCGATCTGGCCGGCTTGATGCGTCGCCTGGATGAAGCCCTTGGGCATGACGGGCATTTGATCTGAGTGCAGCGGCCGCCTCACCGGCAGGCCTTAGAATCACTTCCGTCCACTGCGTTTGCGTGAGTCCTATATTTCCTTGAACCAATGCGCATTGCGCCCGGGCTTGGAACATATCCTCTGCAGGTGTGATCATCTCGCGTCAGATGAACCCGAAGCTTGGCTGACCTCGCCCACCTGAACCTCCGGTTCAGGAATGCGGCTCACGGCTCGCGGTGGACACCTATCTGAACTCTCAAAGCCCGGGCCTTGAACTACTGGTTGATGAAGTCCGAGCCCGCCGAGTGCTCGATTGACGATCTGGCACGAGCGCCGGCACAGACGCTGCCCTGGGTGGGCGTGCGCAACTACCAAGCCCGCAACTTCATGCGCGACGCTATGCGCGTCGGTAATGGCGTGCTGTTCTACCACTCGTCGTGCCCAAAGCCCGGCATAGCCGGCCTCGCGGAAGTGGCCTCCGCGGCCTATGTTGACGCCACGCAGTTCGAGCCCGACAGCCCCTACTTCGACCCCAAGTCCTCCCCTGACGCGCCGCGCTGGCTGCATGTGGATGTGCGTTATGTGCACAAGACCCAGTTACTGAGCCTAGCCGATTTGCGCGCCGAGCCACGCCTGCAAGGCCTGCGCATCCTGCAGCCGGGTAGTCGCCTGTCCATCACGCCAGTTGAGCCCCAAGACTGGGCCCTGCTGCAAACCCTGTTGAAAGACTGCCCCGCATGATCGATCCCCTGCTGCTGGTCGAGCTTTTGGCCCTGGGCCTGGTCGCGGGTTTTCTGGCCGGCTTGCTGGGCATAGGCGGCGGCATGCTGATGGTGCCCTGGCTGACTTGGATTTTGTCGCAGCGCGGCGTGGACGCCGGCATGGCTGTGAAGATGGCCATCGCCACCTCCATGGCCACCATCATGTTCACCTCGCTGTCGAGTGTGCGTGCGCACCACAAGCGCGGCGCCGTGCGCTGGGACTTGGTGCGCGGCCTGGCCCCCGGCATCTTGCTGGGCGGCTTGATCGGCGGGGCTGGCATTTTCGCGCTGCTCAAAGGCCGCTCGCTGGCCCTGGTATTTGCTGCCTTCGTTGGCTTTTCGGCCTTCCAGATGCTGCGCAACAAGAAGCCAAAGCCCAGTCGTGAGATGCCGGGCACCTTGGCTCAAATCGGCGTCGGCACCGGCATAGGCACTTTGTCTGGGCTGGTGGGTGCGGGCGGCGGCTTTGTATCGGTGCCCTTCATGACTTGGTGCAATGTCGCCATGCATCAAGCCGTTGCCACCAGCGCAGCCCTCGGTTTTCCGATCGCACTGGCCAATACGGTGGGCTATGTGGTGAGCGGCTGGCGCCTGCCAAGCGCCCTGCCCGGCGCCTTTGGCTACCTTTACCTGCCGGCCTTGCTGGTAATCGCCTCGGCCAGCGTCAGCATGGCGCCTCTGGGTGCACGCGCTGCCCACGCCATGAATGTGCAGCAACTCAAACGCGCTTTTGCCGGCCTGCTCATCCTGCTGGCGAGCTATATGCTTTACAAAGGCCTGCAGGCCTAAAAAGTGCTCAAGCCTCGAAGGAAATCGAGGCCAAGACCACTTGATTGCCGCCGCGCCGCTGCTGGGCCTCGGCCACGGCGGCCTCGCTGGCCGCCTGCAATTCGTCCTTCTTGGACGCGGTATGCGGGAAGCTGGACACCCCCATGGACAGCGACAAGCCCATATCGAGCCCGTTTGTCACGATGATCTGGGTGGCGCATTGGCGCCGCAGCTGCTCCATGCGCGCATGCGCAGTGGCCAAGCCCACGCCAGATAGCAAGACGGCAAAGTGCGTCTCACCGATGCGGC
Source organism: Roseateles sp. PN1 (assembly GCF_038419725.1). NCBI lineage: Bacteria > Pseudomonadati > Pseudomonadota > Betaproteobacteria > Burkholderiales > Sphaerotilaceae > Roseateles > Roseateles sp. PN1. The sequence goes on along the minus strand of NZ_JBCARA010000003.1, from coordinate 57,117 downwards.
AAGCCGCGTCCATGGCACGGGTGTTGGCTCGCAGCATGCGACCCATGCCTTCGAGCAGGCGCTCATTGGCCTCAGCGCCGATTTGCTCCACATTGGCCGGCAAGGGATCCAGCGCAATGATGACCAGGGCGAACTCCCGGTGCTCGCGGGTGGATAAATCAATTTCACGCAGCAGCTGGTCATCAAACTGCGCGCGCAAATAGAGGCCCGACAAATCGTCGCGGCCACTGCCCTGCTGCAGCTCGCGCCGCACCTGTTCGAGACTTTTTTGCTGCTGCTCGATCTGCAGCAAAGCGCGCTGCAAATGGGACTCGCGGTGGCGCTCTTCGGTGCGCTCATGCCACACCGCCAACAAAAAGTCTTTGTTCAGAGCGATGCGCGTGACGGTGAACTCACGCCGGCGGCCACCCAGCTCCAGCCGGTGCTCGCTGACCACCACCGACTGCTGCGCCATCACCGCCTGTTCGACCCGGCGGATGCTGACCGCCTCTTCGGCGCGCATCAGCTCGCTGTCATTGCTGCCCACCAAGGTGGCCTGTGCAAACAGTTGCGCCAGGCCAGCACTTGCAAAAACATAACGCCCGGATACCAGTGACTTGACAGCCGCAAAGTTATTCAGGGGCTCGATCAAGCCAACCCAAGCGGCGGCGACGCCTTGAGCCAGCTCGGCATGCGCGCCAAGCCATTGCTGCAAGCTGCCCGGCGGGGGCGAAGTGTCATCGCGCGAAAGGGCTGAAATGTCCATGAATCCTCGAAAATTAGCCATGACAAACAAGTAGCCCTGCGGCAGCACTACACATCAGCAGCCATCGCAGATCACAACAGAGCGAATGTAGACGCGCTCTACTTGCCTGAGCAAGAGTCAGGGCGCTGTAGCGCACACTTTCCCCCTAGGTTGGCAGTGCGGTCGATGGTACCCACAACATGCGGCGTTAGCAGGCCGAAAAGCATAGCTTTTTGCGCGTTTGATTGGCTTGCCGCCACTCAATCAAGGGGTATTCGCGCATTCTTGGCCAAGGCCGGCCGGCACCAACTGCCGTTTTGCCTTTCGGCGGGACAATAGCGAGCCGCGCAACACGGGTTTGCGCGAACTGCCGGAAAAATTTTGAACATGCAATTTGACTTGATCGTGGTGGGTGCTGGCGCAGCTGGCTTGTTTTGCGCCGGCATGGCGGGGCAACGTGGCCAGCGCGTTTTGCTGATCGACCACGCCGAAAAGGTGGCCGAGAAGATCCGCATCTCCGGCGGCGGGCGCTGCAACTTCACCAACCGCGATGTCGCCCCAGCCAACTTTCTGTCCGACAACCCGAATTTCTGCCGCTCGGCTCTGGCTCGCTACAGCTCACAAGACTTCATCAGCCTGGTGCAAAAGTACGGCATCGCTTTTCACGAAAAGCACAAGGGCCAGCTCTTTTGCGACGACTCGGCCGAGCAAATCATCGCCATGCTGCTGCGCGAATGCGAGTTGGGCGGTGTGCAGCGCTGGCAGCCCTGCACCGTGGCCAGCGTCCAGCACAGTGCTGAGCGCGGCTTCGAACTGGAGACTTCGCGCGGCCCGGTGCAGGCACCGCGCCTGGTAGTTGCCACGGGCGGCCTGCCGGTGCCAAAGATCGGCGCCAGCGACTGGGGCATGCGCTTGGCGCAACGCTTCGGCCACAAGATTGTCGAGCCCCGCCCGGCCCTGGTGCCGCTGACTTTTGATGCCGAGGCCTGGGCGCCCTTCGCCAGCTTGTCGGGCTTGTCGCTGCCGGTCGCGGTCAGCACCGGCAAGGGCAAAACCCAGGGGCGTTTTCTAGAAGATTTGCTGTTCACTCACCGCGGTTTGAGCGGCCCGGCCATTTTGCAAATCTCCAGCTTCTGGCAAGAAGGCCAGGCCCTGCAGATTGATCTGGCGCCAGAAACGGATTTGGGCGAGCAGCTACAGGCTGCAAAAAGCGATTCCAAACGACAGCTCGGCAATGTGCTGGCCAGCCTGTTCCCGCAGCGCCTGGCGCAGGCCTGGCTGGAACGCTTAGGGCTGCAGAGCCAGCGACCCATGCCCGAATGCAAGGACAAAGACCTGCAAACCCTGGCCACCCAGCTGCAAGCCTGGCAGCTCACGCCCAATGGCAGCGAGGGCTGGCGCAAGGCCGAAGTGATGCGCGGCGGCGTCGACACCCGCGAGCTGAATTCGCAAAATATGGAGAGCAAACGGGTGCCTGGCCTTTACTTCATTGGCGAGGTCATGGATGTCACTGGCTGGCTGGGCGGCTATAACTTTCAATGGGCTTGGGCCAGTGCAGCAGCTTGTGCACGTTCCCTGGACTCAAATTTGTCAAATTGATAAATTTCAGGCTACAATCTTCGTCTTTGCTGGCAAACCATGCGCGTCGATTCGCCACTGATCCAATATAAAAACTGGTTTGGTGCTGAGGCGGATTTCCGGATAAGCCGTTTCAGACGCTTTTCAGAACGTAGTTCAATGTTCTAAAAAGTGACTGGCGAACACCGAGCGCTACTTGAAGGAATTACCTTTTCATGACCACTATTCGCGTCAAAGAGAACGAGCCATTTGATGTGGCCCTGCGCCGCTTCAAGCGCACTATCGAAAAACTGGGCTTGCTGACCGATCTGCGCGCCCGCGAGTTTTACGAGAAGCCCACGGCTGAGCGTAAGCGCAAGAAGGCTGCTGCCGTCAAGCGTCACTACAAGCGCGTGCGCAGCATGCAGCTGCCCAAGAAGCTGTACTGATCCCTTCGATACTCGCAAGTCGCCCCGGCGTCTTGCGAAGTTCAGAGATCTGCTAGAAAGAGCCCGCACAGGACGCTGTCGCGGGCTTTTTCTTTTACTACCCCACCATTTCCACGAATTACCTTCCCTCTCTGCCAAGGACTAGCCATGAGCTTGAAAGACCGCATCACCGACGACATGAAGAACGCCATGCGCGCCAAGGAAGCCGACAAGCTGACCACCATCCGTGGCCTGCTGGCAGCCGTGAAGCAAAAGGAAGTGGATGAGCGCGTGGTGGTGGACGATGTGGCTTTGATCGCCATCGTCGACAAGCTGGTCAAGCAGCGCAAAGACTCCATCACCCAATTCATCGCCGGCGGTCGCCAGGATCTGGCCGACAAGGAAGCCGCCGAGCTGAGCATCCTCGAAGCCTATCTGCCGCAGCGCATGTCGGCCGAAGAAATCACGGCTGCCGTGGGCGCCATCGTGAGCGAGCTGGGGGCCAAGGGCGCCGCCGATATGGGTCGCGTGATGGCCGCCGTCAAGGCGCAGTTGGCAGGCAAGGCCGATATGGGCCTGGTGTCGGGCGCCGTCAAGCAAGCTCTCAGCAACTGAGTTCTGCCTAAGCGAGGTCAGCATCATGAGCCTACCTATCCAAGCCCTGACGCCTGAGCTGTGCGTGGCCCCGCAATTGGCGCCGCAAGCGATGCAGGAAGCCGCAGACGCCGGCTTCAAGAGCGTGATCAACAACCGCCCCGATTTCGAAGGCGGCCCCGATCAGCCCACCAGCGCAGACATGGCCCAAGCCGCAGCAGCGGCTGGCTTGGTCTACCAGCATCTGCCCGTGCAGGGCGGCTACCAGTCGCCGGAAGAAATTGAAGCCTTCCGCGCGCTGCTGGACAGCCTGCCCAAGCCGATTCTGGCCTTCTGCCGCTCTGGTGCGCGCTCGTCGCGCCTGTTTGCCGCAGCTTCGGCACTCTGATTCCTCGGTAGTTTCCCTGGATCAGCGGCGTTTTGCCCGGCAAGGGCAACGTGCCTCGCTACAGTGACACATCGGGCGCTTTGCGCCCTTCACTTTTTGTTGGTTTGCGCCAAGCCGCCAGCAGAGGATGTGTCATGAATGCCCTTCTTGCCCTCGCCCGGGCGATCGATCGACTCAGCGCCCGCTTTGGCCGACTGGCCAGCTGGGCGGTGCTGCTGTCTTGCCTGATCAGCGCCGCCAATGCGCTGGTGCGCTATGGCTTTGACTACAGCGCCAACGCCTTCACCGAAATCCAGTGGTACCTCTTTGCCGCCTGCGTGATGCTGGGCGCGGCCGAGGTACTCAAGCTCAATGAGCATGTGCGGGTGGACCTGCTCTACAGCCGCCTCTCCGGGCGCGGCAAGGTCTGGCTGGATCTCCTGGGCCTTGTGTTCTTCCTGCTGCCCGTGATGGCCTATCTGGCCTGGCTGTCTGCCGATATGTTCTGGCTCAAGCTCAGCACCGGCATGCAGCCGGGCGATAGCGTAGCCAGCTTAGGACTTGGCCCCTATCTGTGGAAGCTACTCAGCAGCGGCGAAGTGTCAGCCAATGCCGGCGGACTGATCCGCTGGCCGGCCGCGCTGCTGCTGCCCCTGGGCTTTGGCCTCGTTTGCCTGCAAGGCCTGGCCGAGTTGATCAAGCGCGCGGCCTGGCTGAACCATCGCCTGGAGATGGACATTCACTACGAAAGGCCGCTGCAATGATGATGGCGATGGAGAGCTTCCCGCCGCTGATGTTTGCGGGCCTGATCGCCGTTCTGCTGATTGGCTTCCCAGTCGCCTTCTCGCTGGCGGCCCTGGGCCTGGCTTGTGGTTTTTTTGCGGTCTCGCAAGGCTGGTTCCCGGCCGAGTTCATGAGCAATCTGCCGCAGAACGTCTTTGGCATCTTGTCCAACGACTTGCTGCTGGCCATCCCCTTTTTCACCTTGATGGGCGCCCTGCTAGAGCGCTGCGGCCTCGCCGAGGACATGCTCGACTCCATGGGCCAGCTCTTCGGCCCGGTGCGCGGTGGCCTCGGCTATTCGGTCATCATCGTGGGCTTCATTCTCGGCGCCATCACCGGCACGGTGGCTGGCCAGGTGATTGCGATGGCGATGATTTCGCTGCCGGTGATGATGCGTTACGGCTACAACATGCGCTATGCCACCGGCGTGCTGGCGGCCTCGGGCACCATCACGCAGTTGGTGCCGCCCTCGCTGGTGCTGGTGGTACTGGCCGATCAGCTGGGCCGCTCGGTGGGCGATATGTACAAGGCCGCCTGGGGCCCCTCGATTCTGCAAGTGCTGATCTTTGCGATCTACACCTTTGCACTGAGCCGCATCAAACCGGACTATTTGCCGGGCGTGCCGAAGTCGGCCCGCACCCTGCAGGGCTGGGCGCTGTGGAAGAAATGCCTGCGCGGCATCATCCCCTCGGCCATCCTGATCTTCGCCGTGCTGGGCAGCATGGGCGGCTTGCCTGGCATCAACACCGCCATCTGCACTCCCACCGAGGCAGGCGCCATGGGCGCGGTCGGCGCCTTTATTCTGGCAGCCCTGCATGGCCGTCTGAATTGGCCCTTGGTGCAAGGAGCCATGGCGGGCACCATGCGCATCACCGCGATGGTGGTGTTCATCCTGATCGGCTCGCGCACGTTTTCGCTGGTGTTTCAGGGTGTCGAGGGCGGCATCTGGATCGAAGAATTGCTGAGCCAATTGCCGGGGGGGCAGATCGGCTTTTTGATCGCCGTAAACATCTTCATCTTCTTCCTGGCCTTCTTCCTCGACTTCTTCGAGATCGCCTTCATCATCCTGCCCCTGCTGGGGCCGGTGGCCGACAAGATGGGCATCGACCTGGTCTGGTTCGGCGTGATGCTGTGCGTGAATATGCAAACCAGCTTCATGCACCCGCCCTTTGGCTTTGCGCTGTTCTATCTGCGCGGCATTTCCGACACCTTGTTCAAAAGCGGCGCTATCCCGCGCAAGGTCGAATCGGCCGACATTTATATGGGTGCCATTCCTTGGGTGCTGATGCAACTGATCCTGGTGGCGGTGGTGATTTTTGTGCCGCAGTCGGTGACCTTCTTCCTGGACAAGGAAAAAGCCGTGGACATGAATCAGGCGACCGAGTTGCTGCAGAACATGGGCAAGGCCGCGCCAGCACTGGAGCCGGCTTCAGGCTCCAGCGCCCCGGCAGACGGGGCTGAAGAAGACCCCATGGCGGCCGTGCGTCGTGCCATGGAGCAGGATGCCGCCAAGAAGTAAGGCGGAGGAAACAACTCACCCATCAGGCCGAGCCACGCTAGCGTGGTCGCGGCCTGCCCTGGGTCATTCTTGCTTAGAGCTTTTGCGACTGCATGAAGTCGTCGAACTTCGACTCGGTGAAGCGGAACCAGATGTTCTGGTCGCGGCGGAAGGTGGCGAAGTCTTCGTAGACTTTCTTCCAGCGCGGGTTCTTGGCCGATAGCTCGGCGTAGATCGCCTGCGACTCCTTGAACGCGATGTCCATCACGTCCTTGGGGAAGGGGAAGAGCTTGGTGCCCGAGCCCACCAATTGCTTGAGCGCCTGAGGATTTCGGGCGTCGTACTTGGCCTGCATATCCACATGGACCATGGCGGAGGCGCACTCCACGATGGCCTTGTACTCGGCGGGCAAGCTGTCAAAGGACTTGGTGTTGATGAAGAAGTCCACCTGCGGGCCCCCTTCCCACCAGGCCGGGTAGGCGTAGAAAGGCGCCACCTTGTTGAAACCCAGCTTCTGGTCGTCGTAAGGGCCCACCCATTCGGCCGCGTCCACCGTGCCCTTTTCCAGGGCCGAGTAGATTTCGCCACCGGGCAGATTCAGCGGCACCGTGCCCATGCGCTCCAAAATGCGCCCGGCGAAACCGCCGACGCGGAATTTGAGGCCCTTCATATCCGCCACCGACTTGATTTCCTTGCGGAACCAGCCGCCCATCTGCGCACCGGTATTGCCGCCGGGGAAATTGATGATGTTGTAGCCGCGGTAGAACTCGCGCATCAGCTTGAGGCCATTGCCCTCCACCATCCAGGCCGTCATTTGCCGGCTATTGAGCCCGAAGGGAATAGCGCAGCCCAGGGCGAAGGTTTCGTCCTTGCCGAAAAAATAATAGGGCGCCGTATGCGCCATCTCGACCGCGCCGCTTTGAACGCCGTCCACCACCTGGCCCGGCGGCATCAGCTCGCCGCCTGCATGGGTGGAGATTTGGAACTTGCCGCCACTCATCTCGCCGACCTTCTTGGCGAATAGTTCGGCCGCGCCGTACAGCGTGTCCAGCGACTTTGGGAAGCTCGAGGCCAGGCGCCAGCGGATGGCCGTCTGCGCATGCACCACAGCGGGTGCGGCGCCGGCGGCCAGAACGCCCGCCAGGCCGGCGTGGCTAACGAAGGATCGACGTTGCATGAAAGGTCTCCTGATCGGTTGTGAGTTTTTCTATCACAACGATTCTAGGGAAGCCTCTCCACCCTTCCGCAGGGGCAAACCCGGCCTGCCCCCTCAGCCCTTCAGCTTCAGCTGCCGGCGAGCTTCATTTTGCTGATCAGCAGCGAGCCGACCGTCTTGCCACCCATGGTGTAGGTGTCACGGCCGATGCCGATGATGTTTTGGAACATCTCGGGCAGGCTGCCGGCAATCGTCACCTCATGCACGGGGAAGGCGATTTCGCCGTTCTCGACCCAATAGCCGCTAGCACCACGCGAGTAGTCGCCGGTAACGTAGTTGACGCCCTGGCCCATCAGCTCGGTCACAAACAAGCCCGTGCCCAGACGGCGCAGCATGGTGGGCAGGTCGTCGCCCGGCGCAGTGAAGCGGCTGGTCATGCGCAGATTGTGCGAACCACCTGCATTGCCCGTCGTCTTCATGCCTAGCTTGCGGGCCGTGTATGTGGACAAGAAATAGCCTTGCAAAACGCCGGCGTCGACCACCTTGCGGGCACGCGTGGTGACGCCTTCGTCGTCAAAGGGCGAGCTGCCCTTGCCCTTGCGCTCATGCGGGTCCTCAGCGATATCGATGTGCGAGGCCAGCACCGGCTTGCCCAGGCTGTCGAGCAAAAAGCTGGCGCGGCGATACAACGCCCCGCCGCTGGTAGCCTGCACCAAAGCACCCAAGATGCCGGCGGCAGCGGAGTTCTCGAACAGCACCGGCACCTCGGCCGTGGCCACACGGCGCGATTTCAGGCGCGACAAGGCGCGCTCGGCGGCATAGCGGCCGATAGCCTCGGGCGAAGCCAGATCATTGGCGTCGCGCATGGAGCTGTACCAGGCGTCGCGCTGCATATTGGCGCCGCGCCCGGCAATGGGCGCCACCGAGATGGAATGGCGCGAGCTGGCATAGCCACCACGGAAGCCGCGGCTATTGCCCGAATAGAAATGCGAGGTCTGGGCCGAGACAGCAGCGCCTTCGCTATTGCTGATGCGCTTGTCGGTAGCAAAGGTCGCGGCCTCGCAGCGCAGGGCGAGCTGCGCAGCCTCGTGCGCGTCAATGGCCCAGGGGTGGAACAAGTCCAGCTCCGGCCGGGCGCTGGCGTCCAGCGACAAATCTTCCTGGTCAGGCAGGCCGGCAACAGGGTCTTCGGCCGTGAAGCGGGCGATGTCGAACGCAGCGCGCACCGTGTCGCGCAGGGCCTTGGGCGAAAAATCAGAGGTGCTGGCATTGCCGCGGCGCTGGCCCACGTAGACCGAAATGCCCAGGGACTTGTCGCGATTGCGCTCCACATTCTCCAGCTCACCCATCCGGGTGGACACCGACAGGCCACAGCCTTCCGACACCTCGGCCCCGGCGTCACTGGCACCGATGCGCTTGGCCTCGGCCAACACATCCTCGATCAATTCCTGAAATTGCTCCACCCGGTAGGCAAAACCGCTGCCCGCGGCGGACGATTGGGCGGATTGTGTGGGGGAAATAGGTGAGGAAGGCAGGTCGAGCTTGGGCATGAATATGAGCTTTGGGAGTGAAGCGGCCGACAAATCAGCAAAGCCGTAAGGCCCGGCTGGGCGGCAAAGCGCAGAACTGGGGGACAATCATAAGGTCGCGGAGCCATGCCAGCGCATCCGCAGCCGCTTTACTCAAAGCGCGCCAAAACCAGCAGCACCGCAGCAATATGAGAACACAAGAAGAATTCCCCTCAGAGGACGACGACTTTGATCGTCCCAGTAAAAGCCAGCTCAAGCGCGACATGCTTGAGTTGCAAGATCTCGGCGAAGATCTGCTGACCTTGCCGGCCAGCCGCATCGATCCCTTGAATCTGCCCGAAATTCTGGCCGACGCCATCAAGGCGGCCAAGAAGATCACCGCCCATGAAGGCCGCCGCCGCCAGATGCAATACATCGGCAAGCTGATGCGCCGTGTCGACCCCGAGCCACTGCGCGAGGCCGTCGCGGCCTTCAAGCTCGGCCATGCCAAGGACAGCTTAGCCCTGCACCAGAGCGAAGCTTGGCGCGAACGGCTGCTGAAGGATGACGCCGCCCTGCAGAGCTTCATCCAGGAGCACGAAGGCATCGATGTGCAGCAGCTGCGCAGCCTCGTGCGCGCCGCTCGTAAGGACGCCGCGCTGGAGCCCGAAAAGCGCAGCGGCCGCGCCTACCGCGATCTGTTCCAGTTCATCAAAACCGAGCAATTGCGCGTCAACCCCAAGGAGGCAGCTTCCGACCCGGATGAGGAAGCCGCCGATGAGTGAGGCGAAGCCCGTGCCGAGCTCGGAGCCGGTGCGCATTGGCATCGTCTCCATCAGTGACCGCGCCAGCAGTGGCGTCTACGAAGACAAAGGCCTCCCGGCCTTGCAAGACTGGCTGAGCCGCGCACTGCGTAACCCGGTCAGCTTCGAGCCACGCCTGATTCCCGACGAGCGCGCGCTGATCGCCCAGACCTTGCGCGAACTGGTGGACGAGGCCAAGTGCGACCTGGTGCTGACCACCGGTGGCACCGGCCCGGCGCTGCGCGATGTGACGCCCGAGGCCACACTGGATGTGGCAGATAAAGAGATGCCCGGCTTCGGCGAGCAAATGCGGCAGATCTCGCTGCGCTTTGTGCCTACGGCCATTCTGTCGCGGCAGGTGGCGGTGATTCGCGGCCAAGCCTTGATCATCAATCTGCCAGGTCAGCCCAAGGCAATCGCCGAAACGCTGGAAGGCCTCAAGAGTTCAGACGGCGAAACCCTGGTGGCCGGTATTTTTGCGGCCGTGCCTTATTGCATCGATCTGATCGGCGGCCCTTATCTGGAATGCCGCGAAGAAGTGATCAAGGCATTTCGGCCGAAGTCCGCGCAACGTCCAGTAGCCGGCTGAGTGCAGAGCATGGCGGGAGCCATGCCCTGCCCCAGATGCGCGAGCCAAGCAGTTTCGCGAGCAGCGCAGTTGCTTACTTGACCAAGCGACTCAGCGAAGCTGCATCAAAGGTTTCATCCTGCTGCGCATCATCCGGCACGCAATTGCCCATCTTCTCGCCCGAGGCGGCCGAGAGCTTGCACACGGCCTGCCACAGCAAGGCAATTTGGTGGTCCTGCAGAGCTGCGCTGTCGATCAGGCCGCGCATGGCCTGCGCCATCGGGTCATCGCCTTGCGACACACCGTAGGCCGAAAAACCCATGCGCGCGGCCACTTCCTCGCGCTTGGCATCGGCCTTGGCCTCGATGATGCGGGCCGGGTTGCCCACCGCGGTGGCGCCGGCCGGCACCGGCTTGGTGACCACCGCGCCCGAGCCCACGCGGGCACCTGCGCCCACCGTGAAGCCGCCCAACACACAGGCATTGGCGCCGATGATGACTCCGGCCTCCAGCGTCGGGTGGCGCTTGGCGCCCTTGACCAGCGCGGTGCCGCCCAGCGTCACGCCTTGGTAAATGGTGCAGCCTTCGCCGATTTCGGCCATCTCACCGATGACGATGCCCATGCCGTGGTCGATGAAGACGCGGCGCGCGATGGTGGCGCCGGGATGAATTTCGATGCCGGTGAAAAAGCGCCCCAGGTGCGAAATGAAGCGGCCCGCCCATTTCAGCCCATGAGTCCAGCACCAGTGCGCCACGCGATGGAACATCAGGGCATGCAGGCCGGGGTAGCAGGTCAGCACCTCCCAGGCGGATCGCGCAGCAGGGTCGCGCTCAAGAATGCAGGCAATGTCTTCGCGCAGGCGATTGAACATGATGGGGGCGTGGGCGGGAAGCCGGATCGGAACAGGGGCCGGCCAGTTTAGCGGGCCGCGCCGCATCACGTTTGGCGCACCCTTGAAACGGCTGCCTAGCCAGGGCTTTAAGCAGCCGGCCGAACTGCCACACAGTTCGCCAGTCAGCGAATCCAACCAGCCAGCATCAGTCTTCGCTATTCGACCCCGTCTTGGCGCCCGCAGCCGCCGCAGTCTTGAGCATGGCGCGCGCCACGCCGCGCCAGATATGCACTTCTTCCTTGGTCAGCTGCGCGCGATTGAACAGCTGATTCAGGCGCGGCATCAGCTTGCCGGGGAGTTTGGGGTCTAGATAGTCAATCGCCTCCAGCCCTTGCTGCAGATGCGTCAGCAGGCCTTGCACCGCAGGCATATCAGCCAGCTGCGGGTCGGGCGTGCGCGCCTGCACCGCAAAGCCGCCCAGAGCTTGGCGCCAGTCATAGGCCAAGAGCTGCACGGCTTGGGCCAGATTGAGCGAGCCGTAGTCGGGGTGAGTGGGAATCGACAAGACAGCGTGGCAGCGATACACATCCTCATTGCTCATGCCGTAGCGCTCGGAGCCGAACACCAGCGCCAGTTTGTGATCGCTGGCGGCCAGCTCGGTAAACAAATCGCGCGGCGCGCGCAGCGGCGGGCCGAAGTCGCGCGGCGTCATGGCCGTGGCGCAGGCAAAGGTGCAGCCGTCCAGGGCTTCATCGAGCGTGGCGACGATGCGCGCGCGCGCCAGAATGTCGGCCGCGCCGCTGGCCATGGCCACGGTTTCTTCCTGGCACAGCACATCAGCGAAGCGCGGCGCCACCAGCACCAACTCGGAAAAACCCATCACCTTCATGGCCCGGGCCGTGCTGCCCACATTGCCCGGATGGCTGGTTTGAATCAGAACAAAACGTGTCATAAGTTGGCCGCCGCACAGCAAAGCTCGACGCGCACAGGTTTAAGCGGTTAAAATCAGGGATTATCCGGGGTCGCTAGCTCGACTCTGCGAGATGCTCTTTATTTTTGCCAGTCCACCTCACCCGCTGCCTTTTCTTCGCAAAAGCGTCAGCGGTCAAATATCAAGGTTCTTCGAATGACGCAGCAAGCCGCTCTCCATCCCATGCTCAATGTCGCCATCAAGGCGGCGCGTGCAGCTGGTGCCATCATCAATCGGGCCTCCATGGACCTCGATATTCTGCGCATCAACACCAAGTCACCCAATGACTTCGTGACCGAGGTGGACCAAGCCGCTGAGCAAATCATCATCGAAACCCTGTTGCAAGCCTACCCCGACCACGGCATCCTCGCCGAAGAGTCGGGCCGCGAGCATGGCAACAAGACCTCTGAGTTCGTCTGGATCATCGATCCGCTAGACGGCACCACCAACTTCATCCACGGCCTGCCTATGTACTGCGTGTCCATCGCGTTGGCGCATCGCGGCGTGGTGCAGCAAGCCGTCGTTTACGACCCCACCCGCAACGATTTGTTCTATGCCACCAAGGGTCGCGGCGCTTTCATGAATGACCGCCGCCTGCGCGTGTCCAAGCGCACCCGCCTGAGCGACGCGCTGATCGGCACCGGCTTCCCCTTCCGCCGTGGCGACAACTTCAAGCGTTATATGAAGATGTTTGAAGCCGTGATGGTGGAATGCGCCGGCCTGCGCCGCCCGGGCGCCGCCGCGCTGGACCTCTGCTATGTGGCCGCCGGTTACTACGACGCCTTCTTTGAAACCGGCCTGCAGCCCTGGGATGTGGCGGCTGGCTCGCTGATCATCACCGAAGCCGGTGGCCTGATCGGCAACTTCACCGGTGAGTCCGACTTCATGCATCAGCGCGAAGTGCTGGCCGGCAGCCCCAAGATCTACGGCCAACTGGTGCCCATCCTGGCACCCTACACCCGCGTGATCAAGGAAGAAGAAGCCGCTGCCGACGCCGCCGGCGTGGGCAAGGACAGTGCCGCCGCCGCAAACGCCGCTGATGCCGTGGCCGCAGCCGCCGCGCCGAAGAAGCGCGCCGCCGTGCGTATCCGCAAGGGCGAAGAAGGCGACGAACAAGCTTAAGCAAAGCAACCCACACGAAGGGAACTAAACTCCGTCCCAAGCTTCGTGTCACACCAAACAAAGCCCTCTTCCGAGGGCTTTGTTCATTTTTCCGCCCATTTCCTCACTCATGAGTCAAACCCCAGACTTCTCCGCCCACACCCCGGTGATGGCGCAATACCTGCGCATCAAGCATGAGCATCCGGATGATCTGGTGTTTTTCCGCATGGGGGATTTCTACGAAGTCTTTTTTGACGACGCCCGCCAAGCCAATGCCTTGCTGGACATCACCCTGACCACGCGCGGCCAAAGTGCGGGCGAGCCGGTGGTGATGGCCGGTGTGCCGGTCAGCGCGCTGGAGTCCTATCTGGCCAAGCTGATCAAGCTGGGCGTGCCGGTGGCGATTGCCGAGCAGGTGGGCGATGTGGCCACCAGCAAAGGCCCGGTGGAACGCAAGGTGGTGCGCGTGGTCACCCCCGGCACCGTGACCGACACGGAATTGCTGGCGGACAAGCAAGACTCGGTGCTGATGGCTGTGGTCACCCAGGGCAAGACCTATGGCCTGGCTTGGCTGTCGCTCACCCAAGGCCATATCGGCCTGGCCGAATGCAGCGACAAAGAGCTGCCCTCCTGGCTGGCTCGTTTGAGCCCGGCCGAGGTGCTGGTGGATCGCGAACGCCAGCCCGCCGCGGTGCTGGCCGCACGCGCGCCCATCACCAACCGCCCCAGCTGGCAGTTCGACAGCGCCCTGGGCGCTCGCAAGCTGTGTGAACAACTGGCCGTGGCCAGCCTGGCCGGCTTCAATGCACAAGAATTGAAGGCCGCCCACGCCGCCGCTGCCGCCCTGTTGAGCTATGCCGAACACACCCAGGGCCGCGCCCTGGCGCATGTGAAGGCCTTGACGGTGCAGCGCAGCGGTGAGCTGCTGGACATGCCGCCCGCCACCCAGCGCAATTTGGAACTGGTGCAAACCTTGCGCGGCGAAACCTCGCCCACGCTTTTGTCCTTGCTGGACAGCTGCCGCACTGGCATGGGCAGCCGCGCCCTGCGCCATTGGCTCTTGAACCCCAAACGCCTGCGCAACGAAGCGGTGGGCCGCCACGATGCGATCGACGCTTTTTTGCGCAGCAGCCCCGAGCCCCTGCGCGAAAGCCTACGCCAGGTTTCAGATGTGGAGCGCATCGCCGCCCGCATTGCCCTGCGCCAAGTGCGCCCGCGCGAGCTGGCGGGCTTGCGCGCCACCCTGCAGGCCTTGCCCGCGCTGCAGAACACCTTGCCGGCAGGCAGCGCCTTGATCGACGAGTTGGCCGCCGGCCTGCGCGCTTCTCCTCATATCGAAGAGTTGCTGCGCCGTGCGATTGCCGAGGAACCGGCAGTGCTGGTGCGTGACGGCGGCGTCATCGCCAGCGGCTTTGATGCCGAGCTGGACGAGTTGCGCGCCATCAGCCAGAACTGCGACGCCTTTTTGCTCGACCTCGAAACCCGCGAACGCAGCCGCACCGGCATCGCCAATCTGCGGGTGCAGTACAACCGCGTGCATGGCTTTTACATCGAGGTCACGCAAGGCCAGGTGGACAAAGTACCGCTGGACTATCAGCGCCGCCAGACGCTAAAGAATGCCGAGCGCTACATCACGCCCGAGCTCAAAGCCTTTGAAGACAAGGCCTTGTCGGCGCAAGAGCGCTCCTTGTCACGCGAGAAGCTGCTGTTCGAGCAGATCCTCGACCAGTTGATCGAAGAATTGGCACCGCTGACCCTGCTGGGCCGCGCCCTGGCCAGCCTGGATGCGTTGGCCGCCTTGGCCGAGCGCGCCAGCAGCCTGGGCTGGTGCAGGCCCGAGTTTGTCAGCCAGCCCTGCATCGCCATCACCGCGGGGCGGCACCCGGTGGTGGAAGCGCGCCTGCGCGAGACCGGCGCGGGTGAGTTCATGGCCAATGACTGCCAGTTCGACGCCCGCACCCGCTTCGCCGTCATCACCGGCCCGAATATGGGTGGTAAGAGCACCTTTATGCGCCAGGTCGCGCTGATCGCCTTGCTGGCGGCCATGGGTAGCTATGTACCCGCAAGCGCCTGCCGCCTGGGGCCGCTGGACGCCATCCACACCCGCATCGGCGCGGCGGATGATCTGGCCAATGCCCAGTCCACCTTCATGCTGGAGATGACCGAGGGTGCGGCGATTTTGCACAGCGCCACCGAGCAGTCGCTGGTGCTGATGGATGAGATCGGTCGCGGCACCTCCACCTTTGACGGACTGGCTCTGGCCGGCGCCATCGCCAGCCATCTGCACGACAAGACCCGCGCCTTCACGCTGTTCGCGACGCACTATTTCGAGCTGACCGAATTCCCCACCAAGCATCCGCAAGCCATCAACTGCCATGTTGGCGCGGTGGAGAGCGGCGAGAACATCGTCTTCCTGCACGAGATTCAGCCCGGCCCCGCCAGTCGCAGCTATGGCGTGCAAGTGGCCCGCTTGGCCGGCATGCCTGCCAGCCTGGTGCGCCAGGCGCGCGCGACGCTGGAGGCACTCGAAGCCAAAGCCAGCGCAGGTGACGTGCAGATCGATTTGTTTGCCGCGCCACCGGAACCCAGCAGCCCTGCCGCCGAGGTGACAAGTGCGCTGCAGCTGGCGATGAATGATGTGAACCCAGACACCCTCAGCCCCCGCGAGGCCCTGGACCTGATCTACCAACTCAAACAACTGAGCCTTCCCGCATGAGCGCCGCCGCCAGCAAGACCCTTGTTTTCTCGCACGCCAATGGCTTTGCCTCGGGCTGCTATCGCGTGCTGTTCGAAAGCTGGCGCGCCGCTGGCTGGCAGGTCCACGCCCTGCCCCAATTCGGCCACGACCCCAAGTTCCCTGTCACCAGCAACTGGCCGCATTTGCGCGATCAGCTGATCCAATTCATCGAGCGCGAAGTTCAGCCACAAATGGCCACGCCGGGGCCAGTGATGCTGCTGGGCCACTCGCTGGGCGGCATGCTGAGCTTGCTGGCTGCCTGCCGGCGCCCCGATCTGGCCCAAGGCCTGCTGCTGCTGGACTCCCCCGTTTTCACCGGCTGGCGCGCCCACAGCGTGCGGGTGATGAAGGCCACGCGCTTGATGCCGCGGGTGTCACCGGGCCGCATTGCCCAGCAACGCCGCCACGAATGGCCCGATCGGGCCGCGGTGCTGGCCCACTTTGCCGCCAAGCACAAGTTCGCCCGCTGGGACCCGCGGGTCTTGCAAGACTATGTGGACAGCGGCTTCGAAGAACGCCATGGCAAGACGCATATGAAGTTTCACCGCGAAGTGGAAACCCGCATCTACGACACCCTGCCGCATCACCTGGGCCCCTTGCTCAAGCGCCACCCGCCGCAATGCCCGGTGGCCTTCGTGGCCGGCACCCAATCCGAAGAGCTGCGCCAGACCGGGGTGGGTGCCTCCAAAGCCCTGGCCGGCAGCAATTTTCACTGGATGGAGGGCAGCCATCTTTTCCCCTTCGAGCGCCCCGATGACACGGCCGCTTTGGCCCTGCAATTGCTCGATGTGATGCGTGCGCAGCGCGCGCTCTGACCTCGTCGACACGGCTTCGCCCGAATTCGGGCCGCCACCTCGCTATAATCACTTTTTACCACCACAGCGTTTTTGAGACGCTGCAAGACATGACCAAATACGTCTACGTCACAGGCGGTGTGGTGTCCTCACTCGGCAAGGGCATCGCATCAGCTTCTTTGGCTGCCATCCTCGAATCGCGCGGCCTTAAAGTCACCCTCATCAAGCTCGATCCCTACATCAATGTGGATCCGGGCACGATGTCGCCCTTCCAGCACGGCGAGGTCTTCGTGACCGAAGACGGCGCGGAAACCGACCTCGATTTGGGCCACTACGAGCGCTTCATTACCACACGGATGAAGAAGGCCAATAACTTCACCACCGGCCAGATTTATATGTCCGTGCTGGAGAAGGAACGCCGCGGCGACTACCTGGGCAAGACCGTGCAGGTCATCCCCCACATCACCAACGAGATCCAGGATTTCGTGCGTCGTGGCGCCGGTGCGGGCACGCCTGACGCCGTGGATGTGGCGATCGTGGAAATCGGCGGCACGGTGGGCGACATCGAGTCCCTGCCCTTCCTCGAAGCCGCGCGCCAGATGAGCCTGAAGGCCGGCCCGAATAACGTCGCCTTCGTGCACCTGACCTATGTGCCCTGGATCGCTGCAGCCGGCGAGCTGAAGACCAAGCCGACCCAGCACACGGTGCAAAAGCTGCGCGAAATCGGTATTCAGCCCGACGCCTTGCTGTGCCGCGCTGACCGCCGCATCCCCGACGACGAGCGCGAAAAGATTTCGCTCTTCACCAATGTGCCCGAGTACGGTGTGATTTCCATGTGGGACGTCAACACCATCTACAAGGTGCCGCGCATGCTGCACGAGCAAGGTCTGGATCAGTTGATCTGCACCAAGCTGCAACTGAACACCCGCTCGGCCGATTTGAAGCGTTGGGACACCCTGGTCAATGAGGTTGAGAACCCCGCCAAGGACGTCACCATCGCCATGTGCGGCAAGTACACCGATCTGTCGGACAGCTACAAGTCGCTCAACGAAGCCCTGCGTCACGCCGGCATCCACAACCACTCCCGCGTCAACATCGAGTATGTGGACAGCGAGATGCTGACGGCCGACAACATCGATCAGCTCAAGCAATTCGATGCGGTGCTGGTGCCCGGCGGTTTCGGCAAGCGGGGCGTGGAAGGCAAGATTCTGGCCGCCCAATATGCCCGCGAGCACAAAGTGCCTTACCTGGGCATCTGCCTGGGCATGCAGGTCGCCACGATCGAATACGCACGCCATATGGCGGGCTTGGCTGGCGCTAACTCGACCGAGTTCGATCCTGAGTCGCCGCATCCGGTGATCGCCCTGATCGACGAGTGGCAAGACGCTGACGGCAGCATCCAAAAGCGCGACGAGAAGAGCGACCTCGGCGGCACCATGCGCCTGGGCGCGCAAAGCTCGGACGTGGCTCCCGGCACCCTGGCCTATGACATTTACGGCCCGGTCGTGACCGAGCGTCACCGCCACCGCTTTGAAGCCAACGAGCAATACCTGGAGCGCCTGCAAAATGCCGGCCTGGTGATCTCTGCCATCACCCAGCGCGAAAAGCTGACCGAAATGGTCGAGCTGCCGCGCGCGGTGCACCCTTGGTATGTGGGCGTGCAATTCCACCCGGAATTCAAGTCCACCCCTTGGGACGGCCACCCGCTGTTCACGGCCTTCATCAAGGCCGCCCTGGATCACAAAGCCGCAGCGTGAGCCTGAACTGACCGCATGAGCAGCGCCTACATCCTTGCTAACGTCCAGGTGAGCAACCCCGTCCAGTATGGGGAGTACATCAAATTCTCCAGCCAGGCCATGCAGGCCCACGGCGCGGAGGTTTGCGTGCGTGGCGGCAAGGTGGAGGTGCTGGAAGGGGACTGGGCGCCCGAGCGCGTGGTGCTGCTCAAATTCCCTTCCCTGGCTGCGGCCAAAGCGTTTTACGAATCCCCCGAATACAGCCAAGCTCGGCAGGCCCGCGCCGGCGCCGCTGTGATGCGCATGGTGTTGATCGAAGGCGTTTGAGACCCGCAACACAAGACGCGGCGGCAGCCGCCCTCTTGTTCTGCGCTGGTAACGCAAAACTGGCACCATGCACGGCTTGAATTGAGATTTTGACCTTTTGGAGACTGAAGAATGAGTGCCATTGTTGACATCGTCGGCCGCGAAATCCTCGACAGCCGCGGCAACCCCACCGTTGAGTGCGATGTGTTGCTGGAATCCGGCGTGATGGGCCGTGCCGCTGTGCCCTCGGGCGCCTCCACCGGCTCGCGTGAAGCCATCGAACTGCGTGACGGCGACAAGAGCCGCTACCTGGGCAAGGGCGTGTTGAAGGCAGTTGAGCACATCAACAGCGAAATCTCCGAAGCCGTGCTGGGCCTGGACGCCTCCGAGCAAGCCTTCCTGGATCGCACCCTGATCGAGCTGGACGGCACCGACAACAAGGGCCGCTTGGGCGCCAACGCGATGCTGGCCGTCTCCATGGCCGTGGCCCGCGCTGCGGCCGAAGAATCTGGCCTGCCCCTGTACCGTTACTTCGGCGGCATGGGCGCGGTGCAACTGCCAGTACCGATGATGAACGTCATCAACGGCGGCGCACACGCCAACAACAGCCTGGACCTGCAAGAGCTGATGATCATCCCCGTCGGCGCACCGAGCTTCCGCGAAGCCGTGCGCTGGGGCGCTGAAGTGTTCCACGCGCTGAAGAAGATCCTGCACGACAAGGGCATCAGCACCGCCGTGGGCGACGAAGGCGGTTTCGCGCCTAGCGTCGAGAACCACGAAGCCGCGATCCAGATGATTCTGGACGCCATTGCCCTGGCCGGTTACACCGCTGGCGAGCAAATCGCCATCGGCCTGGACTGCGCTGCCAGCGAGTTCTACAAGGACGGCAAGTACGTGCTGGAAGGCGAAGGCGGCCTGCAACTGACGGCCCAGGAATGGACCGATATGCTGGCCACCTGGTGCGACAAGTACCCCATCATCTCGATCGAAGACGGCATGGCCGAAGGCGACTGGGATGGCTGGAAGCTGCTGACCGAGCGTCTGGGCAAGAACGTGCAGATCGTGGGCGATGACTTGTTCGTCACCAACACCAAGATCTTGCAAGAAGGCATCGACAAAGGTATCGCCAACTCGATCCTGATCAAGATCAACCAGATCGGCACCCTGACCGAGACCTTCGCCGCCATCGAGATGGCCAAGCGCGCCGGCTACACCGCCGTGATCTCGCACCGCTCGGGCGAAACCGAAGACTCGACCATTGCAGACATCGCCGTCGGCACCAATGCCGGCCAGATCAAGACCGGCTCCATGAGCCGCTCTGACCGCATGGCCAAGTACAACCAGCTCCTGCGCATCGAAGAGGATCTGGGCGATGTCGCCTTCTACCCCGGCCGTAAGGCTTTCTACAACCTGCGTTAAAGCAGGTTTGGTGCATTGAGATGCGGCCCTGGTGCGAATTGCACCCGGGCCGTATTGCTAATTGCTCACATCATTCGGCCACAGGAATTGGCCACAAGCTTTGGTTACACTGCCAACGTGAAATCCATCAGCTTCATCCTCGCTGCGTTTTTGCTCATCATCCAGACTCAGCTCTGGCTGGGTAAAGGCAGCCTGCCGCGCGGCGCCCAGCTGCGCGAGGAGCTGGCCAAGGCCCAAAGCGCCAATGAACAAGCGCGCGGCCGCAATGCCCAAATCGAGGCCGAACTGCGCGACTTGCGCGAGGGCCTGGAGATGGTGGAAGAAAAAGCCCGCAACGAGTTGGGCATGATCAAACCCGACGAAATCTACGTCCAAGTTCGGCGCTGAGCTTCCCGAATCGCTTTAGCCCAGAACCTCATGATGGACGACCTGCTGCAGCTGCTGCAACCCCTTCTGACGCCCGCCTTCACCCTGCTGGGCAGCCCGATTACCTGGACCGAAGTGCTGGCCTTTGTGATGGCGGTGTGGATGGTGATCTGCAATATGCGGGTGCATGTGCTGGCTTGGCCGCTGGCCATCCTCAGCTCCTTGCTTTACTTCTTGCTGTTCTGGAATGGCAAGCTGTATGGCGAAGCCTCTCTTCAATTGATGTTTGCTGGCCTGGCCGTTTGGGGCTGGTGGCAATGGCTGCGCGGCAAGGATGATCAAGGTCAGCAACTGCGCGTGCGGCGCTTGAGTCCTCGTGGTTTAGGTGCGGCCGTGCTACTCACGCTGCTGGCTTGGCCCGTGCTCGGCCTCTTCCTGCATCACCAAACCGACTCCACCCTGCCTTACTGGGATGCCCTGCCGACGGTGGCCAGCCTGCTGGGCCAGTGGTTGCTGGGACGCAAGTACCAAGAAAACTGGTCGGTGTGGGTGTTGGTCAATATCGTCAGCGTGACCTTGTTTGCCTACAAGGGCTATTGGCTCACCGTCGTGCTCTACGCCGTATTCATTCCGATGTCTGTGGCCGGTTGGCGCGCCTGGCAAAAGCAGCTGCCAGCCACTAGCCACGCCGCATGAGCCTCTCGAGCCCACCTTCCCCGACTAAGCCGCAGTCGGGCTTGTTGATCGCCTTGCTGGGCGCGGAGAGCACCGGAAAATCGGTGCTGGCCCAGGGCTTGAGCCAAGCGCTTGAGCAGGCCACCGGCCTGCGCTGCACCACCGTGCCTGAGTATTTGCGCGCGTGGTGCGACCAGCATGGCCGCACCCCACTCGCCAGCGAACAGCTGGAGATCGCCCGCATGCAAGCGGCACACATCGATGCCGCCGCCCAGACCCATCAGCTGGTGGTCTGCGACACCACGCCGGTGATGACGGCCGTCTACAGCCAGCTGCTGTTTCAAGACAGCAGCTTGTGGCCCGAGGCCCTGGCCTTTCAGCGACGCTGCAGCCTCACCCTCGTCACCGCACTGGACCTGCCCTGGGTGGCCGACGGTTTGCAGCGCGATGGTCCTCAGGTGCGCGCCCCTGTCGATGCCGCCCTGCGCCAAGGTTTGATTCAGGCGGGCCTGAGCTGGTCGGTGGTCTCGGGCAGTGGGGCGGCGCGGCTGGAATCAGCACTCAACGCCGTCAGCCCCTTGCTAATGAAACGCCACGGCGTGCCCGCCATGCCGGCACGCGGCTTGTTCACCCGTTTGGATGAGCGCCAGGCGAATCTGCCGGCCTGGCAATGGCTGTGCGAGAAATGCGATGTGCCGGAGTGCGAGCACCAGAGCCTGCGGCTGGCGCAGAAACTGGCCTAGGGATAAAAGCCGGGGCCGCTGCAAGCAGTTCGCCCTGCGCCCTCAACGCGTTTACTGAACCGTCTCGCTGCCACCCGGCTGGGCCAAGTCCGCCGCAAAGAGCGCACCCATGTCCACGGCATCAAAGTGATATTGCAGGCCGCAGAACTCGCAGCCGATTTCCACATTGCCACGCTCGGCCAGCACGCTATTAACTTCCTCCACGCCCAAGCCCTTGAGCATCTGGCCTACCCGCTCACGCGAGCAGCTGCAGGCGAAGCGAGGCGTCAAAGGCTCGAAGCGGCGCACGGTTTCTTCCCAGAACAAGCGGCGCAGCACGGTGTCGGCATCCAGGGTCAGCAATTCCTCGGACGTCAGGGTCGCAGCCAGCATGCTGATGCGATTGAAGGCATCCGACAAGCCGATGTCGTCCTCATGCTTGCTGCCGCCCAGATTGCCCACGCCCTCCAAAGGCAGGCGCTGAATCAAGAGGCCGGCGGCCATCTCGTCGTTGGCGGCCAAGACCAGCTTGGTGTCGAGCTGCTCGGACTGCAGCATGTAATGCTCCAGCACCTCGGAAAGTTTTTGCAGCGGCTCGCGCTGGTCGCCATGCAAGGGCACCACGCCCTGGTAAGGCTGCTGGCCCGGGAACTTGTCCTTGGGGTCCAGGGTGATGGCGCAGCGACCTTGGCCGTGCACATTCAGCATGGCTTCCAGCTGCGCGCCCTCGGGCACCTCGCCCACCAGCTTGGCGGTGGCTCGGAAGCTCAAATCATGCTGCGCCTCGGCCACGGCCAGCTTGACCGGCCCGTCACCAAACACCTGCAAAACCAAGGCGCCGTTGAACTTGATATTGCTCTGCATCAGCACGGCTGCTGCGGCCATTTCGCCGAGCAGGGCGCGCAGCTCCGGCGGATGGGCACCGACAGTCTCACGGCGCTTGAGCACCTCACGCCAGCCTTCGGTCAGGCGCACCAAGATGCCACGCACGGGCAGGCCTTCGAACAAGAATTTATGCAGTTCACTCATCAGTCAATTTCTCTAATTCAGTGGGTGACAGAGTGAGTCGCTGTTGGCGCGAGGTCTGCCACGCCGGTTCAAGCCAGCTTCTTCAGGCCACGCGCGTAGGCCCGGCCGTTCTCGATGTAATGGGCGGCGCTGAGCTTCAGGCCTTCGATCTGCTCGGGGCTCAAGGGGCGAATCACCCGCGCCGGGCTGCCGACGATCAGCGAGCCGTCCGGGAACTCTTTGCCCTCGGTCACCAGCGCGCCCGCGCCCACCAGGCAATGCTTGCCGATCTTGGCGCCGTTGAGCACGATGGCACCGATGCCGATCAGCGAATAGTCACCCACCGTGCAGCCATGCAGCATCACTTTGTGCCCCACGGTCACGCCCTCGCCCAGCACCAGCGGAAAGCCATGGTCGGCGTGCAGCACCGAGGCATCCTGGATATTGCTGCGCGCGCCGATGGTCAGCGATTCGGTATCGCCACGCAGCACCGAGTTGAACCACACGGTGACATCTTCACCCAGCGTGACCCGTCCGATCACCTCGGCGCTGTCGGCCACCCAAGCCGACTCGGCGACGGTGGGGACATCCTCATCCAGTTGATAAATGGCCATTGCGTTTCAAACTCCAGGGCAGGCACTGCAGAGCTATTGCCCTGCTTACAGCAAAAACGAATGATTTTACCGGCCAGCCCAATTCCGCGTGCAGGCGGGACAATGTGGCCATGGAAATTCGTCGCCGCGCCCTGGAAGTCCTCCGTATCCCCGACCCCGCCCTGAAAGCCGCAGCCGCCCGCGAGCTTTATCAAGCCGCCTTGGCGCAAGTGCAGCAAGGGCTTGCGCTGGATACCGACACCGTCTTCCCCACCCCTGCCGACCTGCCCGGCCGCCCGGCCCGGCCGCGGCTGCTATCGGCCTTGCAAGTACCGCATCGCTCGCCCTTCACCCGCGAAGGCCGTGCGGCGCTGATCCACGCCATTGCCCATATCGAGTTCAACGCCATCAATCTAGGCCTGGACGCCGCCTGGCGCTTCGCCGGCATGCCGCTGCAGTTCTATCTGGACTGGCTGCAGGTGGCCGCCGAAGAGGCACTGCATTTCAACCTGCTGCACGAGCATCTACAGCAGACCCTCGGCCATACCTACGGCGACTTTGATGCCCACGACGGCCTGTGGACCATGGCCGAAAAAACCGCAGCCGATGTGCTGGCCCGCATGGCCCTGGTGCCGCGCACCTTGGAAGCGCGCGGCCTGGATGCCACGCCGCCCCTGCAGGCCAAGCTCGCCCGGGCTGGGGATCAGCGCGCGGTGGAAATTCTCGACATCATCTTGCGTGATGAGATCGGCCATGTGCAGATCGGCAACCACTGGTACCGCCACTGCTGCCGCGAGCGCGGCCTGGACCCGATCGCGCTCTACCCCGAGTTGGTGGCGCGTTACGAGGCGCCGCGCCTGCGGCCGCCCTTCAATTTCGATGCCCGCGAAGCGGCCGGCTTCAGCGCCGAAGAGCTGGCTTACTTGCGCAGCTGATAATTGAGGGCTTTGCCGCCCTTAGCCCGCCCTTCCCGGCTCTCCCTGCCTCAGCTTCATCCATGACCCGCGTTCAAGCCAACTTCCTGCTCGTTTTCATCGCTCTGATCTGGGGTTCGGCCTTTGTGGCGCAGGCGCAAGCCATGGCTCATTTGGGGCCGATGTTGTTCACCGGCGTGCGGTTTTTGATTGGTGCGCTGGTAATCACGCCCTTCGTGTGGATGGAGTGGCGCAAGCAGTCGGCCCGCGGCAAGGCCCTGAAGCCGCGCGACTTCGGCAAGATCGGTGCGCTGGGCAGCTTGCTGGTGCTGGGAGCGGCCATGCAGCAAATCGGCATCGTCAGCACCACGGTCACCAATGCCGGCTTTTTGACCGCGCTCTACGTGCCCTTGGTGCCGGTGCTGGGCTGGCTGATCTTGCGGCAGTTGCCGCATTGGTCGGTGTGGCCGGGCGCGCTGGCCTGCTTGGTGGGCGCCTTTTTGTTGTCGGGCGCGCAGCGACTGGAGATCGGCACCGGCGACCTCTGGGTGATCTGCTCGGCCCTGCCCTGGGCGGTGCATGTCTTGATGGTGGGCCGGGTGGCCGATCACATGGCGGCGCCCTTTGCCGTTGCCTTCGGGCAGTTTGTGGTCTGCGGTTCGCTGGCTCTGGCCTGGGGCCTGCTGTTTGAGACCCATCAATGGGCCGATTTGCAAGCCGCGCTGAGCCCCTTGCTCTACACCGGCGTGCTGTCGGTCGGCGTGGCTTTCACCGCGCAGGTGGTGGCGCAGCGTTATGCGCATGCGGCGGACGCGGCCATCATCTTGTCCTCCGAGACTTTGTTCGCCGCCGCCTTCGGCTTTTTGCTGATGGGCGACCGGCTCAGCCCCGCCGGCTGGCTGGGCTGCGGCCTGATCTTCGTCAGCATGGTGACGGTGCAGTTGTTGCCCACTCTGAGCAGCTTGCGCAGCAGCTGGAACTCGCGCGAGGCGTGAAGCACTCAGCAGCGGCCGCTCCAGATGGGGCGAGCCGCTGCGGAGGGATGAGCTGGCCTACAACTCGAAAGCCGTGGTCTTCTTGACCGTGCGCAGCACCAACATGGAGTTGGAGCGCGCCACGCCGGGCAGATGCATCAGCACGTGGCTGTGCAGGCGCTCCAGGTCCTCGGCATCCTTGTACGCAAAGCGCAGCAGGTAGTCATTGGTGCCGGCAACATAAAAGCAATCAAGGATCTCGGGAATATCGCGCACCGCTTGCTCAAATGCACCAAGCGCCTGCGGCGTCATGCGCTCCAGATTGACGATGGTGTAGCTGGTGCCAGGCTGGCCGATGGCCTTGGGGTTGATCAGCGCCACATAGCCGCTGATGACACCCGCCTCCTCCAGCGCCTTGACCCGCCTCAAGCAGGCCGAGGGAGATAAGTGCACCTGCCCTGCCAGCTCCACATTGGAGAGCCGGCCATCCTTTTGCAGGACATTGAGAATATTGCGATCAATCGCATCCAAATTCACTTCCGAACTCATTTTTCGAATTTTCTGCCGCTAGAGCGCAAGATCATCGCACGAACGTGCAAAACCGAGGGTTTGACCGAGCCTGCAAGCGCAAGCACATTGCGCGCCACTCTCTCTAAACTGGGCTGCAGTTAAAGGAGTGCTTTGCCCATGTCTCAGAACCTCGATGCCTACTGGATGCCCTTCACCGCGAATCGGCAATTCAAAAAATCTCCGCGCCTGATCACCGGCGCCGACGGCATGTATTTCCGCGACGACAAAGGTCGTCAAATCCTCGACGGCATTGCCGGCCTGTGGTGCGTCAATGCCGGCCACAACCGCCCGCGCATCGTCAAGGCGATTCAGGAGCAAGCCGCCGAGCTGGACTTCGCCCCACCTTTCCAGATGGCCCACCCCAAGGCCTTCGAACTGGCCACGCGCTTGGCCGAGATCAGCCCGGCCGGCCTGAACAAGGTTTTCTACACCAACTCCGGCTCCGAATCGGTGGAGACGGCGCTGAAGATGGCCATCGCTTATCACCGCGTTCGCGGCGAAGGCGCCCGCACCCGCCTGATCGGCCGTGAGCGCGGCTACCACGGCGTCAACTTCGGCGGCATCTCGGTCGGCGGCATGGTCGGCAACCGCAAGATGTTCGGCACCATGTTGGGCGGCGTGGACCATATCCGCCATACCCATGATCCGGTGCGCAATGCTTACTCGGTCGGCCAACCCGCTTATGGCGCTGAGCTGGCCGATGATGTGGAGCGCATGGTCGCCCTGCATGATGCGTCCACGATTGCGGCCGTGATCGTCGAGCCCGTGGCCGGCTCCACCGGCGTGCTGATTCCGCCGCAAGGCTATTTGCAGCGCTTGCGTGAGATTTGCGACAAGCACGGCATCTTGCTGATTTTTGACGAGGTCATCACCGGCTTCGGCCGCACCGGTCAGCCCTTCGCGGCACAGACCTTCGGCGTCACGCCCGATTTGATGACGGTGGCCAAGGGCCTCACCAACGGCTGCGTGCCCATGGGCGCGGTGCTGGCCAAGCAGCACATCTACGACACCTTCATGACCGGGCCCGATCATTTGATCGAGTTCTTCCACGGCTACACCTACTCGGCCCACCCACTGGCCTGCGCCGCGGCCCTCGCCACCCTGGACACCTATGCCGAAGAAGGCCTGCTAACCCGCGCCAGCGAGATGCAGAGCTACTTCGCCGAAAGCCTGCACTCGCTCAAGGGTGAGCCGCATGTGATTGATGTGCGCAATATCGGCCTGGTCGGAGGGGTGGAATTGGCCGCCTTGCCGGGCGAGCCGGCCAAGCGCGCCTTCAATGTGTTCCTGGATTGCTGGGAACAAGGCTTGCTGATCCGCACCACCGGTGACACCATCGCCTTGAGCCCACCGCTGATCATCGAGCGCAGCCACATCGATCACATCATCGCCACCCTGCGCGCAGCACTGCGCCGGGCCGCCTAAGACTCATCCGAGCCAAGCAACGAGGATTTGCCTAGCGTTTATGACTTTACTGAGCATCGACCGCGAGCTGAGCCGCGACTCCTACTACCAGGCCAGTGCCACCCGCACTGAATCATTCGCCCCCTTGCAGGAGAGCATCAGCGCCGATGTCGTCATCGTCGGAGCGGGCTTGGCGGGCTTATCGGCAGCGATTGAGCTCGCGCAAGCCGGCCGCCAAGTGGTGCTGCTGGAAGCAGGATTGGTCGGCGGCGGCGCCTCCGGCCGCAACGGCGGGCAGGCCATCCACGGCCTGGCCTGCGACCAAGAATCCATCGAGGCCCAAGTCGGCCTGAGCGAGGCCAAAAAGATCTGGGCCATGACGCTGGAAGCGCTGGACATCGTCCAGCAACGCTGCAGCGAGCACCAGATTGAGGCCGACTGGCAAAACGGCTTCCTCAGCCTGGCTACCTCGCCGGGCAAAGCCCGCCAACTGCTGCAATGGCAGCAGCGCATGGCCGAGGTCTACGACTACCCGATGACGCCGATCTCGGCGCACGACATCCAAGGCTGGATTGCCAGCCCGCGCTTTTGCGCCGGTGTGCATGACCCTCGATCCGGCCATCTGCATCCGCTGAAATACTGCTTAGGGATGGCGGCCGCAGCACGCAAACTGGGCGTGCGGATTTTTGAGAATTCCGCCGTCACCCGCCTCGACGAGGGTCAGGTCTTGACTGTGCACACGGCCCAAGGCCAGGTGCGAGCGGGCCAGGCCTTGCTGGCCGGCAACGTCTATCTACAGGAGGTTGCACCCAGCTTGGCGCCCGCACTTGGTGCGCGCATCATGCCGGTCGGCACCTATATCGTGTGCAGCGAGCCGATTGAAGCCAACCGCATGCAAGCCTTGATTCCCAGCCGCTCCGCCGTGTGCGATACCAACTTCGTGCTGGACTATTTCAGACCCACGGCTGACCAGCGCATGCTTTACGGCGGCCGGGTCAGCTACAGCACCGCCTCGCCACGCTCGGTGAAGGACAGCATGCGCCAGCGCCTGCTGCTGAGCTTCCCGCAACTGAGCGATGTTGGTATGGAATATGCATGGGGAGGGTTTGTGGATATTTCTATGAATCGCGCTCCCGATTTTGGCCGCCTCGGCGCCGCCCGCAACGTTTACTACCTGCAAGGTTTCTCGGGCCATGGCCTAGCGCTGACCGGCCTGGCCGGGCGCGTGGTGGCCGAGGCCATGCAAGGCGATAGTTCCCGCTTCGATGTTTTTGCACAGTTGCGCCATCACCCCTTCCCGGGTGGCAAACTGTTCCGCATGCCCGCGCTGGTTTTGGGCATGGCTTACTACCGTTTGAAGGACTTGTTAGCGTGAAGCGCGAATCCATGAACCGAAGCAAGCCGCTGGTGTTGGTGCCGGGATGCAATCGACCCGTGGGCGATCACCCCTTCCACATCGTCGGCAAAAAGTACATCGACGCGGTGCGTCTGGCCGGCTGCCTGCCCCTGGTGGTGCCAGCCTCCACCGAGGATGAGCTGGACGAATTGATGGCGCTGGCCGACGGCCTGCTGCTGACCGGCTCGCCCTCGAACGTGCACCCCAGCCATTTCGATGAAGAGGTGCACAACCCCGAGCTGCCGCTGGACCCGACACGCGATGCCTGGACCCTGCCGCTGATTCGCGCGGCCGTGGCCAAGGGCCTGCCAATCTTTGCCATTTGCCGCGGCTTTCAAGAAACCAATGTGGCCCTGGGCGGCAGCCTGCATCAGGCGGTGCAAGAGCAGCCCGGTTTGCAAGACCACCGCGCGCCGGAGAACCAGCCGCCCGAGATTGCCTACGCCCCGCAGCATCCGGTCAACATCATGCCCGGCGGCGTGCTGGAGCAACTGCTGGGTCACGGCACGGTGATGGTCAATTCCCTGCACGGCCAAGGCGTCAAGCAATTAGCGCCGGGCTTGCGCATCGAGGCGGTCGCGCCCGATGGGCTGGTGGAAGCCTTCAGCGTTGAAGCCAGCCCCGGTTTTTCGATTTGCCTGCAATGGCACCCGGAATGGCAAGCGGCGCAGAACCCCGTGTCCATGGCCTTGCTGCAGGCTTTCGGCCAGGCCTGCAAGGACTACCGCGCACGCAGCAATAAACCCATGGTGGAGGCGGTGCGCGACCCTGAGACGTAGTGCCTTTGTTCGCTGGTCTAACACCCCCGGGTGCCTAGGGCCCCGGGTTCATCGACGAACAAAGGACTCTCATGGTTAACCGCAATAACTTCACCTTCAGCGAACTCGAAACCTGGCTGCAAGAGCAGCGCGTGACAGAAATTGAATGCCTGGTGCCGGACTTGACCGGCGTGGCGCGCGGCAAGATCTTGCCGCGCCAAAAATTCACCGAAGACCGCGGCATGCGTTTGCCCGAAGCGGTGGTGGCGATGGGCGTGACGGGCGAGTTCCCGGAAGAAGGCCCCTACTACGACGTCATCAGCCCCAACGACCGCGATATGCATTTGCGCGCCGACCCCACCACGGCCCGCCTGGTGCCTTGGGCGGTGGACCCCACCGCGCAAATCATCCACGACTGTTTTGACCGCGACGGCGAGTTGGTGCCCTTCGCCCCCCGCTCGGTGCTGCGCCGCGTTTGCGGCTTGTTCGAAGCCGAGGGCTGGGACCCGGTGGTAGCGCCTGAGCTGGAGTTCTATCTGGTGGCCCGCAATAGCGACCCCGACATGCCGCTGAAGCCGCCCATCGGCCGCTCCGGCCGCGCCGAGACCTCGCGCCAGGCCTACTCCATCGACGCCGTCAACGAGTTCGATCCCCTGTTCGAAGACGTCTACGAATACTGCGAGAAGATGGAGCTCAACGTCGACACCTTGATTCACGAGGTCGGCGCCGGGCAGATGGAAATCAACTTCTTCCACGCCCACCCCATGGGCTTGGCCGACGAAGTCTTCTTCTTCAAACGCACGGTGCGCGAGGCGGCACTGCGCCACGATATGTTCGCCACCTTCATGGCCAAGCCGATTGCCGGCGAGCCGGGCAGCGCCATGCATATCCACCAAAGCGTGATCAACAAGAAAACCGGCCGCAATCTGTTCAGCAACGAGGACGGCTCGGCCAGCGATGAATTCCACTGGTACATCGGCGGCCTGCAGAAGTACATTCCCGCCGCCATGGCCTTGTTCGCCCCCTATGTGAACAGCTATCGCCGCCTGGCCCGCCACACCGCGGCTCCCATCAATATTCAATGGGGCACCGACAACCGCACCGTCGGCATCCGCTCACCGCTGGCGCCGCCACAAGCGCGCCGCATCGAGAACCGCGTCATCGGCGCCGATGCCAACCCCTATGTGGCCCTGGCCGCCACGCTGGCCTGTGGCTATCTCGGCATCAAGAACAAGATCGAACCCTCGCCCGAGTGCAAGGGCGACGCCTACCTTGGCGACTTCCAGCTGCCGCGCAGCCTGGGCGAAGCGCTGACGCTGCTGCGCGAAGAGAAGGAACTCGCGGCCATCTTGGGCGAGCAATTCGTGACCGTCTACACCGAGATCAAGGAGATCGAGTACGCCGAGTTCATGAAGGTCATCTCGCCCTGGGAGCGCGAGCATCTGCTCTTGCATGTTTGAACCCGCGCCGCCCGACACAAGATTTCAGGAGAAGCTCATGAGCAACAACCCAAACTCCAACACATTGACCAGCAAACGCAGCACCGCCGAATGGCAGGCCGCCGACTCGCGCCACTTCCTGCACCCCTTCACCGACTTCAAGGGCCTGGCCCAGAAGGGCGCGCGCATCATCGAGCGTGCCGACAACATCTACCTCTGGGACAGCGAGGGCCACAAGATTCTCGACGGCATGAGTGGCCTGTGGTGCGTCAACGTGGGCTATGGCCAGCAATCGCTGGTGGACGCCGCCACCGCGCAGATGAAGCAGCTGCCCTTCTACAACGCCTTCTTCCAGACCTCCACCACGCCGGCGATTGAGCTGGCCGAAGTGTTGGCCGAGATCGCGCCACCCGGCTTCGAGCATGTGTTCTTCACCAGCTCGGGCTCGGAAGGCAATGACACCGTGGTGCGCATGGTGCGGCGCTACTGGGATGTGCTGGGCCAGCCCGAGCGCCAAATCATCATCGGCCGCAACAACGGCTATCACGGCTCCACCATGGCAGGGGCATCGCTGGGCGGCATGAGCGGCATGCATGCGCAAGGCGGCCTGCCTATCCCCAATATCAGCCATATCGAGCAACCGCATTGGTTTGAGCTGGGCGGCACGCAAAGCCGCGAGGAATTCGGCATCACCGCCGCGCGCTGGCTGGAAGAAAAGATTCTGGCCGTAGGCCCGGAGCGGGTGGCCGCCTTCATCGGCGAGCCCATCCAGGGCGCGGGCGGCGTGATCGTGCCGCCGTCCACCTACTGGCCCGAGATCCAGCGTATTTGCGATAAATACGGCATCTTGCTGGTCAGCGACGAAGTGATCTGCGGCTTTGGCCGCACCGGCAACTGGTTCGGCTGCGAAACCGTTGGCTCCAAGCCCGACCTGATGACCTTCGCCAAGGGCGTCACTTCCGGCTACATCCCCCTGGGCGGCGTGATGGTGGGCGAGCGTGTGGCCCGCGTGCTGATCGAGCAAGGCGGCGAGTTCAACCACGGCTTCACCTACTCCGGCCACCCGACCGCCTGCGCGGTGGCCCTGGCAAACCTCAAGCTGCTGCGCGAACAAGACACGGTGCGCAAGGTGCGTGAAGAGCTTGGCCCCTATCTGGCCAAGCGCTTTGCCGAGCTCAATGAGCACCCACTGGTGGGCGAAACCCAGACCTGCGGAATGATGGGCGCGGTGCAGTTGGTGAAGGACAAGGCCACACGCCAGACCTTCGACAGCGCACTGGAGGTCGGCATGATGTGCCGCGCGCATTGCTTTGCTAACGGCCTGATCATGCGGGCTGTGGGTGACCGCATGATCGTGGCGCCGCCGCTGGTGATGACCCTCGCTCAGATCGACGAAATGATGGCGCTGATCAAGCTTTGCCTGGATCAGACGCTGGCTCAACTCAAGAGCCAGGAACTGCTTTGATCTTGCCTGGCGGGGCTGACACAGCCTCGCTTTTGTCATGGCGAATGGGGCTGAATGTCGCCCCCTTCGGGTAATGGCGGATGGGGCCAAGCTGACCCTAGCCCTAGACTGATTTTTGACAGTTTGTCCCTAGCTCAACCTCGCTCAACACTTCAGGAGTGTCACTTCATGATCGCTAAAAATCTTCGCCGTCTGGGCTGCCTGGGTTTTGCCATTGCGGCGCTGCTGGGCGCCAATGCCCATGCGCAAGAAGAAGAAAAGGTCTTGAACGTTTACAACTGGTCGGACTACATCGCCGAAGAAACGCTCAAGAACTTCGAGAAGGAAACCGGCATCAAGGTGCGTTACGACATTTTCGACAATAACGAGATCGTGCACGCCAAGCTGGTGGCCGGCAAGACCGGTTACGACATCGTCGTGCCCTCGAGCTATTGGGCGAAGTTGCAGGCCGACGGCGGCCTGCTGCGCAAGATCGACAAATCGCTGATCCCGAATTACAAGAACCTCGACCCCGAGATGCAGGCCCAACTGGCCAAGCTCGATCCTGGCAATGAGTACATGGTGAACTGGCTCTGGGGCTTCACCACCGTGGGCATCAACGTCGACAAGGTCAAGGCCGCGCTGGGCAGCATGCCCATGCCGGAAAACGCCTGGGATCTGGTCTTCAAGCCAGAGTACATCTCCAAGCTCAAGAGCTGCGGCGTGAGCTTCCTGGACTCCGCCACCGAAGTGGTGCCGGCCGCCCTGCACTATCTGGGCAAACCCGCTTACAGCAAGAGCCTGTCGGACTACGCCGCTGTTCCCGCGCTGCTGAAGTCGATCCGCCCCTCGGTCACGCTGTTCAGCTCCTCGGGCTATATCAATGACATGGCCAATGGCTCGATCTGCCTGGCCCTGGGTTGGTCCGGCGACATCAACATCGCCCGCCAGCGCGCCATTGACGGCAAGACCGGCCAGAAGATCGAAGCGCTGATTCCGAAGACCGGCGGCATCATCTTCATGGACACCATGGTGATCCCGGCCGATGCCAGCCACCCCGGCAACGCGCACAAGTTCATCAACTACATCCTGCGCCCTGAAATCCACGCCAGCTTGACCAACAAGGTCTTCTACGCCAACCCCAACAAGGAGTCGAAGAAGTTCATCAAGCCCGAAGTGGTCAACAACCCCAGTGTGTTCCTGAGCGATGCAGACATGAAGCGCATGGCCGCGCCCGACGCGATCAATAACGACGTCCGCCGCCAGATGACTCGTATGTACACCTCGTTCAAGACTGGCCTGTAAGCAGCTGCTTCGGCGCGCATAAGAAAACCCTCGAGGAGGATCGATGAGCTCAAGCCCGGCCTATCTGCAAATTCAAAACGTGGTGAAGGACTTTGGGGGCGGCTCCATCGCCGTCAACAATGTGTCCATCGACATTGCCAAGGGCGAGATCTTCGCGCTCCTGGGCAGCTCAGGCTGTGGCAAGACCACCTTGCTGCGCATGCTGGGCGGCTTTGAAACGCCGACCAGCGGCCGCATCATCTTGAATGGGCAGGACTTGGCAGGCTTGCCGCCCTATGCCCGACCCATCAATATGATGTTCCAGAGCTATGCCTTGTTCCCGCACCTGACGGTGTGGGACAACATCGCTTTCGGCCTCAAGCGCGACGGCATGCCCAAGGACGAAATCGGGGCTCGTGTCGAAGCCATGCTCAAGCTGGTGCAACTGGGCAAATTCGCCAAGCGCAAGCCGCATCAGTTATCAGGAGGTCAGCAGCAACGCGTGGCCCTGGCGCGCAGCCTGGCCAAGAAGCCGCAACTGCTCTTGCTGGATGAACCCCTGGGCGCGCTGGACAAGAAGCTGCGCGAGGAAACCCAGATTGAGTTGGTCAATATCATCGAAGACGTGGGCGTGACCTGTGTGATGGTGACCCATGACCAGGAAGAGGCCATGACCATGGCCACCCGCATTGCGGTGATGAGTGAGGGCAGCATTCTGCAGGTCGGCGCCCCGGCCGACATTTACGAGACGCCCGCGACCCGCTTCGTGGCGGACTTCATCGGCAATGTCAACATCATGGAAGGCAGCTTGTCGAGCGACAACCCGGACCACGTCATCATTGACTGCGCCGACTGCCAGCACTACGTCGGCCACGGCATCACTGGTGTGGCGGGCATGGACGTCAGCGTCGCTTTGCGGCCCGAGAAGATCCGCCTCAGCACCGACAAGCCCGCCAACCCGCTGGGTGAGTTCAATCAAGTACAGGCCAAGGTCCGTGAGCTGTCCTACTTCGGCGCCTTCACGCTCTATCACCTGCAACTGCCCAGTGGCCAGATCATCAAGGTGAGCGAGAGCAATCTGGAACGCCACCGCAGCGATCCCCTGACCTGGGACCAGCAGGTTTGGGCCAGTTGGTCGCCGACCTCGCAAGTGGTGCTGACCCAATGAGCACGCCAACCCGCTCCCTCATACCTGCGCCGCTCGCACGGCTGCTGCGCGGGCGCAGCATCGTCATCGGCATTCCCTATGCCTGGCTCTTGATTTTCTTTGCCCTGCCTTTTTTGATCATCCTGAAGATCAGCGTTTCCGAGATGGAGACGGTTCACTTCAAGGACCTGACCCGTTACGTCGACGGTGTTTTCCACATCGCCATCAAGACCGCCAACTACCTCTTCATCACGCAGGATGATATGTATGTGCGGTCCTATCTGATCAGCCTCAAATACGCCGCCGCCACCACCCTGGGCTGCTTGTTCATCGGCTACCCCTTTTCCTACTTCATGGCACGAGCCAAGCCGAATCTGCAGCCCGGATTGCTGATGCTGGTGATGCTGCCTTTTTGGACCAGTTTTTTGCTGCGGGTCTATGCCTGGAAGGGCTTGCTGGGCGAGAACGGCTGGGTCGCCAACGCCATCGAAGCCCTGGGCCTTGATCACGTCTTGCTGGCCACCGGGCTGATTCCGGCACTCGGCAATCTGATGCATACGCCCTTCTCGCTGGTGGTGGGCATGGTCTACACCTATCTGCCCTTCATGATCCTGCCGCTTTACGCCAATCTGTCCAAGATGGATCTGCGCTTGCTGGAGGCCGCCAGTGATCTGGGCGCCACGCCCTGGACCGCTTTCTGGCGCGTCACCGTGCCGCTGTCCAAGGCGGGCATCATTGCCGGCTCCATGCTGGTCTTCATACCTTGCGTGGGCGAGTTCGTCATCCCTGAGCTGCTGGGCGGCCCGGAGACCTTGATGATCGGCCGCGTTTTGTGGGACGAGTTCTTCAGCAATAACGATTGGCCCATGGCTTCGAGCGTGGCCGTGGTGATGGTGCTGCTGATCCTGGTGCCGCTGGCGCTGTTCAACAAGTACCAGGCCGAAAGCCAGGAGACCCGATCATGAGCGCCGACATCAAAGGCACTGCCAAAAACAGCGGCAAGCGCGCCCTCTTCGGCCCCGCGTTCACGCGCGGCTTCGGCCGCGGCTGGCTGGGCCTTGGCTTCTTGTTCTTGTACCTGCCAATCTTTGCCCTGATCGTCTACTCCTTCAATGACTCGAAGATTCCATCGGTCTGGGGCGGCTTCACCGTGCGCTGGTACGGCGCCTTGCTCGATGACCGAGAGGTTTTGAACGGCCTGCGTTTGTCGCTAGAGATTGCCGGCCTGACGGCTTGCGCCTCAGTCATCCTGGGCACCTTCGCCGCCTTTGCCCTGGTCAAGTACAAGCGATTCACCGGCCGCACTTTGTTCAACGGCATGGTCAATGCACCGCTGGTAATGCCTGAGGTCATCATCGGCTTGTCCCTGCTGCTGATGCTGGTGTCCATGCAGCGCGCCACCGGTTTCCCCGAGCGCGGCGCCATGACCATCTGGTTGGGGCATTTGCTGCTGGGCATGGCCTATGCCACGGTGGTGATTCAAGCCCGCCTGACCGAGCTCAACCCACAGCTGGAAGAGGCCGCCATGGACCTGGGCGCCAAACCCATGCAGGTCTTTGCCCTGGTGACGCTACCAATGATCGCGCAGTCCATGCTTTCCGCCTGGCTGCTGACCTTCACCTTGTCGCTAGATGACGTGGTGCTCTCGGCCTTCCTGTCCGGCCCCGGCTCCACCACCCTGCCCTTGGTGATCTTCTCAAGAGCACGGCTTGGCGTCAGCCCCAGCATCAACGCGGTGGCCACCGTGATCATCGTGGTGGTCGCCATCGGTGTTGTGCTTGCCAGCTACTGGATCGCCCGCAAGGAGCGCCAACGCACACTCGAAATGATGGCCGCCCAGCGCAATCACGGCTGACGAGTCCGCGAATTCAACTCACCCGATACCCCAGTTCACTCATTCACCCAGTTTCAACCCTCAATGCGGAGAACCACCAGATGAAGAAGAAAGCATTTGCAGCCCTGCCTCTGGCCCTTAGCTTGGCCCTTGCCGCCGCCTACCCTGGCTCCGCCCTGGCGCAAAGCAATGAAGAGTTGTTGAAAGAGCTGCGCGCCCTGCGCGACCGTGTCGGCCAATTGGAAGACAAGCTCAAGGCGGCCGAGTCCAAGCCTGCAGCTACCGCGCCGCAATGGGGCATGACCCCTCAGCAGGTGCAAGACTTCAATCGCATCGCCGTCAAGACCGAAGCGCTCGAAGACGCCCAAGAAATGATGGGCATCAAGAACCTCAAGGTCTCCGGTTTCCTCGACCCGACCTTCATCTACAACCGCAACAACAATAGCGCCGGCTTTCAGCTCTTCAACAAAGACGCCTACAGCTACGACAACAGCTACTTCGGCATGGCCGCGCTGGACATCACCAAAGAAATGGAAGGCGGCACCAAGTGGCGCCTGACCCTGGCGCCGGAGCGCGGCGCGGGTGCATCCTTCAACACCGGCTCCATCGTCCATGAAGCCAGCGTCAATATTCCGCTGGGCGACCTGCAGACTCGCCTGTGGCTGGGCCAGATTCCCGATTGGACGGGCTATGAGATCACCTTGCCGACCGGCAACAAGCTGATCACCCACAACCTGCTGTTTGACTTCACCGCACCCACCGCCTACACCGGCGCCGTGATGGACCTGACCATCAACAAATGGTTGGTCAAGGTCGGCCTTGCTAACGTCAACAACGCACGCAAGTCCAGCGGCAACAAGACCCCGGCCCTGATCTACCGGGTGGACTACGCCAAGGGCGAGTTCCAGGGCTTTGGCTTCAGCGGCCTGCACGGCAAGGCTTACAACTACGCCGCCGATGCCGTTGATGCCAACGGCGACCTGCGCTTTGCCGGCGACAACGGCCGCGACACCCGCGTTGATCTGCTCGAACTTGACGCCTATTTCATCCGTGGCGACTGGACCCTGCAGGGTCAACTCAGCTGGGGCCAGCAGCGCAAGAGCGCCATCTTCAACGAAGACGGACAGATGCGCGATGCCACGTGGACCGGCGTGTCCGCCCTGGCCGCCTACAAATTCATGCCGCGCTGGGAAATGGTGGCGCGGGCCGACTACCTCAGCAATAGCAAGAACGGCGGCGGCTTGTTCGGCTACAGCAGCGACGACGGCCGCAACGGCCTGGGCCGCGGCTATGGCTTTGCCTGGGATGATGCCAACCCCGACCCGGACGTGGCCAGCAAGGGCGCCAACCGCTACGAGCTGAGCCTTGGCCTGAGCTACCTGTTCAACGCCAACACCACCTTCAAGTTCGAGTACCGCTTTGACGGCTCCGACCGCGCCGTCTTCATGGACCAGAACGGTGGCAACTGGCGCAAGAACAACCATCTGCTGGGCACCTCGATGGTGGTCAATTTCTAAGACGACAAGCGAATACAGAAGGAAGACCATGAGCGCCTCCCCCACTGCCATCGACTGGCATGCTCGCGCCCGTGCGCTGACGATCGACGGCCGGCCTTTCATCGGCGGCCGCCGCGTCGACAGTGTTGAGGGTCAGAGCTTTGACTGCATTTCCCCGATCGATGGCCGGGTGATTGGCAGCGTCGCGCGCGGCCAAGCAACCGACATCGACGCCGCCGTGCGTTCTGCCCGCGCAGCCTTTGAGGACGGGCGCTGGTCGCAACGCGCGCCAGCCGCCCGCAAGCGCGTCTTGCTCAACTTTGCGGAAAAAATTCTGGCCGCCAAGGAGGAGCTGGCCTTGCTGGAGACGCTGGACATGGGCAAGCCCATCCAGTATTCCCTGGGCGTTGACGTGGCATCCACGGCACGCTGCATCGCCTGGTATGCCGAAGCCGTGGACAAGATCTACGACGAAATTGCGCCCACCGGCCCGAACGCCCTGGCCCTGATTCAGCGCGAGCCCATGGGTGTGATCGGCGCCATCGTGCCCTGGAACTACCCGATGATCATGTCGGCCTGGAAGCTGGGCCCGGCCCTGGCCGCAGGCAATTCGGTGGTCTTGAAGCCGAGCGAAAAGTCACCGCTGACCGCGCTGCGCCTTGCCGAACTGGCGCTGGAGGCCGGCCTGCCCGAAGGCGTGTTCAACGTCGTGCCCGGCTTTGGCCACGAAGCCGGCGAGGCCCTGGCCTTGCACATGGACGTGGATGCGATTGGCTTCACCGGCTCGACTCGTGTCGGCCGCAAGATGCTGGACTACGCGGGCCGCAGCAATCTGAAACGGGTCTACAACGAGTTGGGCGGTAAGTCGGCCTTTTTGGTCTTCCCCGATTTCGACGATTTGAAGCGCGCCGCCGCCACCGTGGCCGGCAGCATGTTCTTCAACCAGGGCGAGAGCTGCAACGCGCCCTCACGCGTGCTGGTGCATGAAAGCATTGCGGACGAGTTCGTCGCCCTGCTCGCCGCCGAAGCCCCGCAATACCAAGCCGGCGATCCACTGAACGCCAAAACCGTCATGGGCGCCCTGGTGGACGAAGGCCAGCTGCGCACCGTGATGGGCTATATCGACAGCGGCCGCAACGAAGGCGCGCGCGTGGTGGCCGGCGCCGAACAAGCACGCATCGACACCGGCGGCTACTTTGTGCAACCCACCATTTTTGACGGTGTGACGCCGGAGATGAAGATTGCCCGCGAAGAGATCTTCGGCCCGGTGATGAGCGTGCTGCGCTTCAAAGACGAAGCCGAGGCCGTATCAATAGCCAACAACAGCCCCTACGGCTTGCAAGCCAGTGTGTGGAGCAGCCATATCGACCGCGCCCACCGCGTGGCCCGCGCCCTGCGCGCTGGTACCGTGCACGTCAACCAGTATGACGAAGACGATATGACCGTGCCCTTCGGTGGCTACAAGCAAAGCGGCAATGGGCGCGACAAGTCCCTGCATGCTTTCGACAAGTACACCGAGCTGAAGACGACCTGGTTGCGCATCAACAAGTAAGGCTGGCGATCAGTCGGGCGGGCGAGCGGCGCACTCCGCCGCCGCGCAACTATTCCCCGCCCCTATTTGTTCAGACCCCACCAGCCAGACTGCAGTGAGTCACGCAGTCTGCTGCTGGTGTTTTCTTTAAGCCAGGCTTGGTCATCTGTCGTCAAATGCAGCTGCTGCTTGGCCCGCTGCTTCAGATCAGGCAACGACTGTACGCAAGCACTGCAGGGCGTCAGCAAGGCATTGCCGTCGTCACCCACCGAGATGATTTTCTGTCCGTCCGGATGGAAGGCGGCCAAATTGATCTTGCCGCGGTGGCGCCCCAGCAAGGCGGCTTTCTCCTGGCCGGAGTTGGCATCCCAAACGCGGATGCTGCCATCGGCGCCAGCGGTCACCACAAATTGACCGTCCGGGCTGAAGTCCGCCGAGCTGACTGAGCTGCTGTGCCCGCCGGCCAGTTCACGCGAAGCCGGTGAATTGTCTGCCTGCAAATCACTCAAATCCCAAACACGCGCGGTTCGGTCAACGCTGGCGGTGACCAAGCGCTGGCTGTCGGGGCTGAAGTTGAGATCCCGCAGATCCCCTTGATGCCTGTCCAAGGTGGCCAACAATTGCGCCTTACCCGCAGCGCGCGACCACAGCATGACCCCATTGCCCGCCGCAGCGGCAATCATCTTGCCGTCAGGGCTCAGGGCCAGGTTGGTGCAAGCTGTCGCGCCGCAACTGACCTCCTGCAGCTTGGCTTCGACAGGCGCTTCGTCTGCACTCTCGGTCAGCACCTTGTTGGGCCACAGGCTGATCGCACCGCTTGGGTCCAGCAAGCCGAACTCAGGCCTTTTCGAGTCAAAGTAGGCGGTGACGCTGCGGCTCAGCCAGGCAGGGGTGTCGATCGCCGCGCCATCCTTGTCCAGGTCAAGCAGCCACAGTTTGCGATCGGCATAGAGGTTGTATTCCTGGGAGTACACCATCGCCAATTTGCCATCGGCCGAGAAGCGCGCGGCATAGGTGGTGTGGCTGGTATTGAGCGAAGTCCGCGCGCCCGCATCACCGGGCTTGGTCGCGTGCACTTGGAAGTGTTCCGAAGCGACGGCGTTGTCCGCTGAAGTTGCAATCGCTGTTTGGGCTGCGCTGCCGGACAAAGGCCTGAACGCGCAGGCGTATTGATCCCCGGCACCTGCGCTATCTGCACGACTACCCGATTCGCCGCAAATCATCAACAAACGATCCGCCCCCATTTCCAGACTACCCGCGGGCGACAGCGCAAACACACTCTGCGGCCGCTTGCTGGCCAAGAGCAAGGTGGGAGGCTTGAGCCGCCAGATGCGCAAAGTGCCGTCAAGGCTGCTGGTGATGACGCGGCGCACTTCATGCCTATCTGTCCTTTCCGCCCCGCCCTGCCCATCCGGCTTGCCCTGCTCATGCAGCATGGCATGGCTGATCGAGCTGGTGTGGCCACGCAAGGTGGTCAGTGGCACGATGGATCGGCTGGACCAAAGCCGTGCCGTGCCATCTGCACTGGCAGAAACCAGCAATTCGCCGTCAAGGTCCGACGCGTCTAACAAAGTGACCCAGTCATCGTGGCGGCGCTCCTCGTGTTGCTTTTCATTGCTCCACAAATTGACCCGCCAGTCCGACACCGTGAGCAGCAGATTCTTGTCGTCGGCCCGGTCCAGGAACTGCACCTGGCTGACGCTGCGCTCATGCTTCATATGGTGGGCCGCACCTGGCCCCATCAGCTTGCCGGCCCGCAAATCCAGGGGCCAGACGCGCGCAAAGCCATCGTCGCCCGCAGAGGCCAACAAGCCCGGCCGCGACTTGCTGAAGCTCAGGTCATTGATGGCCGCGCCATGGCGCAGCAGACCGACCGTGCCAGGCCTGGCGTCATCACCATGAATCCAGGCCTGCTCGCTGCCCGGCCCGTGCCGCCACAGTTGCACCTGGCCGACACTATCGCCTGCGGCCAGCAACTCGCCATCGGGCGAATAGGCCAGCGCCGTGATGGGGGAGCTGCGAATCGGGCTGAGCAAGCCTTGCTGCTGGGGCACGCTGCCCGGCGCACCCAAGGTCCAGCGTGTCAGCTGAGCAGACCAATCGCCCCCCACGCAACTGGCCGCCATCTCCGCTTTGACGGGGTTGAGCGCCACCACCCAGCTGACCGCATCGCTGGCGCAGAACTGCTGGGCATTCGGTCGGCCATCGGCCTCCAGCAAACGCAACAGGCCCTTGCTGCTCAGCACCAGCACGCGCCCGTCATCCAACAACCAGGCCTTGGCCAGCTTATCGAACTGTTCGGGCAGTTTGAACTTGAGCGCGCCCAGTTGCTCGGCTCGCAGCACATCGGAGCCGGCTTGCTCTGCCGAGGCCATCAGCCGCTGGTCATCAAGAATCCAAACCGTGTTCGCGCTGGCAACCAGCAGGCGCTTGCGATCCGGGCTGTAGCGGGTCTCAATCACCGGCGCATCGAAATCGACAATCTGCTCGGCCCTGGCCAACTCCAGCGCCGCCATGGCGCGCCGAAATGCGAACTCGGCGCGCTCGTTGTTGCCATCCTTCTCCAGGGCCGCCAAGGCCAGCGCGGCGCTGCGGGCTGGATCCTGGACGATTTGCAAAATAGCTTTGGCACCCCATTCACGCGATAGCGCCTGGCCGTGCAGGACCTGGCCATACAAGGCGGCCAGCACAGACACGCCTGTCACCAGCGCCGCCAAGCCGCGCAAACCCCACAGCATGTGCTTGGACTGGCGCCGCGCCTTCTCTTGTACAGCTGCGCTCTTGTCCAAAAAGCTCTGCACAAGATGGAAAGCGGCACTGGCTTCTTCATCGGTGCCACCCAGGCACAGCTTGACCCAAGCTGCATTGGGATGGTTGCGCTGCTGCCAGTCGCGGGCGCGCTCCAGGCTGCGGCCATGCCACAGCTCACCATTGGACTGCGCATGCGCCCGGGCATCACCCACCAGGCGCAGCAAGGTGGCCTTGGCCTCGGCTTCTGCCACCACCCAGGCCCGCAGGCGCTGCCACTGCCGAATCAAGCTCTCATGCGAGATGTCGATGATGGCGTGCCTGTCCAGCGCCTGGCTGCCGCCCGGCACCAGAAAGGCAGTATCGCTTTGCCGGTAGCGTTCCACCACCGCCAGCACCTCGGCCTCACCGGCCGGCCCGCGTTTGCAGATGGCGCACAGCTGACCCAGCTCGATGGGGCGGCGCACTTCGGTGCCTTCGGCCATGCGCTCGGTCAGGGCACGAAACACCCGCTCGACCGCACCGCCGGGCTCGCCCAGCGGCCCCAGGCTCAGCCGCGCTTCATCAGCGTGGCGCGACAGGGCATCCACCGCTGCTCCGATCTTTTCGTAGTCGTCCAGATCGATGGGACGGCTGCCCTGGCAAGCTTGGGCCCAATGCCGCCAGGTGCGCGACAAAGCGTGCTGCATCACCGGCAGGTCGTCAAAGTCCGAGCTCACATCGTTGAGCAGGCGTTGCACCAGGCGCGGCGCAATCTGCGCGCCACGCCATTCGATCGGCTTGACGATGGCATCTTTGCGCTGCTGCCGCGTCAGCCGCGGCACCAAATAGCCACCGGCACTGACCGCCTCGGGCAAGCCGGGGAAATCGGCGCAGCCGCCCAAGGTGTCGGAGCGCATGGTCAAGACCACGCGGATGCGCGAGGCGGGGTCAGCCGCCGCCTGCAAAAGCAGTTTCACAAAAGCGCTGGCCTCCTCGGTATTGGCCATGCGCTTGAATCGAAACAGCTCCTCGAACTGATCCACCACCACCAGCAAACGCACGCCCGGAGGCAGATGCGATCGGCGCACCAGCTCCACCAGCGCCATGCCGCCCATGCGCAGCTGGCCGCAGATGGAGGCCACGCGGCGCGCGGCGGGGCTCAGCTCCTCGGGCTCAGCGCTATCAGCCGATGCGGCTGCGGCAGCAGCGGGTTCGGGCGTCGCCGCTTCAGCCGCTGGCAAACATTCGGCCAGCACGGCAGCTAGATTTTGCAAGGGCTGAATGCCAGGCCGCATCACCACCGCCCGCCACTCAGCCTCATCATCCTGCTCGTGGCGGCGCTTGAGTTCGTTCAGCAAGCCGGCCTTCACCAGGGATGACTTGCCGCAGCCCGAGGCCCCCGACACCGCCACCAGCGGCACCTGGCTCAGACGCAGCAGCAAGGCCTCGATCTGGCTTTCGCGCCCAAAAAATCGATCTGCTTCGTTAGGCTCGAACGAGCGCAGGCCCGGAAAGGGATTGGCCGCCAGCAGCGCCTCCAAGTTGGCCGTCATTGCCGGGTCCGCCCCAGTGTTTGCGCCTGGGCCAAGAAGGCGGCCAGCCCATCCTCACCCGCCGCCTGCGCCCGCAAGACCGTGGCCTTGCTGCTAACGAAGGCTGCTTTCTCCGCGCTGGGCGCGCCGCAGATATAAACCGCCAGCCGGTTCTTGCTGCACAGGCGCTCAAGATCGGGCAGGTCCAGCATGTCGTAGACCCATTCCTCCTCTTGCTGGCCCCAGAAGATCAAAGCCTGCTCACAGCCGGCCAAGGTGCGTTGCAAGCGCTCGGCGTCCTTGGCCTTGCTGCCGCTGAACTTGATCGGGCGCGGCTCGGCACCCATTTGATCAACCAAGCGGCCCTTCAACTCACCCAGCGCCGCCACATCGCCCTCCTCCACCAACAAGGCCAACTCCAAGGGTTTGCTTGGCGCCGCGGCAATCGGCTTGGGCAGCATGTCCAGCATCTGCGTTTTCAGCTCCTCGAGGCTGCCTCGCAAATAGTCGACACCTTCGTTAGCAAGCTCTTGCTCGATGAACTTGAGCAAGTCCTGCTTGCTCGGATCGGTGTCTGAGCCGGTACCGCTGCCCGTTCCCGAACCAGCCTGAATCCAGACCAAGGGTGCTGGCATGCCGCGTTGCCGCATGCGGGCATGGGCGCGTTCGAGTTGCAGGCGGTCGCGCTGGGCGGTCAATGGCTCAATGGACGCGCTGCGGGCGACCAAATGAATGCTCAGCAAGGCCTTGTCCAGATCGGCATCCATGCGCGCGGCGCAGTCATCCGCATTCCACAAATACTCGGTTTCCGGCACGACCAAGTAGCCGCGCTGGCGCAAATCGGCGCGCAGGCGCTCGCGCTCCTGCAGCAGTTCCGGCCCCACGCGGGCGATGAACACCGTGCCCAGGGCCTGCTTTTTTTGCCGCCCCAGCAATTCCTCCAGCGCCACGCTGAGGTCTTGCACCATCCGGCTCATGCGCTCCCAGTAGTCGTCTTTGTCGCGGTTGGGGTCCAGTTCGCGCCAGGCTTGCGCGTCTTGCTTGAAAAATTCGTAATGGCCGATCTCACGCAATTCGGCCGGCAATTCATCCGGGCTGCGACTGGGGTGCTTGAAGATGGGCACCAGCTTGCAACGCTCGGCGCCGCCAGCAGCTTTCAAGCGGCCCAGAAAGCGATCGAGTTCCTTGCGACATTCATCGCTGTCGAAATAGGTGCGGGAGATCAGTGCCAGAAAAATAC
Organism: Roseateles sp. PN1; assembly: GCF_038419725.1. Classification (NCBI taxonomy): domain Bacteria; kingdom Pseudomonadati; phylum Pseudomonadota; class Betaproteobacteria; order Burkholderiales; family Sphaerotilaceae; genus Roseateles; species Roseateles sp. PN1. The sequence goes on along the minus strand of NZ_JBCARA010000003.1, from coordinate 12,179 downwards.
CGGTCGACTCCAGCGCCGCCGCAATCTCGGGCCGCCAGTAATCGCCGGCGCGCAACTCGGCCGTGTCACGCCAGATCGCCACCTCGCCCACGCGGTCGCGCAGCTCCGAGCGCAAATGGTTGCAAAAGCTGTCCACCCAGCGATCGGGCGAATCATTCGCCGCGCGGCGATAGCTGATGAAGAGATCGTTTTGGTATTGCGGCAGAAAACTCATGCGCTCACCCCCGTGCAGGGAGCGACGCCCAAGCTCGCGACACTACTTGCGGCTGGCCCTGCTGAGCGCGAGTATCACCCTTGGGCCCAGCATTTCAAGCCCAAGTGTGAACAGTGGCGGTGATGCGACGACGCCCCTCCACATGCTTGGGGATTGGCGCCACCGGCGGCGCGTTTACTGCCCGCCCGCCTCCACCGGCAGGCCCTCGGCACGCCAGCGCAACATGCCGCCGCTCAAATTGGCCACCAGGCCGAAACCCGCCTTGCGCAAAAGCACGGTGGCCTGGGCCGAACGGGCGCCCGAGCGGCACACCGCCACCACCGGCCGGCTGGCGTCGAGTTCTGTCGCGCGCTGGGCCAACTCGGACAGCGGCAGCAAACGCGCGCCGCGCAAATGGCCCAGCACATCGCTGAACTCCGGCGCTTCACGCACATCCACAATCTGGATGCTGGCGCCGTCACTGGCGGCCAGGCGTTCATACAAGGCATTGGCCTGAATCTCCCAGATGCCGCTGAAGTTGCAGGTGAGCGGCGCCCAGGTCATCTCGTCCGGGGTCAGGTCTTGCGCCTGCGGTTGACCGCAGCGCAAATTGGCCGGCACGGCGATGTCCATCAGCTTGGGGTGAGGCAGGCCCAGGTGGTTCATATAACCGGCGAAGTCGGCCTCGTTGATGTCGCCGCCCAGGCGGGGGTTGAAGCGCCGCTCTTCCTCCACACTGGTCACCGTCAAACCCCGGTAGTCATGGCCGGGGTACAGCAAGCAACTCGCAGGCAGGCTCAGCAATTGCTCGCGCACCGAGCGGTACAACTGGCTGGGGCTGCCTTGCTGGAAATCGGTGCGGCCGCAGCCGCGGATCAACAAGCTGTCGCCTGTGAAGGCCTTGCTTTGATCGTCCAGCACATAGCTCAGGCAGCCGCTGGTGTGGCCCGGTGTGGCCCGCACTTCGACAAAACGCTGGCCGAAAGTGACGCGGTCCCCATGCCGCAGCGCCCGGTCCACATTGGCAGCACCCGCTTGCTCGGCCTGCAGGATCTGGCTGCCGCAGGCTTGTTTGAGCAGCCAGGCGCCGGTCACATGATCGGCATGCACATGGGTGTCCAGGCTGGCCACCAGGCGCAGGCCCAGTTCACGCAACAAGGCGATATCTCGGCGTTCGTTCTCAAACACGGGATCAATGATCAAGGCCTCGCCCGAGATCGAATCGCCCAGCACATAGGTGTAGGTGGACGATGTGGGGTCAAACAATTGGCGAAAGATCAACATCTGCGCTACTCCTGATTCCGAGCCGAGAAAAAATCAACCAAGCCCATGCCCAGCAGCATGGCGGGTACAAAGATCCAAGCCTCAGGCAAACCGCTGCTCAAGGCCACCAAGGCCGGGCCCGGGCAAAAGCCGGCAACACCCCAGCCAACACCAAACAAAACGCCGCCGCCGATCAAGCGCCAGTCAATGCGCCGGTCCTGCGGAATTTCGATGCGATCACCGCTCCAGGAGCGCTCACGCCGCTTGGCGCGCGCAAAGGCCAGCAGGCCAATGGCAATCGCCCCGCCCATCACCAAGGCCAGGCTCGGGTCCCAAGCGCCGAACAAATCCAAAAAGCCCTTGACCTTGGCCGGATCGGTCATGCCGCTGAGCAGCAGGCCAAGGCCAAACAAAAGTCCACTCAATAAAGCCAAAACGAATCGCATCACGCCTGCCCTCTCACCCAACATGCCGCAGCACCAGCACGGTCACAAAACCCGCGCCCATGAAGCACAGCACATTGACCAGCGAGCGCAGGGACAAGCGGCTCAGCCCGCAAACACCATGGCCGCTGGTGCAGCCATTGGATAGGCGCACGCCAACACCCACCGCCAGTCCAGCGAAGACCAAGCCCCAGGTTCCCACATCCACCTGCGCGCTTGGCAATGGCGCAGCCAAGCGCCACAGCCAGGGGGCCAGCAGCAGCCCCAACAAAAAGGCCAAGCGTGTCAGCTCAGGCCGCCAGTCGCTGCGGGTGAACAAGGCCCGAATTGGGCTGGCCACGATGCCGGAAATGCCGGCGATGCGCCCATTGCCGAGCAAAAACAAGGCGCTGGCAAGGCCGATCAGCAGACCGCCGGCCAGGGCAGTCCAGGGGGTGAAAGATGTCCAGGCGATGCTCATGAGGGAAAAAGGAAGCTCAAGGCTTGTTGAAGAGTTCGAAAAAGTTGAAGTGGCGCTGCGCCAGCGGCGCGGCCCGGGGCGGCGATCTGTCAGTTTAGCCTTCAGGCCAGCGCCGAATGGCGCAAAACAAGCCTGCGCTAGCCCGGGCTTTGGCCGCACAAGGCATGATGCCGGCCATGACTCGTAGTCCAAACCTTCACACCCCCTGGGCCGCCTACGCCTGCCTGGCCCTCAGCACCAGCTTGGTCGGCAGCTATGTCGGCTTGTCTAAGCTCTTGGTAGCCGTGTTCCCCGTGTTCTTGCTGGCTTGGCTGCGCTTTGGCATGGCGGCGGTGTTGATGGCGGCATGGCTCAAGCCAGCCAGTGGCGAAGCGGCGCTGGACCGGCGAAGCAAGGTTTTGCTGTTCTGGGAGTCCTTCATCGGCAACTTCCTGTTTTCGATCTGTCTGCTGTTCGGGCTGCAGCACAGCTCAGCCGTGGTGGCCGGGGTGATTTTGGCGGCCATCCCAGCGGCGGTGGCCTTGCTGAGCCGAATATTGCTGGGTGAGCGCATTGCTGCTCGCGTCGGCTGGGGCATTGCCCTGGGCGTGGCCGGCATCGCCTTGGTGGCGCTGGAGCGCGGCCAGAGCGGCGGACAGCTCACTCCGCAAGCCAACGCGCCAACATCAGCGCTGGGCGCCCTGCTGTTGATCGGCGCGGTATTCTGCGAAGCGGCTTATGTGGTGATCGGCAAAAAGCTCACCGCCCAGGTCTCGCCCAAACGCATCAGCGCGCTGATCAACCTGTGGGGCCTGGTGCTGGTGACACCGCTGGGCCTGTGGCAGGCGCTGAGCTTTGATTTCAGCCTGCCCAGCCTGACCATCTGGGGCTTGCTACTGTTCTACGCAGGAGCCGCCAGCATGGTGACGGTGTGGCTGTGGATGACGGGCTTGCGCCAAGTGCCGGCCGCCAAGGCGGGCGTGTTCATGGTCTTCCTGCCGGTGGCGACCGGCTTGGTGGGCCTGGCACTCGGTGAGCGCTTGAGCCCCGTACAAGCCCTGGCCTACGCGATGGCGCTTGCCGGTGTTCTGCTGGCGACAGCACCGTCCCGGCGTGCATGAGAAACTTGCACTTCAAACCAATTCCAGGCAAGACCTGACCCTCATTCACCCGCACCCATGAGTTCTGTTCCAACGCCCACCCATCTGCGTAGCCACCAATTTGCGGGCCTCAAAGCCGGCCCTCGCCTGCTGGTCAGCGCCGCCGTGCACGGCAATGAAGTCTGCGGCGTGCAGGCGATTGAGGCCGTGATGGCCGAACTTGACAGTGGCCGCCTGACGCTGCTGCGCGGCACACTCACCCTGGTACCCATCGTCAACCCGCTGGCGCATGCCCTGGGTCGGCGCGAAGGTGAGCGCAATCTGAACCGCAATTTGCGCCCGCCCGTGATCGCCCAAGATTTTGAGGACCGCATCGCCGCGCGCCTATGCCCCTTGCTCGCCAGCCACGATGTGCTGCTGGACCTGCATTCCTTCCAAGGCCAGGGCCAGCCCTTTGTGATGCTGGGCCCGCGCGACAACCAAGGCGAGTTGGAGCCCTTTGCCTGGGCTGCCCAAGAAGCAGCCATGGCCGCCTGCCTGGGGCCGGCGCGCATTGTGGAGGGCTGGTTGTCCACCTATGCGCTGGGTCTGCAACGGCGTGCCGCCAAAGGCAGCGACGGCTCGCGCGCCCAGGCCCAGGTGCAAGACCCGCATTACGGCGTTGGCACGACCGAGTACATGCGCTCGCAAGGCGGCTATGGCCTCACCCTGGAATGCGGCCAGCACCAAGATCCCGGCGCGCCTGAAGTGGCCCGCCTGGCGATTCTGCGCACCTTGGTTTTGCTGGGCATGATTGATCCAGCGGCAGTTGAACCCCACCGGCCGGCCAGCGCGCCCGAGTTGCTGCAGCTCTACGAAGTCATCGACCGGGAACATGCCGATGACAGCTTCGAGCGCGAATGGGCCAGCTTTGATGCCGTGGAACAAGGCCAGCGCATCGGCACCCGCCACGACGGCAGCCCGGTGCTGGCGCCAGCGGCGGGCCGCATTGTTTTCCCCAATAACAAGGCCCAGCCAGGCCAGGAATGGTTCTACCTGGCGCGGCCCAGTGAGCGCAAATTATGAAAATCGATTTTGTCTCTGATGTTTCTTGCCCCTGGTGCGCCATCGGCCTGAAGTCCCTCGAACAGGCCCTGGCTCGCGTGCCCGAGCTGCAGGTGGACTTGCACTTCCAGCCCTTCGAGCTGAACCCGCAAATGGCGCCGGAAGGCGAAGAGATCAACGCCCATCTGGCGCGTAAATACGGCGCGTCGCCAGAGCAGATGGCGCAAACCCGCGAGATGATTCGCGAGCGCGGCGCGGCCCTGGGATTTACCTTCACCAAGGGCGCACGCGACCGCATCTACAACACCTTCGACGCCCACCGCCTGCTGCACTGGGCTGGCATCACAGGCGGCGAGGCGCAAAAAACCCTCAAGCACGCCTTGCTGAAGGCCTACTTCACCGAAGGCAAGAACCCGGGCGACACGGCCGTGCTGCTGGAGGCCGCCACGGCCGCCGGGCTCGACGCGACCGAGGCCGGCGAGGTGCTGTCATCGGGCCGCTACGCCGATGAAGTGCGCCAGGCCGAGGCCTTCTGGCAAAGCCAGGGCATCAACTCGGTGCCGGCCATCATCATCAACGAACGCCATCTGATCTCGGGCGGACAGACGCCCGAGGTGTTCGAACAGGCTTTGCGTCAAATCGCGCAGCAAATGCCCTGAACGGCATTGCCGCCAGACTTCTGCAAGTCTGGCGCTCTACACTCGGGCAACAAGAAATCCCAACCCCGAGACGACAGAAAAAGCGATGAGCGACTGGGCACAGCATGGCGAGTTCACCTTGCACTGGCAGGGTGATGTTTTGATGGCCAATTACAGCAGCACGTGGAACGAAGAAGCCGCCCGCCAACTGCACAAAAAAGCCAAGCTACTTTGGCAGATGCGTGATGGCCGCCCCTGGGGCCTGCTCAGCGACGGCAGGCAATGGGAAGGCGGCACGCCCGAGGCCCTGGAATTGTGGTGGGGCTTCTTCGAAGACGGCGTGCGCCACGGCCTGCGGGCCGCGACCGATATCCTGCCCACCAGTTTTCACGCACTGATGGTGCGCGCCCTCAAAGAGCGCGCCGAGCGCTTGGCCCTCTATCAGCGCAGCGACAGCATAGAAGAAGGCTTGCGCTGGTTGAGCGCCCAAGGATTCAACAGCGACTGATGCGCTGGCTTGCCAACAAATTCAATCCGGCCAAGGGGCCGCTAGGGAGGCGACTGAAATGAACGACACCCATGCCCAAATCTTGCAGCAATGGCAGGAAGAAGAGGCCGCCATCCGGGCCAAGCTGCAGCAAGCCGTGGGCGTTGCCCGCCTGGATCAGGTTCGCGACCTGAGCGGGCTGGAGGCCATGCAAGCCATGCTGGACGGCGAGCTACCGCCGCCGCCCATCGCCGAAACGCTGGACTTCATGCTGATATCGGTCGCACCTGGCGAGGCCGTCTTTCAGGGCCGCCCGCTGCGGCGCCACTACAACCCGCTGGGCACCGTGCACGGCGGCTGGTTTGCCACCTTGCTGGACTCGGCTCTGGGATGCGCGGTGCACACCACCATGCCGGTGGGTCGCTCCTACACCACGCTGGAATTCAAGGTGAATCTGGTGCGCGCTTTGACCGAGCGGGTGCCGCTGGTGCGCGCCATCGGCAAGGTGGTGCATTCAGGCCGCCAGGTCGCCACGGCTGAAGCCAGCTTGGTCGGCCATGACGGGCGCTTGTACGCCCACGCCAGCACCACCTGCCTGGTGTTCGAGATGCCGGACCAGACCTGAGCCGGCGCCGGTCTTGCGGCCGGCACTCGGTATTTAGCCGCGCGGAATCGCCGCGGCCTCGGCCGCCAGGCGGGTGATGCGGGCCCAATCGCCCGAATCAATCGCGTCTTGCGGCGTCAACCAAGAGCCGCCGCACACCTTGACGTTGGCCAGCTTCAGAAACTGCGGCGCCGTTTCCAGCGTGATGCCGCCGGTGGGGCAAAAAGCCACATCCGGGAACGGGCCGCCCAAGGCCTTGAGCAGATTGATGCCACCCACCGCCACGGCCGGGAAGAGCTTGAGGAAGTTGTAGCCCGCAGCATTGGCCTGCATCACTTCGCTGGCCGTGGACACGCCGGGCAGCAAAGGCAAGTCCAACTCATGGCAGGCCGCGCCGATGGCGTCGGTGTAACCGGGGCTGACGCCGAATTGGCAGCCGGCGTCACGCGCCGCTTTCACATCCGCAACCGAACGCAAGGTGCCGGCGCCAACAATGGCCTCGGGCACCGCACGCGCCATCGCTTCCATGGCCTGCAAAGCCACCGGCGTGCGCAGCGTCACTTCCAGCACACGCACGCCACCGGCCACCAGGGCTTGGGCCAGCGGCACCGCGTCTTCCAGGCGCTGAATGACGATGACGGGAATGACGGGGCCGTAATTGGCCAGGCTGAGGGTATTGATGCTCATGTTTGTTCTTGTCTAGTGAATGGGTTTCAGGCGCGGTGATGCGAACTCGCTTAGAGCCAGCTGACCGCACCCTCTTCGGCCGTGCGCACATTGCGGCGCATGCCGGCAAACAAATCCCGGCCCAGGCCATGGCCGTTTTCCAGCACTTGCTCGGGCGTGATCCGCGCGTGTTCACGGGCGGCCCACTCTTGCGCCGTCACCAGGGCCTGCAAGTCGCCCGAAACGGCGTCCATGCGCACGATGTCGCCATCACGCAGCTTGCCCAGCGGCCCACCGGCCAAGGCCTCGGGGCTGACATGAATGGCAGCGGGCACCTTGCCCGAGGCGCCACTCATGCGGCCATCGGTCACCAAAGCGACCTTGAAGCCGCGGCCTTGCAGCACGGCCAGCGGCGGGGTCAGCTTGTGCAACTCAGGCATGCCATTGGCCTGCGGGCCTTGGAAGCGCACAACCACGATCACATCACGCTCCAGCTCACCGGCGTTGAACGCCGCCAGCATGGCTTCTTGGGTGGTGAAGATGCGGGCCGGGGCTTCGATGATGTGGCGGTCATCCGGCACGGCCGAGACCTTGATGACAGCGCGCCCCAGATTGCCATCCAGCAGCTTGAGGCCACCGGTGGCGCTGAAAGGCGCATCGGCGCGGCGCACCACGGAATCGTCACCACTGGCCGGGGCCAGGTCTTGCCAGGCCACTTGGCCATCGGCCAAATGCGGCACACGGGCAAAGGGGCGCAGCGAATCGCCGGCCACGCTCAGCACATCCTCATGCATCAGGCCGCTGTTCAGCAGTTCACGGATCACAAAGCCCGGGCCGCCGGCCGCTTGGAACTGGTTCACATCGGCAGCGCCATTCGGATAGACGCGGGACAGCAAGGGCACCACACCGGACAACTCAGAGAAATCGCTCCAGTCGATCAAGATGCCGGCCGAGCGCGCCACCGCCACCCAGTGAATCAGGTGATTGGTGGAGCCGCCGGTCGCCAGCAAGGCCACCATGGCGTTCACGATGCAACGCTCATCCACCAGGCGGCCGATGGGGGTGTAACGCGCCCTGGCCGTGATCGCCAAGGCGTTGCGCACGGCCTCACGCGTCAGCGCTTCGCGCAGCGGGTCGTGCGGGTGAACAAAAGCGGCACCCGGCACATGCAAGCCCATGGCTTCGAGCAGCATCTGATTGCTATTGGCCGTGCCGTAGAAGGTGCAGGTGCCCGCGCCGTGATAAGCCGCCGATTCGGCCTTGAGCAATTCCTCGCGGCCGACCTTGCCTTGGGCATAAAGCTCGCGCACCTTGGCTTTTTCGTTGTTCGGCAAGCCGCTGCTCATCGGCCCGGCCGGCACGAACACGCAGGGCAAATGGCCGAAGTGCAAGGCGCCGATCAAGAGGCCCGGCACGATCTTGTCGCAAATGCCCAGCAGCAGCGCCGCGTCGAAGACATCGTGGCTGAGGCCGATGGCCGCGCTCATCGCAATGTTGTCGCGCGAGAACAAGCTCAGCTCCATACCCGGCAGGCCTTGGGTGACGCCGTCACACATGGCGGGCACGCCGCCGGCCACTTGCACGGTGGCGCCTTGCTTGTGCGCCTCGTCGCGGATCAGCGCCGGGTAGGCTTCATAGGGCTGATGGGCCGACAACATATCGTTGTAGGCGGTGACGATGGCCAGATGCGGCCCCTTCTCGGCCACGATGCGGAACTTGTCATTGGCCGGCATCGCCGCCACCGCATGGGCCACATTGGCGCAACCCATGCGCTCCACGCCGCGCTTGCGCCCCGCCATGCGGTCAATCTGCTGCAAATACTCTGCACGCGTCGAGGCGCTGCGCTGGCGAATGCGATCGGTGACGGCAAGCAGGGTCTTGTTCATACGCAGGGCCGTGTAACTCGGCTTAGTGAAAATTAGTAACCATATTACAAGATTCACCCCACCTCCGGGTTACATCAGAGGTACGAACCTGGGTAATTCGGGCGCAGCACGCACCGCCCAAGACGCCGGCAAGCTCAAATCTTGCCACTCGCTTGCGGCGAAGGGGACCACAGGCGTGCGAGGATCGCGGCTTGCATTTTCTAGCCACCGCCCTGCGGATTGCACCCAAAAGCCCCCACGCCTGCCCCGCCCATGTTCAGCAAACCGCTCAGCGCCAACGCCAATCTCAAGCCACCAACCCTTGCCCCGGGGCTGCGCCGGCTGATTGAGATTGGCGCACTACTCGGGCTTTTGCATCTGGGTCTGCACGCCGGCACGGCGCTGGCCATCGAGTTGCCCAAAGGCCTTGTGCCGGAAACGGTGCGCACGCAAATCAACAGCATTGGGGCGCCGGCTGCGAGCAGCGGCAAGCCTGCCAGTTCAGCGGCCCCATCGGGCACCGACTGGGCGGCTCGATTGGACGCCGCGCGAGCCCAGCACCAACAACTGCAGCTGAAAAGCAGCGACAGCGAACCCTTGCTGCCTGAGCGCACCTTGGCCGCCGCACGCCGCTTGATGCTGCTGTCCGCTCAGCTGCAGACCAGCATGGAGCCGAGCGCCAATGCCAACGCCGCAAGCGGGCCTGCAGCCGCCTCGCGCACACCACTGCCAGGTCTGCCGCCCTACAGCATGATCGACGTCGATGCGCTGCGTGATCAGCTCGATGCCCTGCTGACTCGCCAATCGGCGCTGAAGCTGCAAGGCAAGGCGCTGGACGCCGAGGTGGCCGCCGCAGTGGAAGCGCGCAACAACGCCGATGCCACTTTGCGCCGGCGCAAAGACCAAGCCGCTCAACTCCGCCTCGGCGACGGGCAGAAGAATGCCGCGGCACAGCTGGAACTGAGTCAGATTCAAGCCGAAGTGGCCGACCTGGAGTTGCTGCAGGCCGATCAAACCCGCAGCAAGGCGCGCGATGCCTTGGAGAACCTGTCGCAGCCCATCGCATGGCTGCAAGCCGAAGTGGACCGCGTCAGTCCGCATCAGGAACTCTCTGACACCGAATTGCGCCGCTTGACCAAAGAGTTCGCCAAGGACAAAGACCGCGCGACGGCCGAGCGCATCAAGCTCGAAGCCCAGATGGGGCGACTGCAAAGCGCCGAGCTTCCTAGCTCGGGCGCCGAGAGCCTTCGTCTGGAGCTTGAAGCCATGCGCATGGCGCTGAGCGGTTTGCGGGAACTGGAGTCCCTGGCCCGGGAGAAGACCCGTCTTTGGCAAACCCGCCAAGCCGCCTGGGCAGCAGGCGATAGTCCCGAAAAGAAGCAAGCTGCAGCCGCAAGCCTCACGCGGGGCGAGGAATTGGTGCTGGGGCGGCTGCAAGGTGCGACCAAGCAAGGCGACTTCGTGCGCGCCGAGTTGCGCAGCCAGGAGGCGCGGGTGCAGGACATGCCTCTTGATGACATTCACCGGGCGGAACAGCAGCGCATCTTGACGGCCTTGCAGACCCAGCTGAGTGTGCAGGAGCGCTTGATTGCGGAGCTCAATCGCGCCCATCTCTTGTTGACCCGCAGCCGCGCCGATATGGGCCTGGGCCTGCAGCCCGACGATGCCAGAAGCTGGCTCAGGCAGTTGGCCAGTTGGTCGGCCAGTTTTGCCGCAACCCTCTGGAACTACGAGCTCTTCAGCGCCACCGAGAACACCCAGATCGACGGCAATATCGTCACCGTCGACTACGGCGTGACCGTGGGAAAGAGCCTGGGCATCCTGATCATGCTGGGCGCGGGCTACGGCCTCTCGCGCTGGTTGTCTAGCGTGCTGATCAATCAGATGGCGCGGCGCCTGCACCTCTCGGCGGCCCTGGCGCGCGTGCTGCGGCGCTGGTTGAACACCATCTTGCTGCTGGTCGTCTTGATGATCGTGCTGAAGCTGGCACGCATCCCGATTACCGCCTTTGCCTTCCTGGGTGGCGCCTTGGCAATTGGCGTTGGCTTTGGCGCGCAAAACGTCATCAAGAACCTGATCAGCGGCATCATCATCTTGTTCGAGCGCAAGATCCGGGTCGGCGATATTGTCTCGGTCGGCGGCATCTCGGGCACGGTACAAACCGTAGATTTGCGCGCCACCACCTTGCGCGGCTTTGACGGCATTGATGCCATCGTGCCCAACTCCACCCTGCTTGAAAATCAGGTCAGCAACTGGAACGGCAGCAGCCCGGACATTCGCCGCGTGATTCTGGTCGGCGTGGCCTATGGCTCCGATGTGCGCCGGGCCACGCAATTGATCACCGACTGCGCCGCCAATCACCCCAGCGTTTTACAAGACCCACCGCCCGAGGTTTTCTTCGATGACTTCGCTGCCGATGCGCTGAGCCTGCGTCTGCAGTTTTGGTTCCGCCTCAACGGCCCGCGCAGCGGCGCAGGTGTCGACAGCGATTTGCGCTTTGCCATCAACGACGCCTTGGCTGCCGCCGGCATTTCGATCGCCTTCCCGCAGCGCGATGTGCATCTGGACCTGGTCGGCCCGATCAAAGTGGCGCTCGAAACAGCACCCAGCAACGACCAGCCAGCGACACCACGCTGACCTCCCGTTCTTTCAACCGCAAGGAATGTTCATGAACAAACGACTTTTCTTCTCTGCGCTTGGGCTCTCCGTCCTGAGCCTGGCCGCCACGCCCGCCTGGGCGGATCAGTACCAGAACACCATCAAAGCCTTTGCCAAGGCCGAGCAGAGCGGCAAGATCGCTGAGACGGCCTATGGCTATGCGGTCTTCCCGACCATCGGCAAGGCTGGCTTTGGCATCGGCGGCGCCTACGGCCAAGGCCGTGTCTACGAAAAGGGCAAGCACATCGGCAACACCTCGATGACTCAGCTCAGCGTGGGCTTCCAACTCGGCGGCCAAGGCTTCAGCCAGATCATTTACTTCGAAGACCAGGCGGCCTTGAAGACCTTCACCAAGGGTGAGTTCGAATTCGGCGCCGAGGCCTCTGCCGTGGCCATCACCGCAGGCGCGGGCGCCAAGACCAGCACCACCGGCTCATCGGCACAGATCAGCGGCGACCGCGAGAACGCCAAATCGGTCGGCGCTTACAACCACGGCATGGCCATCTTCACCCTGCCTCAGGGCGGGCTGATGTATGAAGCCACCGTCAGTGGGCAGAAGTTCAGCTACAAGAAGAAGTGAGGACGGAACAGCTCGGCTTCTCACAAGCCGAGCTGTTCGATCAAGGCCTAGAACGGGCGTGTTCGCCCGTTCCACTCACACGCTTCACTGACGCGATTTACTCACCCAGATAAGCCGCCCTTACCTTCGGGTCATTGAGCAAGCTCATGCCCTCCCCGCTCATGGTGACTTCGCCGGACTCCATCACATAGCCGCGGTT